>CAZIKZ010000065.1:11240-17023 GCA_964539845.1 uncultured Hyphomicrobiales bacterium
CGCGTGCCGGCCATCCGCAAGGATGTCCGCGACGTTGAAGCGCGCGAACTCAATGGCTTTGACGCCGTGCTGCATCTTGCGGCTCTCTCGAATGATCCGCTCGGTGACTTGAGGCACGGCCTCACCGACGACATCAATCATCGCGCCAGCGTGCGGCTGGCTACATTGGCCAAGCGTGCCGGCGTACGCCGCTTCGTCTTCGCGTCGTCCTGCAGCAATTACGGTCAGGCCGGCGAGGAGATGATCGACGAAACCGGCGCGCTGAACCCGGTCACCGCCTATGGCGAGTCCAAAGTGCAGACCGAGCGTGGAGTTTCACAACTGGCCGACGACAATTTCTGTCCGGTCTATCTGCGGCCGGCTACGGCTTATGGGCTGTCGCCGCGGCTGCGCTTCGATATCGTGCTCAACAATCTGGTGGCCTGGGCCTACACCACTGGCAAGGTTCATCTGAAATCCGACGGATCTCCGTGGCGCCCGATCGTCCATATCGAAGATATCTCCCGCGCATTCATTGCCGCGATGGAAGCGCCGGCCCACCTCGTCTCGAACGAGGCGTTCAATGTCGGCCAGACCGCGCACAACTATCGCATCCGCGACCTCGCCCAGATCGTTGCCGAGGTCGTGCCAGGTTGCCAGCTCGAGCTTGCCGATGACGCCGGACCGGACAAGCGTTCGTACCGGGTCAGCTTCGAGAAGATCGCGAAGACGCTGCCTGCCTTCAAGCCGCAATGGGATGCCCGCATGGGCGCCGAGCAGCTTTACAAGGCATATCGCGAAGCAGGCGTGACACTGGAGGAGTTCGAGGGGCCGCGCTATCAGCGCATCGGGCATATCCGCAAGCTGATCGCGGACGATATCGTCGGCGACGATCTGCGGCACAAGATGGCCTGCGCCGTCTGACCGGCGGTCAGATCGACGGCGAAAGCAAATGTTTAAAGCCCGCTGTGGGCGCCGGTCTTGGCGCTTGCGGCGGGCTTATCTATCTGGGGGATTTACGCGTCTTCGTCCGCTGGACGGCGTAGAAACGCGAGGATGATAGCGAGGCTCGCCGACAGCACCGTTGTTTTCGCCCAGATGCCGTTTGATGCAGCGGTTACGATCAGAAGGAACAGCGACGGCAGGACGGCCCAGAAGCTCGAGTAATACGGGATGAAGCTGAACAGGAAAATCACGTAGGCGACGAATAGCGGAATGGTCAGTGCAAGTCCGCATGCCAGGATGAAGTTGACCCAGGAGATTTCGATGGCAAGGAGATTGAGCTGCTCCTGCCTTTGAACCAGTGCGATGAGGTCGTCGCGCGACATTCCAAACCACAGTTCCATCGGTGGAAGGTCGGCGATCAGATCGAGTGCAATCTGCCGCGTGCTTGCGCTGCCGATATCGTATTCGAACCGGCTGATCATGGTGTCGAAAAAGCCGAGATAGAGCAGCGTAAAGATGCCCGCGACCAAGACCGGCATGCCCACCACGCCGTATACCAGGACGGCCTTGTTGAAGCGGCCGGACGAAAGCTGACTGACGAACGAGATCGCAACGTAAAGAAGGATCACCAGTGCTGTGACCACCATCGCCGTACGGCCGCCTGTGGTAAAGATGGCGACGAACGAGGCGAGCACGAGCGCGATCCGGAAGACGCTCTCGCGGCTGAGCCGGATCGGCGTCGAGACCAGATTCGCGATGCAATAGACGCCCAGCATCGTGGCGGCAGACAACTGACCCTCGAAGAAGGCGCGGCCGCGGAACTGCCCGAACTCATACGAATCCGGCGTCACGTTACCGATCACCAGAATTTTTGCGGCGTATTCGAAGAACAGCAATGCGATATTGACGATGAAGAACACATCGAAAAGCGTGCGCAACTGACGCAGGTTGTCGTAGGGCAGGCAGATCCAGACGACCACTACGACGAGCGCTGCGAGAAACGTGTCGATGAACGGCGCGATCGACAGCTGTTTGAAAAAGATTGCGTAGGCGGCAGTCGCGGCGACCGCGAAAGCGAAGAAGATCAGCCGCCAGTCGGTCAGGCACAAATACAGGACGTTTCCGCGAAAATGTGCGTCGATCATGAAAAGGGCGAGTGTCGCGGCAACCAGAAGATAGGTTGCGATATGGATCTTTTCGTATTCGGGTCCACCGCCGAGGTAGTTCCAGCCTACGAGTTCGAAGACGCTCGGCGGCATCCATAGAAACAGGACGGTCGCGAAAGCCAGCATGTAGCGTAGCCAGGCGGCGAGTTGGGTCGCCGTGTGCGCTTGTATCGCAATCCGGATTCCCGTGATTGCCATCGGCGTCATTTGCCCTTTAGCGCCGCGATAATGGCGTTGTAGGCGGGCTTCGGTCGCATGTCGAAGTCGAAGGGCAGTATCCGCGGCATTCTCACATCCGAGATGCGGCCGGACTGTAGATCTTCGGCAACGGAGGTGTGTCTGTCGCTGAGTTCCCAGGTGACCAGCAGGCGAACGGCATCGACCGACAGAACATCCTTGAGATACATGTGGTAATAGTCCGCGACGCCCTTGTCGCGCTTGGCAAAATCATCAGGAAAGGTCGAATCGTCGACATCGAGTTCGGTGATGTAGATGTCGAGGCCCATCGCCTTGATGGTGTGCATGAATTCGAGCAATGAATCGCGCTCGTACTCAGCGCGGAATTTCGGCGAAAGGTGCGATTCCATCCCGATGGCGTCGAGCGGCACGCCTTCATCAAGGAGGCGCCTGACGAGATCGAGAAAATACCCCCGAAATTTCGGCCACGGCGAATCCGGCTTTTGCGATCTGTTTTTCGCGAAAGGCGAATCGTACCAGCGATGCTCCAGATACGCCTCGTTCAATACGAGCTTGGCATGCGGGTCGACCTGCTTGGTTCGCCTGAAGGCGCGGGCGATGTATCGCGGGCCCATGGCGTTGTACCAGGGGCCACCCCGCAAACCGCCCTCGTGCCAGCTTTCGATCCATATCGGCTCGTTCACTACGTCCCATGAGTGAACGCGGCCGGCATAGCGGCCAGCGACCGAGTCGATGTGGCTATCCAGCAGCCGCTCCATCTCGTGACCGGACAGACGATGCGTCCAGTCCGGCATGAAGTCGTTCCAGATCAGCGTGTGGCCTCGCATTTTCAAATTGCTGGAGGCCGCAAAATCGAAAAGGCGATCAGCGACGGAAAAATCGATGGTGTCGGGGCTTTTCCTCAGCGCGTCGAATTTCAGGCTGTAGTCGGGCGTCAAGATCGCGCACTCGTCGCGCAATAACTTTGCGTAGGAGGGGCTCGCATAGATGTGTTGATCGAAGGCGGATCCGAAGAGGATGCCGCGCGCGGTGGCCACATCGCGCGCCTTCTGCGCGGGCGCCGCTGCGCCGGGCGTGGGCGATGTATTGAGGAGGGTACCGCCGGCCAGCGCGGCCAGACCACCCAGAACATGCCGGCGATGAATGTCGTTCATGCCGGTCGGTATCACGCCACGGCACAGCGGAGCAAAACAATGGAAAGTGAAAGGTTAAAACGATGTCCGTTAACCTAAAGCAATGGGCGTGCGTCGAGTTAACCTAGTGCTTCGAATTGTCTGAAACCTCGAATGAGGCTGTGGAAGTTTGCGCTATGCGACGTTACCTCTGATGAGGATGATCGCTGTCCTGATTACGATTTTGTAATCTCGCTCCGAAGCCGCGGGTGAGCGTTCTTCCGCTAAACAGTTACTGGCCAGACCATCTCCGAATTACGAAATGCAGCATCCCCAATGACAACTTATGACGTCGGATTGGGCCGCTTGAATAGCCCAAAGCAAAAGTTGCTGTCCCGGTTTCCCAGACAGGCGATCTACGCGCGCTACATCAAGGCGTTGTTCCGCGGTGAGATCGAACTTCGGCTCTTGCCTTTGCTGTGCAATCGCTCGCTGGTTTCTGTCGATGCCGGGGCGCATCACGGAATTTACACGCTCGGCACCAGCTTGTTCAGCCGGCGCGTGGTCGCGGTTGAGCCGCAATCTCATCTCGCCACTGCGCTGAGACGGTCGATGCCGGCGAGCACGACATTGATCGAGGGGGCCTTGTCCAGCGAGCCCGGCGAAGCAACCTTGCGAATTCCACTCGACGAGTGGGACAGCAGGTCTCATCTGGACGTTGGCGGCGATGAGGGTGGACACTGGCGCTCGCAGCGCGTGTCGCTGTTCCGCCTGGATGACATCGTCCGCGAGCCAGTCGGGTTTGTGAAGATCGACGTGGAGGGCCACGAGCAAGAAGTGCTCGAAGGGGCAACCCGGATTCTCACGTCGGACAAGCCGATTTTTCTGATTGAGATTGAAGAGAGACATAAGGCCGGATCGGTGCGGGACATCGCACGGTTCATGCAGGAGCGCGGCTATCGCGGCTTCTTCGTCGAGGGCAGCCGTATCCGGCCAATCGAGGAGTTTGACCTGGCTCGCTTCCAGGCGACCTCGCTGATCGGCGAGGGTGATCGCGCCAGCTACAAGGACTACATCAATAACTTCATCTATGTCCCCGAAGGCGTGACCTTGCCGGCATCGGTTCCGTCGGCATGGCAGGCCCTTTGCGCCAGCCTCGCCCGGTTGGCAGGCGGATGACTCATTCGCATGCGGTCAACGCGATGAACGGCATTATCTGAGATGTTGGCGAGACAAGAACTGCAGGAAGTCGTGAGTGGTGCGGGTGCGGCACAGGCCGTCGCCGCGAAGCATATGCTCTGCCTCGTCCATCCGATCGACCCGCGCGGCAACAAGGTCGGCGGGATCGAAACGCATGTGCGAATGATGGTGGCGCATGCACCCCGCGACTGGCAGGTCCTGCTTGTCGGAGTCGACGGCCGCGGCGATTGCCGGCTTGGTGAAATTCAGCGGCTGACAATAGAGGGCCGGACGTTTGATTTCCTGCCGGTTCTCCGCTTCTCGGACGACCATACGGAAGCGGCGCGCTCGATCTTCGCCTCATTGACCTTTCAGTTCGGGCTTGGCCTGGTCCGGCATTTCCGGGCGCTTCGTCTTGCCGTCAGGGCTGCGCGGAGTGCCACCATCGAGCTGCAGCGGTTCGAGTTCGCTGTCCTTGGACCGCTCCTCCGCCGTCCGATCGTTCAGGTGATTCATGGCGAGGGCTCCAAGACTGACAAGATGGACTCGCTGATCAAGAAATTCTGGTTCGTCCATCGGTTGAATGAGGAAATCGCAATTCGTCTGGCTGGCCGCATCATCTGCGTGAATCCGAACATTCTGGCTCGTCTTGAACGCGAGAAGCCGAGCGCGGCGAAGCGCGCTGTCTTCATGCCGGTGGCGGTCGATGCCGAGGTCTTTACCGGTGCGGATTTCGACACAAGCGATGGGGTGTTCCGGGTCGTCTTTGCCGGCCGGTTCGACGAATTCAAGAATCCGTCGCTGATGTTCAAGACACTGCGACACGTCCATGATCGGCTCGGCGGGAAGTTCGAGTTTCATTATATTGGCACGAGCGATCCCGCGCGCTATTCCGAGTTTGAACTCGTCCGCTCATTCACGACCTTCCACGGCTTTCGGACCTCTCGGCAGGTGGCCGCGATCATGAAGCAGTGTCACGCCGGCATCCTGACGTCATGGTTCGAAGGCATGCCGTGCTATCTGCTCGAGCTTCTGTCTGTTGGCCGCCCCATCGTTGCGGTGACGCTGCCGCAATACAAGCTGGTGGTCGAGGAGGGCAGAAGCGGCTATCTGGTCGAACGCGACGATGACTCCGAACGTCTGATCGGGACGCTGTCAGATCGCCTGATTGAGACCTGGTCGGCTATCCGGGCCGGGACGATGC
>CAZIKZ010000066.1:0-16839 GCA_964539845.1 uncultured Hyphomicrobiales bacterium
ATGCGCAGCTTTTCGCGCTGACCGCACCGCTGATCACAACATCGTCCGGCGCCAAAATGGGCAAGACGGCGGCCGGCGCGGTCTGGCTCAACGCCGACATGAAGAGCCCGTATGACTATTGGCAATTCTGGCGCAACACCGAAGACGGCGATGTCGAACGGTTCCTGAAGCTGTTTACGGTCCTGCCGCTCGACGAGATCGCAAGGCTGGCTGCGCTTCAGGGTCAGGAGATCAACGAAGCGAAAAAGACGCTCGCGACCGAGGCGACGGCGTTGATGCATGGCCGCGAATCCGCCGAGCAGGCTGCCGGGACCGCCCGCCGCACCTTCGAGGAAGGCACGCTGGCAGAAGATCTGCCGACCATCGAAATCAAGTCCGCCGATCTCGCCCAGGGGCTCGGCGTGCTCAGCGCCTTCGTGCAGGCCGGCCTTGTCGCTTCAACCAGCGAGGCGCGGCGGCAAATCAAGGGCGGCGGTCTCAAGGTCAACGATGAAACCGTGACCGACGATAAGATGACGCTCAACCCGGGCCATCTCACCCCGCAATCCGTGATCAAGCTGTCGCTCGGCCGCAAGAAACACGTCCTGCTCCGGCCGGCCTGACCCGGCCAGAAACAACGTCATTGCGAGCGCAAGCGAAGCAATCCACCTTTTCAAGGTAAAATGGATTGCTTCGTCGCTGACGCTCCTCGCAATGACAAATCACTGATTCAGCGTCAATTCATCACGCTTCATTCGCTTCAAGCTTGAACCACCCTCGCTTGTCATCGCCGGCGAAAGCGGGCGATCCGGTGAACACAGAATCCTCAATGACCAACCGGATGCCCCGCTTTCGCGGGGCATGACAACGACGCGCGATCGCTTCGATAAATTCCGGATCCGTTAGCGGATCGGCATCGGCGGGATCGGAGCCACCTCAGCCGGCTCGAGCGGACGCGCGGTCGGATATTCGAAGAATTTGCGCAGGAAGCCGGGCATAAGGCCCGAGGCCGGATTCACGTTGAGCGTCGGAGCACTCGGCGGGCCGACCACCTGGAACGTGAAGCCAAACAATCCTTCCTTCGGACCACCGAGGAACGCTCCGACCAGGGGCAATTGTCCAATCGGATTGTTGATGCCGTAAAGCGGAACGATGGTGCCGCGCATCCGCACATCATTCTTGGCGAAATCGATCAGGCCATCCATCGTGGCGCCGATGACAGGTCCCTGAACGATGCCTTCCTTGATCTGCAGCCGGCCGCTGGTCCGCGTGAAGTCCACCCTCATCCGCGTGAAATCGACACCGCGTGAATCGTTCTGCCCACCGCCAACGACGCCGTTGAGCTTCGGCTCGCCGCGCACCACGAAGTTCTGGACAGTGATGATGCCATCCTGCGGCGCCTGATCGGGTGTCGGCACGTCCATGGTGACCGACATCTGTCCGCCCTGGACACGCGGATAGGTATCGGTGAAACGCATCAGCGCGCCGGCATCCTGCGTCTCGAAATGCAGGACGTTGCGGCGCTGCGCGGATGCGCGCATGTCGCCGGTCAGCGTTCCATTTTGTCCGATCGACGAACTGAGCGCGAAGGTACGGATCTGCCCGTTGCGGCGCGCCATCCGCATTTCGACGCGGCGCAGGGCCTCGCCGTTATGGCCGGCGATCACGCCAAGCTTCATGTCGAAATCGAGATCGATCGGATCGGCCTTCGGCTTTTCGCCATGTTCGCCGTTACCGAAAAAGGCCTTCACGAAATTGCGGCCGTCATACACATCGCCACGCATCGAGACGCGCAGCACGCCGTCGGAATTGCGCTCCGCCTTCACGCTGGTCTTGTCGCCGTCGGACATCGCGAAGACCGGGAAATTCGCGAGGGACAGATCGCCCTTTTCATCGAGTTCGACGGTGCCGCGCACATTCACGCCCGACCCGTCGATGGTGACGTCGTCGAAACGGGTGGTCTTGTCGCGCGTCAGGACGGTGAACGTCGCCTGGTTCTTCCTGCCGGCAGGCTTGACCCAGCCCGGCAGCAGATTGTCGATCTTGGCAGGCGTCAGATCGGCGTCGACCGTGAGCTTGACGTCCTTGTTGTCGGCGATCTTGCCGGAAATCTTCAGCGGCACCGGCCCGGCGAGCGCCGGGCCCGTGCCGAATCCAAAGCGCGCGCGTGCCGCCTCATCGAGAGTTGCACGCACCTGCACGTCGGCCTCGGGGCTGTCCACGGCCTTGCGATAATCCAGCGCCGCCGGCGTGCCATTGATCCGGACATCGCCCCTGATCTGGTAGCCGCGATTGTCCGCGCTCACTTTCAGCGCCTGCGCCTCGATCTTCTGGCCCATCACCATCTTGTCGGCGGAGAAGCCCGCGACATCGAGGGCGATCGTGTATTGCGTCGCGCCGGGCTCCGGATCCTTGGTGATCGGGAGCGCGACGGTCACCTGCCCGCTGAGATTGCCGCGGCTGTTCGCGGAATCCATGGGAACCGAGGCCTGGCCGCGTAGCCGTTCGCTGCCGAGCAATTCGAGCGCGGCCGGCACCGGACCGTCGATGCGGAATTGCGCCCGCGCGGGCGGCGCCTTCGGATGCGTATCGGGGACTTCAAACACACCGTTGCTGACGGTGAGCTTGCGGCCGCCGCCGAGATCGATAATGCCGCGACCGACCGAAACCACAACGCGCCGGCCCTTGATGCTGGTCCTGACATCGGCATCCGTGATCGGCGGCATGCCCGTGACCGGCCGGATCGTCGCGTTGCGAACGGTGATGTCGACGGACAATCCGTCCTGCGAGATTGGAGGTCCGTCTTCCTTCAGGTTTTCGATGGGCGAATTGGTCGCGATGTCGATGCGCTCGATATCGCCGCTTTGCAGATTCTCGACGACCCAGTTGCGCACCTTGGTCGCAACGAAAACCGGCCACACCTTTTTCGCGATCTGTGCCGACATCGGCGTCATCGCAACGCCGGCCTGAAGCCGCGGCTCGCCTGAGAAATCGACACTGCCGTTCAGGAACGCAGCAATGTTGCCACCGCCGATATCGCCCTGCACGAGTTCGATCCGCCGGCGCACGAGGTCAACATTGGCGCGCAGCATGATCTTGTTGAGAATGATCGGCTGCGGATCGGAAAGCCCGTCGGTCAGCACCACCGAGCCGCCCGTCACCGTAGCGCGCCAGGGCTGCTCCGGGCCCGCCGGCGCCTCGAACCGGCTGATTAGCGTAAACCGGTTGGCGCCCGCCAGAATCTGAAACGGCATCGTCAGATTGCGGCGCTGCGCGTCCCAGTCGAGCGTGATGTCGGCGTGATCGATACGGAAATGCCCGCCAACGTCGGCCGGATCGCCGATCAGCCCGGCGCCTGCGACGATCTTGCCTTCCACCACGCGCGGCATGGAATCCGGTCCGATCTCCGCACGAATCGATCCCGACAACGGGACGTCGGCATGAAACTGCCCGCTCCCGATCCTCGTCGCGAGGAACAGATCCTTGGTGGAGACCTGCTTCAGATCGATGCTGATCAGGCGGCGCTGCACGCCGATCTGGCGGATCGATGCGGCCAGCGACCACGGGCGCGCTTCATCCTCGGAGTTCAGACTGATGCTGATGCCGTGACCCGGGCGGTTCAGGCTGAAATTGATGTGCTCAAAGGTCCAGTGCTTGTCGGTGCGCAGATCGTCGACCTTGAGAATGCCGTTCTTCAAGCCGATCTCGCCGAGTCCCTGCCCGTCGAGGCCTTGCATCGAAATCCGGTCGAGCCAGGCAATCAGCCCGACGAACCGTTCGGCTCCCGTTGGCTCGGCCGGTGCCGGCGCTTCGGCGGCGACAGCCTGTCCGGGAAGCGGCGCAGGTTTTACGATCGCAGGCGTCACCGCGAGCGGCCGCGTTTCCGCGCCGGTCGAGATCGTGACCTGGCCGTCTTCCTCGATGCGGACGGAAAGCTCCGCACCCACAAGACTCACCCGGCGCGCGCGCACTTCGCCGCGCAGCAGACTCGAGCCCGACACCGCGACTTCAGCCTTCGGTGCGCTCGCCACGACGACGCCATCGGTGTCGCGAATCTGCATATCCCGGATGCGAACGGCCGTGCGGCCCGCGTCGTCGCGCTCGATCTGAGTTCCACCGATCGCAACGCGGTGGGCCTGCCCGATATTCCGCTCAATGGCGGCGGCCAGCCATGGCGAAACGAAATTGATCTCGATCGGCGCGATGGCCAGCCGAATCCAGAGCCCGGCCGCGAGCACGAGCATGACCGCGGCAAACCCGCCCACCCCGATGCCGATACGGCGAGCAAGCGGGCGCCGCGCGAAACGGCGCATCTGCCACCAGATGCGCAGCGCCTGCGACCGCAAATCTTTTCCGCACGCGCTGCGATGTTCCCGAAGTGTATCTTCGAGATCGCGTAGTCCGTGCAGTCGCGGAGCCGGTTTGGTCATGCCGGGTCGGACATCCCCTTGTCCGTATCGCCAGCGCCGGTAACGTCGCCAGACAAGTTGACCTGTATGCAGTGACATCCACCCGCTTTCGCCCAAAAGCGGGATCGAACGGCGAGATTGAGCCGTCGAAAGCGTCGAAAGGAAGGCATATGACCAAAGCTCTGGCCGAGGGAGACAAGGCCCCCAAATTCGCACTCCCGGACGCCGACGGCGCCACGGTTTCGCTCGCCGAATTCAAGGGAAAAAAGCTCGTCCTCTATTTCTATCCGAAGGCGGACACCCCGGGCTGCACCACAGAGGCGATCGATTTCTCGCGGCTGGCGAAGGCTTTTGCAAAGACCAGCACCAGTGTCCTGGGCATCTCCGCAGACCCGGTCGGAAAACTCGACCGCTTCCGCAAGAAGCATGACCTCACGGTCCGCCTGCTCTCCGACGAGCAACACGCGATGCTCGAGGCCTACGGCGTCTGGGGTGAGAAAAAGCTGTACGGCCGAACCTTCATGGGCGTGAAACGGACCACCGTCCTGCTCGGGCCGGACGGTCGAATCGCCAAAGTCTGGCAAAGCGTCAAAGTGCCCGGTCATGCGGAGGAGGTCCTTGCGGCGGCGATGGCATTATAAGGCTCTAACACCGAATAATTTGCGGAAAATTAACCATACGGGACTGAAATCGGCGCTGTTCAGCGTCGGCCCGCCGAGGGGACCGGCGGGGAGTTTCCATGTCCTACCGACCGCATTCACATCACCCCAATTCCAATCGGCACACGGATCAGTGGGCGTATGAGTACCCGAAGGGTCACCATCCGGATCCGCATCAGGCGCATGCTCCACATCTGCGCGCAGCCGCCCAGCCGCAGAAGCAGCGTCGGCGCGACGGATCGGCGGACTACACGCTGGTTCATGGCCGGCGCCAGGTCCGGCTCGGACCGGTGGCGTTCTGGATCGTGGTCGGCAGTCTGGTCGTGATGGCCGGCTGGTCGATTCTGACCGGCACCTATTTCGCCTTCCACGACGATGTCCTGAAGCGTCTGATCTCGCGTCAGGCGGAAATGCAATACGCTTACGAAGATCGAATCGCGGAATTGCGCGCCCAGGTCGACCGCATCGCGAGCCGGCAATTGCTCGATCAGGAGCAATTCGAGCACAAGCTCGAAGCGCTCGTGCGCAAGCAATCCGTGCTGGAGCAGCGCGCCGCGACGCTCGGCTCGCTACCGGACTACACGCCGACCGGTTCGATTCCGAAACCCGCACGCGGCAGTGACGCGGGGAAAAACGCGAACCCGAAGCCCTCCCCGATCAACGACACTGTGATTTTCCGGGCCCCGCCGGACCGCGAAGCCCGGCTGGAATCGCGCATCCTGCCGGCAATCAATCTGCGCAACGGCGCCAAGACACGCGGCGGTGTGGCGGGTGCGTTGGCCCGCATGCAGGAATCGCTCGAGCAGATGGAGGCAAAGCAGTCCGTCTCGCTCAACGCGCTTGAAGAGACCTTCGAAGGCCGCGCACGCCGTATGCGCAGCGTATTGACCGATCTCGGCATCAATCCCGGAAAAGCGTTGCCCGCGCCGCCGCCACCCGCAGGCGTCGGCGGCCCGTTCGTCCCCGCCAATGTCACGGCGGACGAGAAATCATTCGAGCGTCAACTCTATCGTATCCATCTCACCCGCTCGCAGGTCGATCGTCTCACGCGCACGTTGCTCGACGTACCGGTGCGCAAGCCGGTGAGCGGCGAGATCGACCTGTCGTCGGGTTTCGGCATGCGCATGGATCCGTTCCTGCGTTCGCCTGCGGTGCATACTGGCCTCGACATGCGCGGCGACACCGGCGATCCGGTCCGCGCAACCGCGAATGGAAAGGTTACGATCGCCGGCAATAACGGCGGCTACGGCAAGATGATCGAGGTCGAACACAGGAACGGATTGTCGACACGCTATGCGCATTTGTCCGCGATCGATGTGAAGGTCGGGCAGTCCGTGAAGATCGGACAAATCATTGGAAAGCTCGGTTCCACGGGGCGCTCTACCGGGCCACATCTGCATTACGAAACACGTGTCGATGGCGAAGCGGTCGATCCGCAGAAATACCTGCGTGCGGGAATTCGACTCGGATTGAACTGAGTTCCATAAGCGGGGCGATCGTCGATTGTTTCTCCACAACGCCATGTTTCGTGACTTGACTTCCGCTGTGGATGATTCAGGCTCAGCATCCTAACGTCACGAGCACGGAGGTTGAGATGGAGCCACCGATGCAGGAAGCCGCGAAGATCGCCGCCTGAATCGTTCGGCGGGCTGCGTAGCGGCGAAGTCAACACGAGCGGTTTGCCGGCGCGGGCCCCAGGGGCAGCATCAGTCAGGCAATGCCCCGCCTTGGCCCGCCCCGGTGATACTCTGCCAGCAAGACTGACAATGTCAGCAAGACTGGCTTTTCCGGATTGCTTATCCGCCTGATGTTGCATTGTGAGTGATGACGCATTGGGACGATGATGCGTGCTTCAAGAGCACGCGTTGTGCGCCATGACGTTTTTTGCACGACGACACGTTTGCGCACGAAGAAAGCGCGCGAGCTAACGCATCCGTCAGTCGACGTCTTCGACCTCATCCGGCCCGCCGCCGAATGCCTTCTGCGCGAGCGCGGCTGCCATGAACTGGTCGAGGTCACCATCCAGTACGCCGCCGGTGTCGGATGATGACACGCCCGTGCGCAGGTCCTTCACCATCTGATAGGGCTGCAACACATAGGACCGGATCTGGTGACCCCAGCCGATATCGGTCTTGGCTGCATTTTCCGCAGCCGCCTTTTCTTCCCGCCGCTTCAACTCGGCTTCGTACATTTTTGCGCGCAGCATGTCCCAAGCCTGCGCACGATTGCGGTGCTGCGAGCGATCGTTCTGGCAGAACACCACGATGCCGGACGGGATATGGGTCAGTCGGATCGCGGACTCAGTCTTGTTGACGTGCTGTCCACCCGCGCCCTGCGCCCGCATGGTATCGGTGCGGACATCGGCCTCGTTGATGTCGATCTGGATGCGGTCGTCGATCACCGGGTAGACATTGACGCTCGCAAACGACGTGTGGCGGCGCGCGTTGGAGTCAAACGGCGAAATGCGCACGAGACGGTGCACGCCATTCTCCGATTTCAGCCACCCATACGCATTGCGGCCCGTGATCTTGACGGTCGCCGACTTGATACCCGCCCCTTCGCCGGGCGACTCTTCCATGTACTCGACCTTATAGTCGTGCTGCTCCGCCCAGCGCGTAAACATGCGTAGCAGCATGTTCGCCCAGTCCTGGCTCTCGGTGCCGCCCGCGCCCGCATGAACTTCAAGGAAGGAGTCGAAAGAATCGGCTTCGCCCGACAGGAGCGCCTCAAGTTCGCGGCGCGCCGCCTCGTTCTTCAGCTTCTGAAGCGTGGCCTCCGCGTCAGCGATGACGGATTGGTCCTTCTCGGCCTCACCGAGTTCGATCAGCATAAGCTGATCATCAAGCTCGCGCTCGATCCGGCCGATCGAATTGAGTTGATCCTCGAGCGCGTTACGCTCCTGCATGACCTTGGACGCGCGCTGCGGGTCGTTCCAGAGTTCCGGATCTTCGGCGACCTGGTTCAGTTCGGCAAGACGAGCATTGGAAGCATCGAAGTCAAAGATGCCTCCTCAGCAGCCCGACCGACCGCTTGATATCCTCGACGACAGACTGTGTTTCCGCGCGCATAGAGCCCCCGGCGGCGGGACCGAACGCCCCGCGCAATTGTTCGAGGCGGGATGTAGCGACTGGCGTCCGCGAAGGCAACGGGCAAAGCGACGTCCGCGAACGGGTGCCGATCATTCGTGAAGCGAACGCCGACCCGGCGCGTTCGCGCAAAAGCACTTCGATCCAGACGGAGATCAAGTGGCTGACAACATATCCGTTGTCAGCCGCGAAGCATGATCAATGCAAGCCGCCGAGACCCGGTCGGAACAGCCGCTCGAACGGATTCATTGACGGCGGCGGCGGTGCAGCGGCCGGAGCCGGGCCACCGGCAGGCTCGAACGAACGCTCCCCGGATTCCGAATAGCCCACGACCGAATACGAATCCGGCGGTGCAGTGCCGGGCTTGAAGGCCTCGAGGATGACGCGCTCGGCACCGGCGCTGGCACGCATGCCACTCTTCGGATCGATACGAATGAGCTTGATACCCGCCGGCACGCGGAACGGCACTGCCGACTTGTCGGCCAGCGCGACTTTCAGAAAATCGCGGATGATCGGCGCAGCCAACTGGCCGCCCGTTGATCCTCGCCCCATCGGCTTCGGCTTGTCGAATCCGAGATAGACCCCGACCGCGATATCCGGAGAGAAGCCGACAAACCACGCATCCTTCTCGTCGTTCGTGGTGCCGGTCTTGCCGGCAACCGGCTTGCCGACCTCGCGAAGGGTCGTGGCGGTGCCACGCTGGACCACGCCTTCCATCATCGAGGTGATCTGATAGGCAGTCATCGGATCGATCACCTGCTCGCGCTTGTCGATAAGGGTCGGCTCCGGCTGGTTTGCCCAGCGATCGGCATCGCAGCCGCGGCATTCGCGCTGATCATGCTTGTAGATCGTATGACCATAGCGATCCTGGATACGGTCGATCAGCGTCGGCTTGATGCGGCGACCGCCATTCGCAAACATCGAATAGGCCGCAGTCATACGCAGCGTCGTGGTTTCGCCGGCGCCCAGCGCGAAGGACAGATAAGGCGGCAGATCGTCATAGACGCCGAAGCGCTTCGCATATTCCGCGATCAGCGGCATGCCGACGTCCTGCGCAAGCCGCACCGTCATCACGTTGCGCGAATGCTCGATACCGAAACGCAGCGTCTGCGGACCGTAAAACTTGCCGGCCGAATAGTTCTGCGGCGACCAGACGCCTGCCCCCGGCCCCTGGTCGATCGAGAGCGGTGAATCCATCACAACTGTGGACGGCGTGTAGCCGTTATCGAGCGCAGCCGCGTAAACGAACGGCTTGAACGACGAACCCGGCTGCCGCAGCGCCTGCGTTGCGCGGTTGAACTGGCTCTGGTCGAACGAGAACCCGCCGACCATTGCCAGCACCCGGCCGGTCCATGGGTCCATGACCGTGATGGCGCCGGAAATTTCCGGGATCTGCCGCAGGCGATATTGCGCCTCCTGACCATCCTTTGCATTGAGCGGCTCGACATAGATCACATCGCCGGGCTCAAGCGCCTGATTGACCTTGGCAGGGACGCGTCCGCGCTGCGGACCGGCTGCGGGCTTCGCCCATTTCACGCCATCGAGCGGAACGATTCCGACGCGACGCTCGCGCACGACAGCCCCGCCTGGCTCGCGCGCCGGCTGGAAGCCAATGCGCGCGGACTGATCAGAGGTTTCGAGCACAACAGCCATTTTCCAGCCGATGTCAGACAACGCCTTGACCTCGGCGAGCTTGACGCCCCAGTCGCCAGAAATATCAAGCTTCTGGACGGCCCCGCGGTAACCGGCCCTCTCGTCATAGCGGATCATGCCATCCACGAGTGCCTTGCGGGCGAGTTGCTGAAGCTTCGGGTCGAGCGTCGTACGCACCGAAAGCCCGCCTTCGTACAGCTTCTTCTCGCCGTAGCGGTCGTAAATCTCGCGACGCACTTCCTCGGCGAAAAACTCGCCGGCGAAGATATGCGTACCGGTGGTGCGTGCAGTCACGGCGAGCGGCAGCTTCTTTGCGGTCTCGCCTTCGTCGGATTTCACGTAACCGTTCTCGACCATGCGATCGATGACGTAGTTGCGGCGCTCGGTTGCGCGCTCGCGCTGACGGAACGGATGCAGAGTCGATGGCGCCTTCGGCAACGCGGCGAGATAAGCCGCTTCCGCGACCGTCAGTTCATGAACGGACTTGTCGAAATAGAGGAGCGACGCGGCCGCAATGCCATAGGCGGAGAAGCCGAGATAGATCTCGTTGAGGTACAGTTCGAGAATCTTGTCCTTGGTGTAAGCGCGCTCGATCTTCATCGACAGCAGCGCTTCCTTGATTTTGCGGGTGAACGATACTTCGTTGGTCAGGAGGAAGTTTTTCGCGACCTGCTGCGTGATCGTGGAGGCGCCCTGGGGACGGCGACCGGAGCCATAATTCTGCGCGAACGACACGCCAGCGCGCGCCATGCCCGTAAAATCGAGACCGCCATGCTCGTAGAAGTTCTTGTCCTCGGCCGAGAGGAAGGCGTGGATCACCCTCTTCGGCACCGCCTGGATCGGCAGATACAAGCGGCGCTCGCGCGCATATTCGGCGACCAGCGACCCGTCGGTCGCGTGCACGCGCGTCATCACCGGCGGCTCATAATCCTGCAGCTGGGAATAATCCGGCAGGTCCTTCGAGTAATGCCACATCATGCCCGCGACGCCCGCGACACCGACCAGAAACAGGATGGTCCCGACCGCGAACAGGAAGCCGAAGAAGCGCAGCATCAGTCTCATGATGGTTCAACCATTGGCGCGAATCGGACCGCTGCGGCTCAGGCCGCAGGCGACGCAGGGAAACTCGGCACACTATATCGGGATTTGCGCTGATTTTACAGCGACCCCACACGCGACTGGTCGCCGTTTTTCATGTCGAAACTGAGGCTTTTCCCCAGAGGGTTACCGCCGCCCGGCCGAAGCCTCCGCCCCCGCCACCCGGGTCCGGAAGAACTGCTCGACCGCCTGCACCATGGTTCCGGCGGCCTTGGCGCGCCAGGCTTCCGAGGTCAGGAGCTTCAAATCCTGCCGATTGGTCATGTAGCCGAGTTCGATCAGCACCGACGGCACATCGGGCGCCTTCAGCACGACAAACCCCGCCGATTTCAGCGGCTTCTTGTGCAACCGGACCGAATTCTTCATCTCCCCGACCAGAAGCCGCGCGAACGCATGGGAAAACGTCTTGGTCTCGCGGTGCGCCAGATCCAGCAGGATGTCGGCCACGTCATCCGGCTCCTTGGCGAGATCGATGCCGGCAATCACGTCCGAACGGTTCTCGTCCTCCGCGAGCTTGGCCGCCTCGGCGTCGGAAGCGGTGTCGGACAGCGTGTAGACCGTCGCCCCCTGCACGTCCCCTTCCGACTTCGGCAACGCGTCGGCATGCACCGAGATGAACAGCGCGGCCTGGCGATGGCGCGCGAACTTCACCCGCTCCGCCAGCGGGATGAAGGTGTCGTCGGTGCGGGTCATCACCACGCGGTAGCGCCCGCTCTTCTCAAGCTGATCGCGCAGCGTCAGCGAGAAATCGAGCACCACGTTCTTTTCCATGATCTCGCCGCCGCCCGCCTTGGTGCCGGTATCGGGACCGCCATGGCCGGGATCGATCACGATCAGCGGGCGCTGGTCCCCGGATCGCTTGTCCTGCGGACGCGTGATGGCCGGAATCGCCACACTGGACCGTATTGCCGAGCGGTCCAGCGCCAGATGGCGCATGAAGGCCTCGCGATCGGTCGCGGAAAGATCGAGCACCAGCCGCGCGGGCTCACCGCCGTGCGCTTCCAGCACGGTCGCCTTTTCGATCCGCACCGGCTTTGAGACATCGATGACGATGCGCGAGCCGCCCGCCATCACCAGCCCATAACGATAGGCCTTGATCAGCCCGCGCCCTCTCTCGCCGGCTTTGGCCGGGAGCTGGAATACGGTCTGGGGAATGTCGACGACAACGCGATAGGGATCGGCGAGCGTGAATGCGCGCAGCCCGATGGTCGCGGTGACGTCCATGACGAGGCGGGTCTGGGTGTCATCGCCGGCGACGCGAACATCGGTTGCGACCGGCAATGACGCGGGCGCCGTCGCGCGGCTCTGCGCCTGCGCGGACACATGGTCCGTCACCAGCAGCGCTACCGCAGCAAAAATGATCGCCCGCCAGCGGTCGGCCACGAGTCGCCCCTCCCCCACTGATCCATACTGCTTAGGGAGTGCAGGCTTAACGACTACTTACTGACACGGTTCAGAACTGGACAAAGTGTGTCCGGAGGGAGACGCAATTTCACCGGCCGCCCCTCGCCCCATGCCACCGCGTGCGCTGTGGGACTTTGTGCAGCGAGCGCAATTGACGTCACTCATCTGTAAAACAGCAACAAAAACAATGCTCTAAAAGCGGCTAACGCCGCGATCAGTGGTTGCGCAAATTTTGCGTTGACCATCAGATGGTGCCGGGATGTTGGGGGAAACCACGCGATGTCACTTTGCTTGCAACCGACTTGTTCGGCGCTACGGCGTTTGCGCGGCGCGTTGCTGGCGGGAACGGCGCTCGCCGTTTTGGGATCTCATCCCGCCTTTGCCATCGATGTTTTCAATGAGACCGATCTGCGCAGCGCGATCGAGACCGCGCGCACCACGCCGAATACGGAGATTGTGCTCAGAGGCAACATCACGCTGTCGCAGGATCTGCCGGCGCTCCAAGGCATCGGCACCACGATTCGCAGCGATACCGGCAGCCAGTTCGCGATCAATGGCGCCAACACCTATCGCGGGTTGTTCGTCTATTCCGGCTCGGCGACGGTCCAGGACCTCACCATCACCAACGCCGTCGCAAAAGGTGGCGACGGCGGCGAGGGCGGTTGGTCCGGTGGCGGTGGTGCGGGCCTCGGGGGCGCGCTCTTTGTCAATGCCGGCGCGACGGTGACCGTCGCCAACGTCAACCTCAATGGCAACGTGGCCCAGGGCGGAGCCGGCGGCAACAGCGGCGCCGGCAGTGTAGCAGGCGGTGGCGGAATGGGCGGCGCCGGCGGAGCCTCCATCGATTCCGGCGCCGGCGGCGGCGGCGGCGGAATCGGGGCCGGCGCCGCGGGTGGCAACGCGCCGGGCACGAATGGAGCTGCCGGGATCGCGGTCGGCGCTGCCAATGCGGGGAACGGAGCTGGCGGCGGCGCTCCAGGCACCGGCGGCGCGGACGGCGGTGGCGGCGGCGCAGGAGCGTTTCAAGCCGGTGGCGGTGGCGGTGTCGGCGGCGCTAGTGCCATCGGCCTCGCCGGCGGCAATGGCGGCTTCGGCGGCGGCGGCGGCGGCGCTGCCGCCAATGGCACCGGCAATGGTGGCTTCGGTGGTGGCGGCGGTTCTAGTGGCAACGGCCTCGCCGGCCTCGGCGGCCTCGGGGGCGGCGGCGGCGGCGGCGGCGGCGCGGGCGGCGGCTTCGGCGGCGGCAGCGGCGGGGCGCTCGGCGGCGGCGGCGGCGGCGGGATGGGCGGTGCAATCTTCGTGGTCGAAGGCGGTACGCTCAATCTGCAGGGCAATCTCACGGTCAACGGCAACGCGGTCACCGGCGGCACTGGCGTAACCGCAGGCTCCGCCTTCGGCTCCGGCCTGTTCCTGCAAGGCAACGGCACCCTTGCTTTCAACCCGGCCGCGGGCAGCACGCAGACGATTTCCGACGGCATCGCCGACCAGAGCGGTTCGGGCGGCAGCGGCACCTATGCGACCGGCGGCCCGATCTGCACGACCGGCGTTGGCTGCGCCGGCTATTCCGGCGAAGGCGTGTGGGGGCTGAGCAAGACCGGCACCGGGACGCTCGTGCTCAATGGCAACAACACCTTCACCGGCGGCGTCACCATCAATGGCGGCACGATCAGCGCCGGCCACAACAACGCGCTCGGCACCGGTACCTTCACGGTGCTCGGCTCCACCCTCGATATCCAGAACGGCATCTCGATTTCGAACGCGACCGATCTGCAGGCCGACCTCGACATCAATGTCGGTACCGGTGCGACCGGCACGCACGCGGGCGACATCTCATCGACCGGCGTCTTCGGGATCAACAAGATCGGAAGCGGCACGCTCGTGTTTAGCGGCGTCAATATCTATACCGGCGCCACCAACGTCAATGACGGCACGCTGCGGGCAGGCGCCACCAACACCTTCTCCACCAACAGCGCGCACGTCGTCACAACGGGCACGACACTCGATCTCAACAATTTTAGTCAGACCATCGGCTCGCTGGCCGGCGCCGGCCACATCACCCTTGGCACTGCGACCCTGACCACGGGCGGCAACAACACATCGACGACGTTTTCAGGCACGATGTCAGGCTCCGGCGGCTTCACCAAAGAAGGCACCGGCATGCAGACCTTCTCGGGCACGCAGGATCATTTCGGCGCGACGACCGTAAACGCCGGCACGCTGGTGGTGAATGGGTCGCTGACCAATTCGAGCACCGTCGTGAACGGAGGCGGCGCCTTCGGCGGCATCGGCAATGTGCAAGACATCACCGTCAATGGCGGCGTGTTCGCACCCGGCAACGGCACCGCCGGCTCGCAGATGACGGTGGCCGGCAATGTAAACTTTGCCGGCGGCGGCATATATCGCGTCTTCGTCGATCCGGCGGCAGTGTCGTCGGCCATCGTCAACGGCACCGCGAATTTGAGCGGTGGCATCGTGAACGCGCAATTCGCGCTCGGCGCCTATGTCGCGCGTCAATACGTGATCATGCAGACCGGCGGGATTGCCGGTACATTCAACGAAGTGATCGCGAACAATGTGCCGGTTGGCTTCGCTGCCAGCGTGCTCAACCTGGGCGATGACGTCGTCCTGCGACTGAATCCGGCGCTCGCGAACGTCACCGGCCTTCCGGTCAACCAGCAGAATGTCGTCGATGCGCTGAGCAGCTATTTCAATTCGGGCGGCGGCCTGCCCCCTGCCTTCGCCACGCTGTTCGGGTTGACGGGCGACGCGCTGCGCAATGCGTTGAGCCAGGCGTCCGGCGAGCCCGGCGCGTCGGTCTCCACCTCGACCTTCATGGCGTGGAATTCATTCTTCAACATGATCTTCGATCCGTTCGCGGAGAACCGCGGCGGGTTTGGCGGCGGTGCGATGCCGTTTGCGCCGACAGCGCAGGCGCAGTCCGAGGAGGTGCGGCTCGCCTATGCCGCGGTGACACCGAAGCGCGACCTGAAAGATGCGCCCATCACCAAGGCCCCTGCTCTTGCCGACCCGTTCGCATCGCGCTGGAGCGTGTGGGGCGGCGGCTATGGCGGCAGCGCCACCACCGAAGGCAATGCGCAGGTCGGATCGCACGACACGACGAGTAGAGCCTATGGCTTCGCGGCCGGTGCGGATCGCAGGCTCTCGCCCGATACGCTGATCGGCTTCGCGCTCGCAGGCGGCGGCACAAGCTTCGGTCTCGATCAGGGGCTCGGCGGCGGTACGTCCGACATGTTCCAGGCGTCGGTCTATGCACGCCAGAACTGGGGCGCTGCGTATCTGATGGGCGCGCTCGGCTATGGCTGGCAGGACTTCAGCATGAAGCGCACAGTCTCGATTGCCGGCACCGACAAACTCGAGGCGGATTTCAATGCCAACACTTTCGCCGGTCGTGCCGAGGGCGGCTGGCGCGTCGGCGGAACAATGGCCGGTCTGACGCCTTACGCGGCGGTGCAGGTGGTGAGCCTCGATCTGCCGTCCTACACCGAACGCGCAACGTCGGGCGCCAACACCTTCGCCCTCGCCTATGCCGGCCGCACCGATACGCAGACCCGCAGCGAGTTCGGTGCGCGCGTCGACTATGCGATGCCGATGCGGGACGCGCTGCTGACGCTGCGCGGACGCGCCGCCTGGGCGCATGACTATGACACCGACCGCATCGCCAATGCCGGCTTCATGGCCCTGCCCGGCACCGCCTTCACGGTGAACGGCGCGCAGCCGGATGCAGACTCGCTTCTTGTGTCGGCCGGAGCCGAACTCGCACTGCTGAGCGGCGTCTCGCTCGCGGGAAGCTTCGAGGGCGAGTTCTCCGGCAACACGCAGAGCTATGCCGGCAAGGGCGCGGTGCGATACCGCTGGTAGACTGACGGCAGGCTCGAGCCGGCCGCAACCACCGCCCGCCTCGGCGTCAGGTTCGTCGGCTGATCGCTGCGCCCGCGGACGATCCGGCAACCTCGTTCGCAGCGCGCGATACTGCGCACGCCGTACGCTGCGAACGAAGTTGGTCACATCACTATTTCCGCTTTTTTGCCGCGCGCTTTTTAGCCTTGCGCTTTTTCACCGCCGACTTTTTCTTCTTCGCCTTGCGCACGCCCTTGGTCTCGTCCTGACTGAGCACGGAGGCGGCGAGCCGCATGATATCCTTGCGGGTCGCTTCGGCGCCCTTCAGGACGCGCGATGCCAATCGCGACAATGCGTTGCTGGATTGCCTGGCCATGGGATGTCTCCTTGTGAGCAAATGCTCGCGGCACTGAGGGAACTTGCGGCCGCGAGCTTTGGAACTCAGCGCCCGCGATAATGTTCCCGGCTTGCGCATCCGGCATGACCAGTTGAGCCAACTCGATCTTTCAATTGATCTGCGACGTGCATGAGCATGCATCGTGCGCGCTGTTCGTCCGCGGATTAAAAAGTGCAAGACAAGAAGGATGCGAGACAATGAGACTGGACGGCAGCAATGAAAAAGCCCCCGGACGCTGACGGCATCCGGGGGCTTTCAATCATTAAAGAGCGATCGCTCAGGCCTTGAGGCTATCG
>CAZIKZ010000067.1:0-13470 GCA_964539845.1 uncultured Hyphomicrobiales bacterium
GCAGATCGAGGAAGCGGTAACGCAGCCGGATGTCTTCCGGATATTCCTGATCGCCGAATACCGGCATGGGCAACTCGCCCGCCGGACCCAGCACCTCGATCTCGGTAGCGAATACCTCGATCAACCCGGTGGGCAGGTCTGTGTTCTCGGTGCCGGCCGGACGATTGCGAACCTTGCCGTCGACCCGGACTACCCATTCCGAGCGCAGCTTCTCGGCATCCTTGAAAGCTGGGCTGTCGGGGTCGGCGACCACCTGAGTCAGCCCATAATGGTCGCGCAAATCGATGAACAGCACGCCGCCATGGTCGCGGACCCGGTGGACCCACCCGGACAGCCGCACGGCGGTCCCGATGTTGCTCTCACGGAGCGCGCCGCAGGTGTGGGAGCGGTAACGATGCATGGCGGTCGATTCGTCGCTGAAAGTGGGCTGGAGGCGCGGGAAAAGCGCATGGGGGTCGTGCTTTGTCAAGGCGAGGGAATGCCTCGACAGAACCGCCTCGATCTGCATTCTGAGGGTTGAAAATCAATCCAGACGGAATCAATGCCGAAACCAACCAAGAAGACGGCTGCCCGCGGTAAATCCAGCGCGCAGGCGATCCGGATGACCACCGGCGAAGCCGTGGTCAATGCCCTGCTCGCGCACGGGATCGACACCGTCTATGCCCTGCCGGGGGTGCACAACGACCATTTCTTCGACGCGCTTTACAAGGCCGGAAACCGGGTCCGGGTGGTTCACACCCGCCACGAGCAGGGTTGCGCCTACATGGCGCTCGGAGCCTCGCTCGCGACCGGCAAGCCGCAGGTCTATTCCGTGGTCCCCGGTCCGGGGCTGCTGAATACCGGCGCCGCCCTCCTCACTGCCTATTCCATGAACGCGCCGGTGCTGGCCCTGATCGGCCAGATTCCGCAAAATACCATCCGGCGGGACCTCGGCCAGTTGCACGAAATCCGCGACCAGGCCGGTATCATCGCGCGGCTGGTTGACCACTCCGCCCGTATTCCACGGGCGGCCGACGCACCGCGCATGGTCGCCGGCGCGATCCAGTCGATGGCCATGGACCGCCCGGGACCGGCCGCGCTCGAATGCGGGATGGATGTGTGGGGCCGCACCGAGCCGGTGGCGGCCCATGCGCCACTCGCTGTATTCGAGCCGCCGATCGACGACGACGCGATTGCCGCAGCGGCCAAGCTCCTCGGTGCCGCGAAAAACCCGATGATCGTGTGTGGCGGCGGCGCACAGGATGCCTCGAAAGAGGTGACGCGGCTTTCCGCGATGTTGCAGGCGCCGGTGCTCGGCTATCGGCGCGGACGCGGCGTCCTCGACAGCCGCGATCCGCTCTCGATCACGCTGCCCCTCGCGCACGAGATGTGGCCCGAAGTCGATGTGGTGATCGGTGTCGGCAGCCGGCTGCTGCAGCAGCTTACGGTCTGGGGCACCGACAAGAATCTGAAGGTGATCCGCGTCGAGGCCGATCCCGACGAACCCGAGCGCGCCGGTAAACCGGACGTGGCGGTTCTTGGCGACTCGGCCCGCGTCCTTCGCAAGCTGCTTGCTGCCCTGCCCGCGCACAACACCAGGCGCAAGTCGCGCAAGGCCGAGATGGAAGAACGGCACGCGAAACTTGCGAAGCGGTTGTCGAGGCTCGTGCCGCAGATGGCCATTCTCGATGTGATCCGCTCTGAATTGCCGGAGGACGGCATCTTCGTCGATGAGGTCACGCAGATCGGCTTTGCTGCGCGCCTCGCGATGCCGGTCTACAGCCCGCGCACGTTCATCTCGCCCGGCTATCAGGACAATCTCGGCTGGGGCTTTGCGACGGCACTCGGCGTGCAGGATGCGCGGCGTGACGTACCGGTGCTGTCGGTCTCCGGCGACGGCGGCTTCCTCTACACGGCGACCGAACTTGCCTCCGCGGTGCGCCACAAGATCCCGCTGGTTACCGTGATCTTCAACAACAACGCGTTCGGAAATGTGAAGCTGATCCAGCAGGAATGGTATGGCGGGCGCACGATCGCGAGCGACCTGACCAACCCGGACTTCGTGAAGTTCGCCGAAAGCTTCGGCGCCGCCGCCGAGCGCGTCGAGAGCCCTGCCGAATTGCGCGCGGCGCTGCGTCGCGGCTTCAAGAGGCGCGGCGGTCCGACCTTGATCGACATGCCGGTGCAGGCGATGCCATCGCCGTGGGAATTCATCATGATGCCGCGTGTGCGTGGGTAATCGGCGAAATATGGACTTGATCACAACAACAAAAGATCTGAGCGTAGCCTGCGAGCGTCTCGCAAAGCATCCCTTCGTCACCGTCGACACGGAATTCCTGCGCGAGTCCACCTATTATCCGCAGCTCTGCGTCGCGCAGATCGCGAGCCCGGACGAAGCGGTGGTGGTCGACGCGCTTGCTGCGGACATCGACCTGCAGCCGTTCTTCGACCTGATGGGCAACGAGAGTGTGGTGAAGGTGTTTCACGCCGCGCGCCAAGATATCGAAATCGTCTGGCATCGCGCGAATCTGATCCCGCACCCGATCTTCGATACCCAGATCGCGGCGATGGTTCTCGGCCACGGCGATTCCGTGTCCTACGATCAGCTCGTGCAGCGCATCACCGGCGACACGCTCGACAAATCGTCACGCTTCACCGACTGGACACGCCGGCCTTTGTCCAAGGCGCAGGTGGAATATGCAATCTCCGACGTGACGCATCTGCGGGATGTCTATCGCAAACTGCGCGCCGATCTTGACAAGCGTGGGCGCACCGAATGGCTGAGCGAGGAGATGGACGTTCTCACCTCGCCCGAGACCTACCGGATGGATCCGGACAATGCCTGGCAGCGGTTACGCACGCGCGTCCGCAAGCCGAAAGAGCTTGCGGTGCTGATCGAAGTCGCTGCCTGGCGCGAGCGCGAGGCGAAGGCGCGCGACATTCCGCGCGGGCGCGTGTTGAAGGACGATCTGGTTGCCGACATTGCGATCCAGGCGCCGACCACCGTCGAACGCCTGTCATCGCTGCGCTCCCTCCCCAAGGGCTTCGAGCGATCGCGCTGGGGCGTGGAAATTCCGGACGTGGTGAAGCGCGGGCTCGAGCGCGACCTGAAGGCCCTGCCCTCGATCGAACGCACCAAACCGGTTCCGAATGGCTCCGCGACCGTCGAGCTTTTGAAGGTTCTTTTGCGCATGACCGCCGAGAAGCATGCGGTGGCCGCCAAGGTGATCGCGACCGTCGACGACCTCGAGCGGATCGCGGCCGACGATCACGCCGATGTCCCAGCACTCAAGGGCTGGCGCCGTGAATTGTTCGGTGAGAAGGCGCTGGCGCTGAAATCCGGCAAGCTTGCACTTGCGATCGAGAAAGGCCGCGTGTCGGCCATCGAACGGGAATAGCGGAAAGCGCGACCCGTACATATTTTCCGTTCGTCCCCGCGAAAGCGGGGACTCAGCAAGAGAAGAACTGGATTCCCGCTTACCCGGGAATGAACGGAAGATTGCGGCAACTCTATTCGAAAGAACGCTTCAGAAAATGGCCGATCGCCTTCCCGCCCCCAGCGCCAAACGCGTGCCGCATAGCTTCACGCGGCACGGCATCACAGTCGAAGATCCGTATGCCTGGCTGCGCGATCCCGGCTATCCCGAGGTTAAAAACGAAAACATCCTCGCCTATCTCAATGCCGAGAATGCGTATTTCGAAGCTGCGATGGCACCGCATCGCGGTCTGGTCGATACCATCGTCGGCGAGATGAAGGGCCGCATCAAGGACGACGATTCCAGCGTTCCGTCAAAGGACGGAGACTGGCTTTACTGGTACGCATTCGATGCTGGCGGCGAATATCCGAAATGGTACCGGCGCAAGTTCACCGGCAGTGCTGACGAAGTCATCGTCGACGAACCGGCACTCGCGAGCGGCCACGATTATTTCCGGCTGGGCGGCCACGCCGTAAGCCCCGACGGGCGGCTTCTCGCCTATGCGGTCGACACCAATGGCTCGGAGCGTTTCGTACTGAAGGTCCGCGATCTTGCGACGGGCGCGGACCTCCCGGACGTTATCGAGAACTGGCGTTACGGCCTGATCTGGGCGGCGGACTCCAAGAGCTTTCTTTACACCGACGCGGACGAAAACTGGCGCTCCAAGGCGGTCTGGCATCACAGGCTCGGCGATCTGCAAAGCGCGGACCGCGAGATCTATCGCGAGCATGATCCGAAATTCACCGTGGGCCTCGGCCGCACGCAATCACGACGCTTTGCGACCTTCAGCACCGGCGATCACGCGACCAACGAAATCCGACTCATTCCGCTTGCCGATTTTTCCGCCGAACCCCTGCTCGTCTCGCCGCGAAAGACCAACCGGCTTTACGATCTCGATGAACGCGAAGGCACGCTCTTCATCCGCACCAACGACACGCATCTGAATTTCCGGATCGTTACCGCGCCGGTGTCCGCACCCGCGCAATGGACCGAAATCGTTGCCGGCAGCGACCGCCACTACATCCTTGGCCTCACCACATTCGAAAACCTGATGGTGATCGAGGAGCGCATCGACGGGCTGTCGCAAGTCAGGCTGCACGACTATGCCGATGGCACCGAAAAATACATCGCCTTCCCCGAGGCGAGCTTTGTCGCAGGCCTCGGCGGCAACCGCGAGTACCGGATCGACCGGCTGCGCCTCAATTATCAGTCGATGGTCACGCCGAACACGGTCTACGATTATCACCTCGCCGACGGCCGGCTCGAGACACTGAAGGTCCGCGAAATTCCGAGCGGCTACGATGCCGCGCAATATGTCACCGAACGGCTGATGGCTCCCGCGCGCGATGGCGTGATGGTTCCGGTATCGGTGGTTTATCGCCGCGACTTCCTGAAGAATGGCAAGGGCCGCCTGCATGTCTACGGCTACGGCGCCTACGGACATGCGATCCCGCCCGGTTTCTCGACCAACCGGCTCTCGCTGCTCGACCGCGGCTTCGCCTGCGCGATTGCACATATCCGTGGCGGCGACGATCTTGGCTATGGCTGGTATCTCGACGGCAAGCTCGACAAGCGCACCAACACCTTCAACGATTTCGTGGATGTGACGCGCTTTCTGATCGCGCAGGGATTCGCGGCGGCAGGCCGCGTGACTGCGGCCGGCGGATCGGCCGGTGGCGAATTGATGGGCGTGATCGTCAATCAGGCTCCCGAACTATACGGCGCGATCGGCGCGCATGTGCCGTTCGTGGATGTCCTGAACACCATGCTCGACGAGACGTTGCCGCTCACCCCCGGCGAGTGGTCGGAATGGGGCAACCCCATTACCGACAAGGCGGCGTTCGAATACATCCTGAGCTACAGCCCCTACGACAACGTGTCCGCGCGGGCCTATCCGGCGATGCTGGTCACCGCCGGCCTGAACGATCCGCGCGTCACCTATTGGGAGCCGGCCAAATGGGTGGCGAAGCTGCGCGCCACCAGGACCGACGACAATACCCTCCTCCTCAAAACCAATATGGGCGCAGGCCATGGCGGCAAGTCCGGCCGTTACACCGCACTGGAAGAAGCCGCGGAGGAATATGTGTTTCTCCTCACGCAGGTCGCGGAAGAACGGTACCCGACTGCGTAGGGTGGGCTAAGCGAAGCGAGCCCACCATTTTTTTGCGCTCTCGCAATGTTGGTGGGCTCGGCGCTGCTTCCTGTCTTGATCTAGCGCAAGTTTGTGGACGAGCGCTCTCCTAAGCTCCGGAAAAATCCGATCCGGAGAACGCCGCCCATGGGCGAACTGGTCCTTGCCGCCAAGATCACGCATGTGCCGTCATTGATGCTGTCCGAACATGTCGAGCCGTTGAAAGGCACGCGTGACGGACCAGTCAATGCGCTGAAACTGATCGGACAGCGTGCGCGCGAGCGCGGCGCCGACACCTTCGTGGTGTTCGACACCCACTGGATCTCGAATTTCGGTTTCCACATCAATGCCAATCCCTGGCATCGCGGTAGCTACACCAGTCCGGAAGCGCCGCACATGATCAGCGATGTCACCTACGACTTTCCTGGCAACGCCGATCTCGCGGATATGATCGCGGCGGAAACCTCAAAGGACGGACCCCTGGCACTGGCGCACCAGATCCCGACCATGCCGGTCGAATACGGCACCATCGTCCCGATGCATTACATGAATGTGGACAAGGCGCTGTCAGTGGTGCCGATCGCCTCGCCGGTCTTCGCCTCGGTCGACGAGAACCGCAGGTTCGGCGCTGCGGTGCATCGCGCCATCAGGCGATCGAAATACAAGGTCGCAATTCTGGCAAGCGGTTCGCTGTCTCACCAGTTGTTCGAGAATTCGAAACTCGGGCCCGACGCCTGGAACAGGATTTCAAGCGAGTTCAACCGTCAGATGGATTTACGCGTCCTCGAATTGTGGCGCGACGGCCGCTTCGCGGAATTTTGCGCGATGCTTCCGGATTACACCCGCAAGTGCAATGGCGAAGCCCTGATGGTGGACACCGTTATGCTGTTCGGCGCACTGGGCTGGGATCGCTACAACGGCAAGGCCGAGCAGCTCTGCGATTATTTTCCATCGAGCGGCAGCGGACAAGTGGCGGTTCAGTTTCACCTCGCTTAGGCACTGTCATTCCTCAAGCACCACCGCTTCGCGTCCGATCAGGCGCGCCAGCGTTTTCATGCGGTTCATCACGCGCTCACCATTGAGCGCGGCCTGCTTGCCCGGCAGCCGCAGCACGAGTTTGCCGCGCTCGACGCGGAGCGGAGTCTTGGGCAGAACGCGCGGCATCGACGCCGACACCATGTAGGCGACCCGCATCGCCGCACCCAGAATGCGGGCGCGGTCCAGCATCCGCGCCGAGGCAAGCTCGCGCAGCCGCGGCGACAGATCCTCGTCATGGGTAATCCCGACATGGCGGAAATAAACCGCGAGCGCGAGATAGGCGCGGCCGGGGTGGTCGAGCGAGACGAAATCCGCATGTGCGATCAGGTTCAGCGATTGCTCGCCGCGATAGTCCGGATGCGTGCGCCAGCCGACATCCGCGACCAGACACGCGGCATGACGCAGCCGCCGCTCGGCCGCGGCCTCGTCGATGCCGCTCGTATCCATGAGGCGGTCGGTCCATCGCACCAGCTCCTCGCCATGTTGCGGCGAGCGCGAACGCAGGAGGTTGAGATTGCGGGCGGCGTCGATCAGCGGGTCCTTGGCTTTCTCTCGCTCGCGGAGCAGCGAATAGAGCAAGCCTTCGCGCACGCCGAGCGCCGAGATCACGATAGACTCCGGCCTGATCTTGCGGATCAGCCGGCCGAGCACCACCGCTGCATAGCCGAGCAGCGGACGGCGCGCCGTCGATATCACCTCGATCTGCGACAGCGTCTCGGGGTTGACGCGCTGGACCAGTTCGCAGAATTCGAGAGCCTCGCGCGCGCGCAGCGTATAGCCGTGCATCACGTGCAGCGGATAGCCGGTCTGGGCCATATGCAGGCCGGCCAGCGAACGCCAGGCGCCACCCACCGCATAAAAACTGCGCCCCTTGCCCGACTTCAGGATCGGCACATCGGACAATTCCCGTTCGACGATCTTCTCGGCACGCTTCAGCGACTGGTTCGCCGCGTCCTTTAGCGCGAGACCGCCGAGCGGCAGCGTTACGCCGCGCCGGATCTTGTCACCGCGCACATCGATCAGTTCAAGCGACCCGCCACCAAGATCCCCGGTGATGCCGTCCGGCTCATAAATCCCCGATACCACGCCCAGTGCCGCGAGTTCCGCTTCGCGTCTGCCAGACAGAACGTCGATCTTGATGCGGCAGATGCGTTCGGCCTCCGCGATGAAGGCAGGTCCATTCTGCGCATCGCGGCAGGCGGCGGTTGCAATTCCGAATACGCGGCCGACCTGGAGATTGTCGCACAATGCGCGGAAACGCCGTAGCGCCGTCAGCGCTACGGCAACAGCATCCGGCGCCAGAAGCCCGGTCGACTGCACCTGGCGTCCGAGGCCGGCCAGCACCTTTTCGTTGAAGATCGGCGAAGGGCTGCGTGTCAGGCCCTCATAGACCACGAGGCGCACCGAGTTCGATCCGATATCGAAGACCGCCACCGCCGGCCCGTGATCGAGACGTCCCTGCGCGGTTTCCACCAAGGCCGACGCCCTGACCAGCGATCCCTGATCTTTGACACGCTCCGGCCGGCTCGGCGCGGAGCGTTTCTCGCCTGTCCTCTTAACGCCGGTCTTGACGGCGGCTGAGGCGGCGCGGCGTTGACTCTTTGAGCGATTTCCCACGACCCGACAGGCTCGGATTGGTCATGAAGTATTTTTGAGCGTTGAAAGGCTCCTCGCCTTTCGCGGGCCTTATGCGGGTTGCGGTGCCGTCAGGCAAGAGTTTCCAGCTCTGCTCGTTGTCGTTGAAGTTAACCACCATGATCTGGTCGAGCACCTGCTCGTGCACGGTCGGGTTAGTAATCGGGCACAAGGCCTCGACGCGGCGGTCGAGATTGCGCGGCATCAGGTCGGCTGACGAGATATAGACCACCGCCTTCGGGTGCGGCAGTCCGTGACCGGAACCGAAGCAATAGATGCGCGAATGCTCGAGGAAGCGCCCGACAATCGACTTGACCCGGATCTTGTCGGACAGGCCCGGAACTTCCGGCCGCAGGCAACAAATGCCGCGCACCACGATGTCGATCGACACTCCGGCCTGCGACGCCTGATAGAGCTTGTCGATGATATCGGCATCGACCAGCGAGTTCATCTTCAGCCAGATCGCGGCGGGACGGCCGGCCTTGGCGTGCTCGATTTCGGCGTCGATATGTTCGACCAGCCGCTTGCGCAGCGACACCGGCGAAACCGCCATCAATTCCAGTTCGGCTGGCTCGGCATAGCCGGTGATGAAATTGAAGATGCGTCCGACATCACGTGCAATCACCGGATCGTCCGTAAAGTAGGACAGATCGGTATAAATGCGCGCTGTGATCGGATGATAATTGCCGGTCGCGACATGCACGTAGGTCGCAAGCTTGCGGGCCTCACGCCGGACCACGAGCGACAGCTTCGCGTGCGTCTTGAGCTCGATGAAGCCGAACACAACCTGCACACCGGCGCGTTCGAGATCGCGCGCCCAGCGGATATTCGCCTCTTCGTCGAAGCGCGCCTTCAGTTCGACCAGCGCGGTGACGGATTTTCCCGCCTCAGCCGCTTCCGCGAGCGCCTTTACGATCGGCGATTCCGCAGACGTCCGGTACAGGGTCTGCTTGATGGCGATCACATCGGGATCGCGCGCGGCCTGCTGCAGGAACTGCACCACCACGTCGAAGGACTCATAGGGGTGCTGGACGATAAAATCCTTCTGCCGGATCGCAGCGAAGCAGTCGCCGCCGTGATCGCGGATGCGCTCCGGAAAGCGCGGGTTGTACGGCACGAACAGGAGGTCCGGGCGACCGACCGCGACGACTTCCTTGAGATCGTTGAGTGCGAGCATGCCTTCGACCAGAAAGGTCTCGTCATCGCTGACGCCCATGGCGCGTTGCACGAAGCGGCGCAAATCGCCCGGCATGGCCTGTTCGAGTTCGAGCCGGATCACCGAACCACGGCGGCGGCGTTTGAGCACGGTCTCGAACGAGCGGACGAGATCTTCGGACTCTTCCTCAATTTCGATTTCAGAATCGCGGATCACCCGGAACGCGCCGACACCGTTCATCACGTAGCCCGGGAACAGCTGACCGATAAACAGACAGGCGACCTGTTCGAGCATGATGACGCGCAAAGGCGCGCCCTCACCGGTGCGCGGCAAGTGTACGAAGCGATCGATCTTGTGCGGCACGCGGATGAGCGCATTCATCGCCTTGCTGTCGCTGATGCGCGAGAGTTGCAGCGCGAGCGTGAAGCCAAGATTGGGAATGAACGGGAACGGATGCGCCGGGTCGATCGCCAGCGGCGTCAGAACCGGGAAGATGGCGGACAGGAAATGCTCCTCCAGCCATTCCTGCTCCTGGGGAGTCACTCCCTGCGCATCGATGATGACGACGCCGTTGGCGTCCAGTTCTTCACGCAGATCGCGCCAGCGCCCCTGCTGATCGCTCGCGAGCACGGACACCACCTCGGAAATCCGGACAAGCTGCTCGGACGGTGTGAGCCCGTCCGGCGAGCGGTCCGCGACGCCCTCTCGCACCTGCCCCTTCAGTGCGGCGACGCGTACCATGAAGAATTCGTCGAGATTGTTGGCCGAGATCGACAGGAAGCGCAGCTTCTCCAGGAGCGGATGGTTCGGATTGGCCGCTTCGTCGAGGACCCGCCGGTTGAAATGCAACCACGACAATTCCCGATTGATGAAACGGTCCGGGCTGTCCATCTGGTTCGGCGTCTGAGCCTCGGAGGGCCGCGCCGGCTGGACAACTTCTTCTTTCAAAACAATGGCTTCGGCGCGTTCTTGCATGGCTAGGTTCCGGAAAGCCTGACCTTAAGACATATTCGTGACCAGCCCGTGACACGGCGCAAGAGAATTCCCGCCTATGGTTAGGACTGCAAGGATTTGAGGGCAAACATCGAAACTGACGCGCTATTCGCGGAAAAGTTCAGCCGCAAGCGCGCGATTGACCGGTCTTTTGCGCTGCAGCGCTTCGAGGTCGAGGGTTCGCACGGTCGCCTGCACCGCCGCGAAGGACCGCCCGACCCGGGTCAGAAGAAAGCGGATCAGGTTTTCATCCACCGCGAGCTGGCGGTCCGTGAACAACTTGACCATCACGGCACGCAGCAGCGCGTCGTCCGGCATCGACAGCGGGATGGCCGGTACCGCGCGCAGCCGCGATGCGAGATCGGGCAGTTCCACGTTCCATGATGCCGGCAGCGCCCGCGCGGTGATCAGCAGATGGGCATCCTGCTCCCGCACGAGATTGAGCAGATGAAAGAAGGCGCGCTCATCGAATGTCCCCGGCAAACAATCTTCCAGCACAAGCGCACCGGTCGCGAGCGCTTCGGGCAGCATCGGCGTCTGTAACGCACGCGCCGACACCACGCGTGCCCCTGACATGTCCGCCCAGATCGAAGCGAGATGGCTCTTGCCGCTGCCTTCCGGCCCGGAGATGGCAAGCGTATGCGCCGGCCAATCCGGCCAGCGTTCGATCATCGCGAACGCCGCCTCGTTTGGCGGACCCGGCAGGAAATCCTCGCGCGAAAGCTTCTCGGCGTGATCGAGTGCGAGCGCAAGCTGACGCGGCGGCAACGCCATCTCAGCTCAGCTTGCCGCCCGTATAGTAGGGACTTGCCAGATATTGCCGCAGCAGAAAGCGAACCAGCACGCCGATCGCGGCCGCGGTGGGAACGGCGACCAGCAGTCCCACGAAGCCGAACAGATAGGCGAAGGCCAAGAGCGCGAACATCAGCCAGACCGGATGCAGCCCGACTTCCTTGCCGACCAGGAAGGGCTGCAGGATGTTGCCCTCGACGAACTGGCCGGTGAGGAAAATACCGGCTGCGAGTGCGGGCATGGTCCAGTCCGGCCAGAATTGCGCAATCGCGATGCCGACGGCCAGCAGGAAGCCGGTGATCGTGCCGACATAGGGCGCAAAGCCGAGAATGGCGGCCACGATGCCGACCAGCAGGCCGAAATGCAGGCCGATCGAAATGAGCGCGACCGAATAGAAGGTGCCGAGGATCAGGCACACGATCGCCTGCCCGCGCACGAAGCCTGAAATCGCCGCGTTCATCTCACGCGCCAGCCCGCGCACGGTCTCACGATAGGGCACCGGCACCCAGGAATCGACGGCGGCGATCATCCGCTCCCAGTCGAGCAGGAGATAGAAGGCGACGATTGGCGCGATGACGAAAATGGATATGACCGAGACCAGCGCCCTGCCACCCGAGAGCAGCGATCCGAGAAAGCCCGCGGCCCAGCCCGCGGCCGTCGCCGCCACGCCGCCCAATTGTTTTTCCGCATCGGGCAGCTTCTCGCCGATTAAACGCCCGAGCCAGCTCTGGCTCTGCTCCTGCACGAGCTGACGGATGCGCTCGACATATTGCGGCATGCGGTCGACGAAACCCGCGATCTGCTCGCCGAGGATCGGCAGCAGCATGATCAACGCGAACGCGATCAACGCGATCGCACCCATTACGATGAGAACCGACGCGATCGGACGGCTCAAACCGAGCTTCTGCAGCTTGCGCACGACCGGATCGAGCAAATAGGCGAGCACCATGCCGGCAACGAACGGCAGGAGCACGTCGCCGAGCAGCCACAGCAGCGCAATGAAGACGAGAAGCGCACCGGTCCAGAAGATGAGCTGGCGGCGTAACGATATCGGCGTGATGGGCAGCGGCGGCGGACTGTCGGCCGGACCCGTCGTCGTGGTGTTCATGCGCAGCCGTCCCCTACCGTCCTACCGTACGGCTCCGTTGGTGCCGAAATGACGTATCCATTCAGCGACATAGAAGCCGATCGAAAGCAACGTCAATATCGTGACCAGAGCCATCAGAACGGGCAAGGCCCATCCGACATCAAAATTCAGTCCCAGCGAACCCAAAGCCGTACCCGCGAGCACGATCTGCGCCACGGTATTGAGCTTGGACACCGGATGCGGGCGCACTGCCATCGGCCTGTCGATCAGCATGGCCAGCAGAAAGCCGCCGACGATCAGAATGTCGCGAGAAACAACCAGGATCACCATCCATCGCGGCAGCGACTCAGTGAAACCCAGCGCCACGTAGATCGACACGATCAGGGCCTTGTCCGCCAGCGGGTCGAGCAAAGCGCCGAGCTCGGTCGCCATCCCGAACCGCTTGGCGAGAAAGCCGTCGACAGCGTCGCTGATGCCGGCCGCCAGAAACAGCAGGAAGGCCGGCAGCATATGGCCGGACGTGATAGCCCATACGATCAGCGGCACGCACAGGATGCGCGCCATGGTAATGAGGTTGGGTAGGCTCAACGCTAGTGTCCCGACAGGAATCGGACCGGATAACTCGGCCCAAAGACAATTATAACCGCGCGCAAGGCATTGCGCCTAATACGATTTTCGCGCTACCACGCGGCGAATTTGCCGCAAGGCAGCCATGGGGCTTTGAACACATGTCCGGCAAAAAATCCGGCCCGGAACGCGGCCTCACCTATGGCGAGGCTGGCGTCGACATCGATGCCGGCAACCGGATGGTCGATCTGATCAAGCCGCTGGTCCGTGCCACCGCGCGGGCCGGAGCGGATGCCGAAATCGGGGGCTTTGGCGGACTGTTCGATCTGGCCCGTACGGGCTTCAAGGATCCGGTTCTGGTGGCCGCAACCGACGGTGTCGGCACCAAGGTCAAGATTGCGATCGAGACCGGCCGGCACGAGACGATCGGCATCGACCTGGTCGCCATGTCGGTCAACGACCTCGTGGTGCAGGGTGCCGAGCCCTTGTTCTTCCTCGATTATTTCGCGTGCTCAAAGCTCGATCCCGAGAACGGCGCCAAGGTGGTGGCCGGGATCGCGCGTGGCTGCAAGGAATCCAGCTGCGCCCTGATCGGCGGTCTCGCCGCCGATCAGGG
>CAZIKZ010000067.1:13480-16753 GCA_964539845.1 uncultured Hyphomicrobiales bacterium
CGAGACCGCCGAAATGCCGGGCTTGTATCAGGCCGGGGATTATGACCTTGCCGGATTTGCCGTGGGCGCGGCCGAGCGTGGCACCATTCTGCCGCGCAACGACGTTGCCGCGGGCGATGTCGTGATCGGGCTCGCCTCCTCGGGCGTCCACTCCAACGGATTTTCGCTCGTCCGCAAGATCGTCGAGCGGTCGGGTGTCGGCTTCGATGCACCTGCGCCGTTCGCTCCGGGCAAGAGCCTCGGCGAAGCGCTGCTCGAGCCCACGCGGCTCTACGTGAAATCGTGCCTCGCCGCGATCCGCAAGACCGGCGCGGTGAAAGCATTGGCGCACATCACCGGCGGCGGCTTTCCGGACAACATCCCCCGCGCGCTGCCGAAGTCTCTCGGTGCGGACATCGACCTGTCCACAGTCAATGCCTTGCCGGTCTTCCGGTGGCTTGCGCAGGAAGGCGGGGTCGCCGTGCCTGAAATGCTTCGCACCTTCAATTGCGGGATCGGCATGGTGGCGATTGTCGCGCCCGACAAGGTTGATGCGGTGCTCGCGGTGTTGCGTGAACACGGAGAGACCGCGGCACCGATTGGCACGGTCGTGCCGGCGCAAGGCGATGAACGCGTGAGTTATCGCGGCACACTCGATCTGTCGCTGTAATATGGACCGCAAGCGGACCGCGATTATGATTTCCGGGCGCGGCTCCAATATGACCGCGCTGATCGATGCGGCGCGCGACAAGACTTATCCGGCAGAAATCGCGCTCGTCGTCTCGAACCGTCCAGATGCGGCCGGCTTGCAGCGTGCCGCCGATGCCGGGATCGCAACCGCAATCGTCGACCACAGGACTTACGGCAAGGACCGCGAGGCGTTCGAGCGCGCCTTGCAGGACATATTGCTGCAACATCGCATCGAGATCGTCTGCCTTGCCGGCTTCATGCGGATCCTGACCGCCTGGTTCGTGGCACAATGGCCGGACCGGATGCTGAATATCCATCCGGCCCTTCTCCCCGCCTTCAAGGGCCTCGACACGCACCGGCGCGCGATCGAGGCAGGCGTACGCGAACACGGCGCAACCGTGCACTTTGTCGTCCCCGAAATGGATTCCGGTCCGATCATCGCGCAGGGCCGTGTGCCGGTTCACGCAGACGATACCGAAGCAGCACTTGCCGCGCGCGTTCTTGCGGTCGAGCACCGCATCTATCCGCTGGCGCTGAAACTTGTCGCGCTGGACCGCGTGCACGTGAACGACGGACTCTGCGTCATCAGCGGCGCGGTCAGCGCGGATAACGCGCCCTTTCTGCCCGGCGCAAGCGACGCGCGATGAAGAAAGCTTAGGGCAAAAGCCGCACCCAGACCTTGTTGTCGTGGAATGCCGCGCCGCCATAAGGCGCGATCGCATCCGCCCCGGTCAGCGAGTTGATGCCGCAACCGTCCTCGTATGCCGTATTCGGCCAGATCGATTCCGCAATCACCACGCCGCGCCGCACGCCATCGAACAGCTTCACATGCAGCTTGACGGTGCCGCGCTTGTTCCCGACCGCGATGCGAGCGCCATCGCTGATGCCACTGGCCGATGCATCGTCCGGATGCATCATGAGAGTCGGGCGCCCTTCCCGCTTCACGGATACAGGCGTCTCGTTGAAGGTCGAGTTCAGGAATTGCCGTGCGGGCGACGTCGCAAGCCGGAACGGGTGCTCCGCGTCCGCGCTCTCCGTAACCTCCCAGTGATCCGGCAAGACCGGCATCTGCGCGACTGGGCCTGCGGTCCATGGCGATTTGAACGGCACTGTCGGCCAGTCCGGCTTGAAGCGGAACTTGCCGTCCGGCCATTTGAAGCCGTCAAGATAATGGGCCTTTTCGAACGGCGGCTGACAATCAATCCAGCGCTCGCGCTCAAGCTTTTCGAGATCGCCCCACCCGGAATTCTTCAGCGTCCAGTCGATGATTTCGCGCGGCGACAGATCAAAGCCTTCATGCGTCACGCCAAGCCGCTGCGCGAGTCCGGTAATGACCTCATGATTGCTGCGGCATTCGCCAGGCGCGTCGACAAGCTTCGGCCCCAGCAGAATGTATTGGCTGCCGCCCGCCTGATAGACGTCGTCGTGCTCCATGAACATGGTCGCGGGCAGCACGATGTCGGCCATCGTGGCCGTCTCGGTCATGAACTGCTCGTGCACGCACGTAAAAAGATCGTCGCGCGCAAAGCCGCGCTTCACCACATTCTGGTCAGGTGCGACCGACACCGGATTGGTGTTCTGGATCAATAGCGCCGTCACCGGCGGACCGCCGAACAAGGCATCCGCATCGCCGTCGAGGATCGCCCCGATCCGCGACTGATCGAGCATGCGCACCGAAGGATCGGTCAGTTCCGGCGCTTCGATCATCGCCTTGTTCCAGTGATAGATCGCGCCGTTATTGTGAAACGCGCCGCCACCCTCGTATTGCCATGCGCCGGTCACTGCGGCGATACAGCTTGCCGCATGCATGTTCACTGCGCCATTGCGCGAGCGCGAGAAGCCATAACCGAGCCGGAAGAAGGTGCGCTTGTTCTCGCGGACGAGCCGCGCAAATTCCTCGATCGTCTCGACCGGACATCCGGTGATGGCGGAAGCCCATTGCGGCGTCCGCGTCTTCACATGCGCTTCGAGTTCGCGCGGCGCATCGCTGTATTTATCGAGATAGTCCCAGTCGGCCGCGCCGTCGCGAAACAGGCAATGCATGATCGCGCAGGCCAGCGCGCCATCTGTGCCGGGCTTCACCAGCACCGGAAGGTCAGCCTGTTCCATGGTGCCGTTCATGTAGATGTCGACGGCGACGATCTTGGCGCCGCGTTCCTTTCGCGCGCGCGTCGTATGCGTCATCACATTGACCTGGGTGGAGACCGGATTCGTACCCCAGATCACCACGAGGTCTGACTTCGCCATCTCGCGCGGATCGGGCCCTGCGAGACGGCCGGTGCCGGCGATGAATCCGGTCCAGGCCGGGTTGACGCAGATCGTTGTCTGAAAGCCGGAATATTTCTTGGCGTGACGCAGCCGGTTGATGCCGTCGCGCATCACGAGACCCATCGTCCCCGCGTAGAAATACGGCCACACGGTTTCGGAGCCGTAACGTGCTTCCGCTTTCAGGAATTGCTCGGCGACGATGTCGAGCGCGTCGTCCCATCCGATCTGTTCGAATGCGCCCTCGCCCTTTGCACCCTTGCGACGCAGCGGGCTGGTCAGGCGGTCGGGATGATGGATGCGGTCGGCGTAGCGCGCGACCTTCGCGCAGATGACGCC
>CAZIKZ010000068.1:0-14945 GCA_964539845.1 uncultured Hyphomicrobiales bacterium
CTATCGTGAACGACGAGTGGGAAGAGTTCTAGCGAGTCACGACGCGGGCAGGCTTTGCCGCGCGTCTCTTGGTCTTTCTGAAATCCGTAAAAACTCCGAACATCGTAAGGGTCCACATGCTCAAGAAAATTGCTTTCGACGTAGCGATCAGTACGAAGATTGCCGTCACGTCCGCACTAGCCGTTATGCTGGTCGGCTGTATTGTCGTATCGCAGATTTACGGCGACCGCTCCGTGCAGACGGCGAAGGCCAATGCCGACCGCGAGCAAACCATCGTCGCGGATGCCGTCTATGCGACGTCCGCCGCCCGCGGAATGCAGATTGCGGTCCGCGATGTCCGGATGGCGGCGACACCCGACGACGTCAAACGTGCCGTCGACACCCTCGAAGCGCGCCGCAAGACCGCCGACGGCTATGCCCAGCAGGCCTTCGATCTGATCCGGCAATCGGGACGGGCCGGCGAGCGAGCGGGGGAACTCCGCAAGCAGATCGAGCAATATGCCGCTGGCGGCAATGAGGTTGCCCGGCTTCGCATCGAGTATCTCGACCTGATCGGCAAGGGTCAGGCCGACCAGGTGGCGCCGTTGCAGGCGCGGGTGGGCCAGATCGTGCGCGAACGGACTCTGCCGATCGCCCAGCAGATGGATGACACCGCTGCCAAGATGATCGAGCTGGCGCGCGAACAGGTGCGCGAGGAGAATGCCACATTCACGCGCACGATCGAGCGGGTTGAGTTTATCAACGAGATGCTCGCCGGCCTTGTTGCCATCGTCCTGATCGGCACCGCAGTGTTCATGTTCTACACCGTGACCCGGCCGCTGCGCTATCTCACCGGGGGCATGCGTGAACTTGCCTCGGGCAATTTCGACGTCGTCCTGCCGGGCGTCGGCCGCAGGGACGAGATCGGCGGCATCGCCGGCGCCGTCGACGAATTCAAGATTCGGCTTGCCGAGAAGATGCGGCTGGAAGCCGAGAAGGAGGCCGAGATCGCGCGCCGCGAACAGACGGAACGCGAGGAGCGTGCTCAGCGTGAGGCCGAGCAGGCGCGCATGGTGGCGGAGGTCGTGGCTGAACTTGGCCAGGGTCTGGAAAACCTCGCGCGCGGTAACCTGACTTACCGGGTCTCGAAGGAGTTCACGCCCGAATACAAGAAGGTCCAGAGCGACTTCAACAGTGCCATCGAGCAATTGCAGGACACGGTGCAGCGCATCGCCTCATCCTCGATGGAAATCTCCAATGCCGCGGCCGAGATCGCGACCGCGACCACCGACTTGTCGCAGCGTACCGAGGAACAGGCCGCGAGCCTGGAGGAGACGTCGGCTTCGATGGAAGAGATTGCCGCGACTGTGAAGCAGAACGCGGAGAACGCGCAGCGCGCCAACGAACTCACGCGCGAGACCCGCGAAGTAGCGGGCCGTGGCGAGGCCGTGGTCGCCGAAGCTGTCACTGCGATGGCGCAGATCGAGGATTCGTCGCGCAAGATTTCCGACATCATCTCGGTGATCGATGAGATCGCGCGCCAGACCAATCTGCTCGCGCTGAATGCGGCAGTGGAAGCGGCGCGCGCGGGAGAAGCCGGTCGCGGCTTTGCGGTGGTGGCGTCGGAAGTACGAAGCCTTGCCCAGCGGTCCTCGCAGGCCGCAAAGGACATCAAGGACCTGATCGTGAACTCGTCGGGCCAGGTCGAGCAGGGGGTTCAGCTTGTGAACCGCGCCGGTGACTCGCTGAAGGATATTCTGCAGTCGATCCGGTCGGTTGCCGATATCGTTGCCGACATCGCCAATGCAAGCTCCGAACAGGCCGCAGGCATCGATCAGATCAACAAGGCGCTCGCGCAGATGGATGAGGTCACGCAGCAGAACTCGGCGCTGGTCGAGGAGAACGCGGCGACGGCCAAGACCCTGGAAGATCAGTCGAGCGCGCTCGACGGCCGTGTCGCGGTGTTCCAGCTCGAATCCAACCGGCAGTCCGCGGCTGCGGCGCCGAAGACTGTCGCAATCCGCAAGCCGGCTCAGGTCGTGCGGCGCGGGACCGCGCGGCAGATGCAGAGCGCACTCGCCACCGCAGTCGCGCGTGACGAAGAGTTCTGACCGTATCGTCCGTGATGAAGTTCAACGCCGGCGTGGCAACACGCCGGCGTTTTTCATGAGAGCCGTACGGTTCGAGCACTACGGTTGCACCATTTAGGCCCCTATTAAGACTTGTCTGGCAGCGTGCCGCCCAGCAAGGCGTGACAAAGCCATTCCGCGCGGGCGAGCCTCCGGCTTGCGTTGCGCTGCCGTCGCGCCCGATTTGTACCGCGTTTCGGAACACGGGATGACGCAAGACATGAATGACCTCTCCAACCAAGCAGCCGCCGGACGGTCCAAGGACGCGGTCAGCGCCGAATTGATCAGCTTCGCCATCGGCGAGGAGCAATACGGTGTCGACATCATGGCCGTACGCGAAATCAAGGGCTGGTCGGAGATCAACCACTTGCCCGGGCAGCCGGACTATGTCCGCGGTGTGCTCAATCTGCGCGGCGTGATGGTGCCGATCGTCGATCTGCGCTGCCGGTTCGGTGGTGGACTGACCGATGCGAACGCTCTGCATGTCGTGATTATCGTGCAGATCGGGGATCAGCAGATCGGCCTTTTGGCCGACCGTGTGCTCGACATCGTCGCTTTCGAGAATTCGCAGGTGCAGCCGGTGCCGGCTGTGGTGCGCAACGGCCGCACCGAATTCCTCTCCGGACTTCTCACCGTCGAAGCCGGCATGATCGCGATGATCGACCTTTCCCATCTGCTCGACGAGCAGTTCGAGGCGCAGGCCGCCTGACCTCGCACAGCTCTGACGTTAGCGAGCGGTTTACTACACGCGATTATTATCCAACACGATTTCCTGGCGAGGCCGGTTGCCACGCATCCTAGAACGGGGTGTTCATGCGACGTTTGAAAGTGCTTACCGCTGTTGCGGTGCTGATGGTGTGGTTCGGTCCGGCGCAAGCCGAGAATGGTGTCTCTCCAGATACAATCGTGTTCGGACAGGCCGCGGTCCTGCAGGGCCCGGCCTCGGCGCTCGGCGTCGGGATGAGGGACGGGCTGCTCGCGGCGTTCGACGAAGCCAATCGCAAAGGCGGCGTGCACGGCCGCAAGATCAAGCTGATCAGCGTCGATGACGGCTACGAGCCCTCGAAAGCGATCGTCGCCACCCGCAAGCTGATCGAGGACGAGAAGGTCTTTGCGCTGATCGGGCCGGTCGGCACGCCGACCGCGGTCGCCACCCAGCCGCTCGCCGCCGCGGCGAAGATGCCCTTCATCGGTGCGTTCACGGGCGCCGGATTTCTGCGCAATCCCAAGCTCGACAACGTCATCAATATCCGCGCGAGCTACGACGCCGAGACCGAGGCCTGGGTCAGGCATCTGACCGAGGACCTGAAGATCAAGAAGATCGCGATCTTCTACCAGGATGACGCCTATGGCCGCGCGGGGCTGTCCGGCTTCGAGAAGGCGATGAAGAAGCGCGGCCTGCCGATCGTTGCGGAAGGCACCTACGAGCGCAACACCACCGCGATCAAGACCGCGCTGCTGGCGCTTCGCAAGGCGGAGCCGGAAGCGGTTGTGATGGTCGGCGCCTATCAGCCGAGTGCCGAATTCATCAAGCTGGCGCGCAAGATCGAGTTCAATCCGGTCTTCGTGAACATCTCTTTCGTCGGCGCTTCCGCGCTGGCCAAGGCGCTCGGCAGCGAAGGCGCAGGCGTCATCGTGAGTCAGGTCGTGCCGTTTCCATGGGACGCATCCGTCAAGGTGATCGCCGACTATCAGGCCGCCATCAAGGCGCGCGATCCGAAGGCCGAGCCGGAATTCGTTTCGCTGGAAGGCTATCTCGTCGGACGTCTCGCCATCGCAGCGCTCGAACGCACCGGCCCGGAGCCGACTCGCGCGGGGCTGCTCAAGGCAATCAAGGAGAGCGGGGTGTTCGATCTCGGGGGTCTTCAGATGACCTACGGGCCGGACGACAATGAGGGCCTCGACAAGGTCTTCATGACAGTCATCCAGCCGGATGGCTCGTTCAAGGCGGTGGATCGTCTGATCCGGATGTCCGCGAACTAGAACGCAATAACGAGAGCAGCAATTGAATGGGGTGGGCCGAAAGGCCCGGGGGAATGCCGGCCAAGGCCGGATCGGGGGATGTGATGAGTGGTGTGATCGGTCGCGTCGGCAAGATGATCAATCCGGCAAGCCTCGCGAGGGCCGGAATCGGGGTCAAGCTTCAGTTGGCTTTTGGGGCCGTGGCCCTGATGACGGTCGCGGCTTCAGGTCTTGCCATCCTGTCCTTCCGGTCGGCGGAGCACAGCGTCGAGCACATCGCGGAGCGCGAAGTGCCGCTGATGACCGAGGCACTCCGGCTCTCGGTGATGTCGGGCGAAATTTCAGCTGCGGCCGCGCGCTTCGTTGCCGCGGATAACGTGCGCGATCAGCGTCAGATCGCCGCACAGATTGAAGACCGGTCGATGCAACTGCGCATCGTGATCGACAAGGTCCGTGCCGGATCGAGCAAGGAGGCGTTCAGCGCCGTCGACGTCGCGTCCCGCCTGCTCGAGAACAATTTGTCCGACCTCGATACCGTCATTGTGTCGCGCTCGAACCTGCGCACCATGCTCGACCGCAAGCTCGACGAACTGCACAAGCTGCACACCCGGATCACCGAGGACGTCACGCCGATCGTCAATGCGTCCTATGTCCGCGCCGTCAACAAGGCGGAAGACATCGGCAAGATCGGCGACCGGACGGTCAAGTCGCTGGTCGATGACGGCGTGCAGACGATGCAGACCGTGGTCCAGATCGGCACCGAGACAAATCTTGCGACCGGTCTCCTGACCGCAGGCGCGCTGACATCGTCTCCCGCAATTCTCGCGATGCTCGAAGACCGCTTCACCGCGTCGGCGCGCCGCGCCGAAAAGCATCTCGCCTCACTGCCCAAGGTGACGCGCTACAATAATCTCCGCGAGCGGACGTCCGGTCTGCTCAAGCTCGCGGATTTCCGGAAGATCGCAGTCGCCGACAACGAGGCGGCGCGTCTTCAGAACGTGTTCCGCGCGCATGAGGGGCTCGCCAATGTCCTCATCACGCTGATCGACGATCTGAATTTCGATGCAGTGATGCAGGGCGAGCAGGCGATAAAACACACGGGCCTGCTGGTGCGGGAACTGATCGACGATCAGCTCGTCAATTTTCGCAACGCGCTGGAGCTGAAAATCCAGACGCACCTGATTGCGAGCCTGATCAGCGAGGGCGCGGTCGCAAAGGATCAGGCCCAGTTGAAACCGATCGTCGATCGCTTCACGTATTCGGCCAACACGCTGATGCTCGCGGCCCAGAACATTTCGAATGAAGCGATCCGCAAGGACATCGACGCTCTGCTGGAGCTTGGCCAGGCCAGCGACGGCGTGTTTGCGCTGCGCGGGCAGGAACTGACTGTGAACGCCGGCACCAACCGGGTCATCAATGACAACGTCAAGATCCAGAAGCAGTTGGATCAGGCGGTTTCTGGACTGGTGAAAGAAACCGAGGCCGGCATGAGGAGCGGCACCGCGTCGCTTCTGTCCGAACTCGGCCGTAGCCGTATGCTGCTGATCGTGGTGGCAATCGTGTCGCTGCTTGCGGCGGGCCTGATCGCCTTCTTCTATGTGCAGCGCAGCCTGGTCCGCCGTTTGAGCGGGACGTGCGATACGATGCGGCGCCTGTCGAAGGGTGACAACACGGTGGCGATTTCCGGCGTGCAGGATAGCGATGAGATTGGCGAGATGGCGCGCGCGCTCACCGTGTTTCGCGATGCGGCGGTCGAGAAGGTACGGCTCGAAGCGCAGTCCGCGCAGGATCGCAAGATCGCAGAGGAAGAGCGCGCCCGCAACGATGCAGCGCGTGCCGATGCGGCGCGTCAGGTGGCGCAGGTGGTCGACGGTCTTGGCCGCGGGCTGGAACGCCTCGCGCAAGGCGATCTGACCTATCGCGTGCGTGACGGCTGGGCCGGCGAGTATCAGAAGATCCAGAACGACTTCAACAACGCCATCGACCAGCTTCAGGATACGCTGACCGCGATCGTGGAATCGACCCGCGAAGTGTCGAGCGCGTCGGCTGAGATTTCGTCGAGCACCACCGACCTGTCGCAGCGGACTGAGGAGCAGGCGGCGAACCTCGAGGAAACGTCGGCTTCGATGGAGGAAATCTCGGCGACCGTGAAGAAGAACGCCGAGAACGCGCAGCATGCCAATGGCCTGATGCAGGGGACGCGCGAGGTCGCCGGCCGCGGCGGCGAGGTGGTGTCCCAGGCGGTTTCGGCAATGACCAGAATCGAAGACACCTCCCGCAAGATCTCGGACATCATTTCCGTCATCGACGAGATCGCGCGCCAGACCAACCTGCTCGCACTCAACGCAGCGGTCGAAGCCGCGCGCGCGGGTGAGGCTGGCCGCGGCTTTGCGGTGGTCGCGTCCGAGGTGCGCAACCTCGCGCAGCGCTCCTCGCAAGCGGCGAAGGACATCAAGGATCTGATCACGAATTCGTCCAATGCGGTCGGGCAGGGCGTGCAGCTCGTCAACCGCGCGGGCGAGTCACTGACCGATATCCTCAAGAGCATCAACGAGGTTGCCTCGATCGTGGCCGACATCGCCAATGCCAGCGCCGAACAGGCGACCGGCATCGACCAGATCAACCGGGCGCTGAGCCAGATGGATGAAGTGACGCAGCAGAACTCGGCGCTGGTGGAAGAGAACGCGGCCACCGCCAAGACACTTGAGCATCAGTCAAACGCGCTCGACGGCCGGGTCGCTGCCTTCCGTCTGTATGAGGGCGAGGATACGGTCGTTGAAGCACCGGTTGTCAGGCCGCAGCGCCCGGGCGCGCCGGTTCGCAAGCCTGCCGCGATCCGTGGCAACGCGCGCCACATGCAGAGCGCGCTCGCAACCGCCGTCGCCAGAGACGAGTGGGAGGAGTTCTAGCTCCCAAGCGCTCTCGAGCGAAACGGAGCACAGCTTCGCGTCAAGAATAGCGTCAAACGAAAAATCTGGAGCCCGGCTTTGAGTCTATCAAAGCCGGGCTCTAGCTTTTGTGCTGCTCGTTCAGAAATGCAGCGAGCAGCACGCCGGTCTCGCGGATATGCTGGTCGAGCAGCGCCACCGCGGCGTCCGCATTGCGCATCTCGCAGGCCGACAGGATCGCGCGATGCTCGCGCTCGGCGCGCCCGCGATAATTGGCGTTCGAGATCAGCACACGAATGTAGCGGTCGGTCGGGTAGGATACCTGCCGGATCATGTCGAGCAGCCGCTTGCGCTTCGCCGGGCCATAGAGCGCGGCATGGAATTCCCAATTGAGATCGCTCCAGCGGTCGAGTGCGTCGGTTGCCTCCGCTTGCTCCAGGATGCGGGCCGCCTGCGCGACGTCGGTGTCGGTCATGTTCGGCATGGCGACGCGCACGGCTTCGCATTCCAGCACGGCACGGATTTCCAGGATCTCCTCGGCTTCCTGTGAACTGAGCCGGGAGATCGTGAAGCCACGATTGGGATGCGCAGTGACAAGCCCTTCGGCCACGAGTTGAAGCAACGCCTCGCGCACCGGAATCTTGCTGACGCCATGGCGCGCAGCAATCTCGTCCTGTCGGAGCGGCAGGCCGGGCGCCATGCTGCCGCGCAGAATCTCGTGGCGCAGGCGCGTCACCAGACTATCCGGCTTTGCTTCCGAAACAGGCTCCTCGCCAATGTTCGCGGCAGGCGAGGCGGTCTTGCGCGACACGTTCATGCTCCGAAGGCTCGGTGAATCGTATAATTTTGCTCTGGCGACGGTCCCATTCAGAATGGCCGTCGCGCCGATTATGCTCATAATGTCAGCAAAACCAAGCGGTTCTGGCAGGCTTTTGAGGTGGCGCCCTGCCACCTTATCAAAATCGTATACGAAACTGGCACGCGCCGTGCAGGAGTCACTGCGGCACCCGCGGCCTGTTGCACCAAAGGAAAGTCCGGATGATCACTGCCATCGTTCGCTACGAGTTGCCCGCTTCGATCAAGCGCGCCGACTGCCTTGCTCATTTCCACAAGATCGCGCCCGGCTTCGGCGGCATCAAGGGATTGATCCGCAAGCAGTTCATCTGGGCTGAGAACGGCACGGCCGGCGGCGTCTATCAATGGGAGTCGATCGAAGACGCGCGCGCTTTCTATACCGGCCCGTGGCTTGACGGCATTGTCGAGCGCTACGGCAGTTATCCAGACATCGAATACTTCACGACTTTCGCGGTCTGCGATGCCGTGACCGGCGAAGTTACCTACACCGAGCCGAAGGCACCTCAAAAATCCAACGCTGCGTAACCTGACACGCGTCCGCGTTCGCCGGAGTGCGGCTGTCCGCCTGTCGTTTCAAGGAGTCCGTCATGACTAAGAAAATTCTTTCTAAGCAGCTCGACCGCCGCAAGATGTTGGCGGGTCTCGCCGCCGGTGCGGCAGGGGCGGGTACGCTCGCGGCGCCTGCGATCGCGCAGGGCAAGATGGAATGGCGCATGGTCACGGCCTGGCCGAAGGGCCTGCCGGGTCTTGGCACCGGCGCCGAGCGCCTCGCGCAGCGCATCACGCAGATGTCCGATGGCAAGCTGTCGGTGCGCGTGTTCGCGGCCGGTGAACTTGTGCCGGGCCTGCAGACCTTCGAGGCGGTGCAGAACGGCACCGCCGAGATGGCGCATGACACACCGGGCTTCCACCTCGGAAAGAACCGCGCCTTCGGTTACTTCTTCTCCGTTCCGTTCGGCATGACTTATGTCGAGCATGTCGCATGGCTCGACTATGGCGGCGGTCAGCAAATGTGGGACGAGCTCAGCGCCAATTTCGGGCTGAAGAGCTTTGCGGTCGGCAATATCGATACGCCGCCTTTCGGCTGGTTCAAGAAGGAGATCAAGAGCGTCGACGACCTGAAGGGCGTGAAGATGCGCATGCCGGGCCTCGGTGCGGAGATGATCCGCAAGGTCGGCGCGGTGCCGACCGTCATGGCGCCGGGCGATGTGTTCGCGGCTCTGCAATCGGGCGCGCTCGACGCCACCGACTTCACCGGACCGGCCAACGACATGGCGCTCGGTTTCCATCAGGTCTGCAAATATTACTATTGGCCGGGCGTTCACAAGCAGGGCGCGATCCAGCAGATGCTGGTCAGCAAGGCGAAGTACGACGCGCTGCCGGATTCGCTGAAGCGCGTGATCACGGTGGCGGCGCAGGCCTCCCATCAGGACATGCTGGCGGAATATAACTGGCTCAACGCCAATGCGCTCAACACCCTGAAGTCCAAGCACGGCGTGGAGGCCCGCCAGTTGCCGGACGATGTGCTGATCGCGCTCGGCACGGCGGCGGGCCAGTTGCTGAAGGAAGAGCGCGAGAAGCTCGATCCGTTCGGCAAGAAGGTGTGGGATTCCCACTTCGCCGCGCGCAAGACCATGATCCAGCTCACCGACCTGTCGAACCGCGCGCTCGCCAATGCGCGCGCTCTGGCCTTCCCGTATGTCTGATCTACCTGCCGGCATTTCCTCTGCCGGCAACGGTCCGCGATGGCTCAATGCCGTCGCGGACCGCATCGATAGCATCACGAGAGCCATCGGCAAGGTGGTGTCGTGGCTGACGCTTGCGACCGTGCTGATCTGTTTTGCCACCGTCTATCTGCGCTATGCCATGCATATCGGCCTCATCTGGCTGCAGGAGCTTTATGCCTGGACGCATGTCGCCGCCATCACCATGGGCGCGGGTTACGTGCTGCTGAAGGGCGGCTTCGTGCGGGTCGATCTGGTTTATGCGCATCTGTCGAAACGCGGCAAGGCATGGGTGGATCTCATCGGCACCATCGTTCTGATGGGACCGTTTCTTTACATGATGGCGATCGCGGGTTTCTCGTTCTTCCGCATGTCCTGGATGATGAACGAGGCGTCTCAGCAGGATACCGGCCTGCCATGGCTGTGGCTTCTCAAGAGTATGCTGCTTGCCTTCGTGTTCGCGGTTGGATTGCAGGGCGTCAGTATCGTGGCGCGTTCGCTCGCAACCATTCTCTCGCCTGCGCCGGATGAAAAGGCCACGCATGGCCCGGCGGGCGAGGTTTGATGGACGCGTTGCTGATCGGAGAAATACTCAGCCTTACCATGTTTGCCGCGGTGATCGCGGCGCTGATGATGGGCTATCCGGTGGTGTTCACGCTCGCCGGCACGGGCTTCGCATTCGGCCTGATCGGACACTGGTTCGGTGCCTTCGATCTCAGCTATTTCAACGCACTGCCGCTGCGATATTGGGGCATCCTCAACAACGACGTCCTGATCGCGGTCCCGCTTTTTATCTATATGGGCGTAATGCTGGAGCGCTCCGGTATCGCCGAAGATCTGCTGCGCACACTGGGTGAAGTGTTCGGACGGTTGCACGGCGGCCTGGCCTTTTCGGTGATCGTGGTGGGTGCGCTGCTGGCCGCATCGACCGGCATCGTCGGCGCAACCGTAACCACCATGGCGCTGATTTCGCTGCCGGCCATGCTTCGCACCGGCTACAACAAGGAGCTGGCGTCAGGCCTGATTGCCGCGACCGGCACGCTCGCCCAGATCATTCCGCCGTCGACCGTGCTCGTTTTCCTCGCGGTCATCATGCAGACCGCCAACAGCCAGGTGCAGCTCGCCAAAGGCAACTTCGTGCCGGCCACGCTTTCGGTCGGCGACTTGTTCGCGGGAGCTTTTATTCCGGGGCTGATTCTCGCCGGCCTCTATGCGCTCTGGGTCATCATCATGATCGTGGTGCGACCGAATTCGGCGCCGCCGATGGTCGTTGCGCGCGCTCCCGGCCTTTATCGCAAGGTGGTGGTGGCGCTCGCGCCGACGCTGCTTCTGATCGTGGCGGTGCTTGGCTCTATCATCGCCGGCATCGCAACCCCGACAGAGGCTGCGTCCGTCGGTGCCATGGGCGCGATCCTGCTCAACATGGTGCGGCTGATCGGCAATGAGCTGGCCAGGCAGCTTCCCGCGGAGAAGGTCGAGCGCGCCTTGTTCTGGTACTGGATCGGGACGGTGGCGCTGCTGGTCGCGCTCGCATACCTGACGGGTGCCAAGGGCGTGCTGACCGGTTCGGTGCTGATGACGGGCGCGGCGCTCCTCTTCATCCTCTCGCGCGGCGATATGCGATCGCAATTCCTGCGCGTCTCGAACAGCGTCGCTCAGCAATCGCTGAACCTGACCGTCATGGTGTTCGTGATCTTCCTCGGCGCGACGGTGTTCTCGCTGGTGTTCACGCGGCTCGGCGGCGAGGCGATCGTTGCCGAATTTCTGTCCGCCATGCCGGGCGGCGCCAATGGCGCGGTATTCGTTGTGATGGTGATCGTGTTCATCCTTGGGATGTTCCTCGACACCTTCGAGATCCTGTTCATCGTGGTGCCGATTTCGGCGCCGGTCCTCCTGCAGATGGATGTCGATCCGGTCTGGCTGTCGATCATGCTCGCGATCAATCTGCAGACCAGTTATCTGACGCCGCCGTTCGGCTTCTCGCTGTTCTTCCTGCGTGGCGTGGCGCCGCCCGAGGTCACGACCGGGCACATCTACCGCGGTATCGTACCGTTCGTGTTCCTGCAGATCATTTGCCTGGGCATCATCTGGATATTCCCGCAGCTCGCGACGTGGTTGCCTACCGTGATCTACGGGACAGGCTGATCGACGGGACTGGTTGATCGGCGCGCTAGAAAAACGCCAGCGTGCGGATCTCGATGCTCTCGCGCGGACGCGCGTCGGCGGGGGCTGTCGGATCGTCGAAGGCTGTATGCGCGCTCCAGCGCGCTCGCCCGTCCTTCAGCGAGTCATAGACCTTGAATACGATCGCCTCTTCGCGCCGTTGCAGCGGGTACCAGAACCAACGGTGGTCGGGGTTGTAGCCGACCGAATAGGTCTGGCCGATCCGGTTCGGATGCCGCCGCTCGGTGACGATCAGATCGTTTGGGGCGATGGTGGCTGCGTCGCACAGCGCGAGCGGGAAGGTCTCCACAGGATAACGGATCGGACGCCACACCTGGATAATGGCGAAATGGCCGGTGAGCAGATGCTCCGCCTCGTCGGGCAGGAGATCGCGCACGCGCTGCGGTCCTGACCATTCGGTGTAGTCGTTATGCACACGCGGCACGACTTCACGGATCTTGCGCGCGGCGCGATCGGAATCGTCAGCGGTGCGCAGCGTATGATCGAACACCACCACGCGCTTGGCGCCGCTCTGCGCTTTAATCAGGTCGATCATCTCCTGATAATAGACGTCGCGAAGCTGGGCCTCGTTGAAGAAATCCGTAACTGCCGTCTCGTGCCAGGCCAGGACGAAGCCTTCGCCGTCGAGCGACGTCTGAAACCTGCGGCCGTTGCGAATGATGACGGAATGCGGATCGAGTGTGCCGATCGTCTTCATCTCGGTCGAGCCGCCGCCGACCGGCTCCACGACGATTTTCTGACCGTCGTTTTTCACATAGTTCAGCGTGGCCTCGATCGAGGCGACCTCTCGGGTCTGGGTTGCGAGCTGTGTCATGACGATCATCCCGGCTGGGTATGGTTCTGCGAAATGTAGGCGGTGAGGCGGGTTCCGGAAAGGGCAGGGCCGTCCATTGTCACGGTGGATGCGCGCAAGGCATTCCCGGATAATGCCGGAATTTGGAAGACTCTACCGGAGCGCGGCGGCGATATTCCCGCCGTCCACGGTCGTCACGTCGGCGGTCGTCTTCAGCGCCAGCGCCTGATGCAGGAACGCCTGTGCGACATCGTCCGCCGTGACCTCGCGCTTCAGCAGATTGCCGGCCATGTAGTCGGCTTCGCTCACGCCGCGGGCTTTCGCGCGTTCGGCAATGAAATCGTCGGTGAGCAGGCCGGAGCGAATACGGTCGGCATTGATCGCGTTCGCGCGAATGCCGTCCGATCCGTAATCGAGCGCGTATTGGCGCGCAAGGAACAGCGTCGCGGCTTTGGGAAGACCATAAGGTCCGAAATCCGGGCCGGGATTGATCGCCTGTTTCGAGGCATTGAACAGAAGGCATCCGCCGGTGCCCTGCGCCAGCATGATGCGGACGGCATTCTGTGCCACGCGCTGATGCGAAAAGAAGTTCAGTTCGAAACTCTTGCGCAGCGTGTTGTCATCGACCGCGCCGATCTTCCCCTGAAAAGCCGCGCCGGCATTCGACACCAGAATATCGACGCCGCCGAACGCGTCTGCAATCCGGTCGAATGCAATGCGCACCGACGCGTCGTCGGTGACGTCGCAGCGGACCGAGAGCGCGCTGCCGCCGAACGACTTCGCAGTCTCGACCAGAGCCGCGCCATCGATATCGAGCAGCGCCAGTTCCGCACCCGCGGCTGCGAAGGCCTTCGCGGTGGCAACGCCGATCGCGCCCGCGGCGCCGGTGATGACGGCGACCTGACCGGCGAGCGGTAACGGCTTGGCTCCGCCGAGCTTGGCCTGTTCCAGCGACCAATATTCGACGTCGAACATGTCTTCCTCGCCGATGGGCGAGAAGCTGCCGATCGCTTCGGCTTCCGTGATGGCTTCGACCGCGGCTTCGGCAAGATCGGCCGCGACACGCGCATCTTTCTTGCTGCGTCCCAGACCGAACAGCCCGAGGCCGGGGACGAGCAGCACGCGCGGAGCGGGATCGAGCATGGTTTTCGTGTCGCCGACCCGTGTGTTGTTGCGTGTGAAATACGCGCGGTAATGTTCGGCGAAGGCGGCCGCGGCGTCATGTGCCGCTGCCCGGAAACCGGCCAGATTTCCGCCATCGGGCGCCGGCGCGATCATCGGCCAGTTCTTGGTGCGGATGGTGTGGTCCGGCGTGATCACACCGGCCCTTGAATAGCGCGACACATCCGCGCCGTTGACGAAATTCAGGATCGCGTCGCCGGTACGGAAATCGAGGATCAGGCGCTTCCATGCGCCCTGGACCTTGGGATCGGGGAGGGCGACAGCGCCGCGCAGGATCGGTGCAATCGCAGACAACGTACCCGTGTCGTTCGGCAGCGCAGCGCTGACGAATACGCTCTTGCGGTTCTTCGCAAGCCGCTCTTCAGCGAGCGTCACCATCTCGATCATGAGTTCGTAGGCGCCGCGCGCGGTGTCGCCGAAGGTGAACAGGCCGTGCTTGTCGAGGATCAGGCCTTCGACCGTGGGATCGGCGTCGAACACATCGGCCGCTTCCTTCGCGAGAGCGAAGCCTGGCATGATGTAGCGCACGAAGCCCATGCGCGCGCCATACACCTCATTGCAAAGGTCGCGGCTGTTCTCCTGATCGACCAGGCCGAGCACGGCTGTGGCATGCGTATGATCGACAAAGCGATGCGGCAGGAAGGCGTGCAGCAGCGTTTCGACCGATGGATTGGGCGCCATCGGATCGATGAGATTGGCGCGCTGGACCCTCACCATGTCCTCGTCGGACAGGGCATCGCGCGCACGAAACTTTTGCAGGTTGTCGAGACGCACTGCCGGCAGGCCGGCCGGCTCGATCTGTCCCATGTCCCAGCCGGAGCCCTTGACGCACAGGACGTCGACGGCCTCGCCGTTCAGATCGGTGACGCGGGTTTTGACCGACGTGTTGCCGCCGCCATGGAGCACGAGTTTCGGATCGCGGCCGAGCAGGCGCGTTGTGTAGACGCGCAATGCGAGATCGGCCGCGATTCCGTCTGCTTCGTAGCGGGAGACGGTGGTCCGCGCGTCGGAATCCACCCACGCGCTTTTCATGAACGTCTCCCGTTACGTACTGCGGCTAGCCGCGCAGCGACCACCAGCCCTTGCGGCGCGGCTTGTCGGCGGCTTCTTCCGGCTCCGGCTGTGCAGCTTCCGCGGGTGCGGACACAGGCGGGCTCGGCGGCGTGACGGCCGGATTGTCGATCGACGTGAAGGCCGGTGGCGCTTCACGCACAGTCGAACGGCGGCGGCGCGCCGGTTCTTCAGTCGC
>CAZIKZ010000068.1:15045-16704 GCA_964539845.1 uncultured Hyphomicrobiales bacterium
TCGGCAGCGCGGACCGGCGCCGCTTCGATTGTCACCGTTTCATGCGTCGCGACTTCGCTCACGACGGAAGGCCGCGGCTCGTCCCGGTCGCTGTCGGATTCGCTCGCGGCGATCGCTTCGCCTTCGATCCCGTCTTCGGAGCCGGGAGCTTCATCGCCACGCCGGTTGCGGCGTCCACCCCGGCGTCCGCGACGCCTGCGGCGGCGTTCACCGTCGGCAGCCGTCTCGCCTTCGCCGTCGGCATCTGCGCCTTCGTTTTCAGTGTCACCGATTTCGCCGGGTTCGCTGTCCTCGGACTGCGACGGTACCAGTTCAGCGCCTTCGACTTGCGGACGGGCTTCGCCATCGCGCCCGCGGCCGCGACGCCCACGACGACGCCGGGGACGACGGCTGCCGCGCTCGCCGCCTTCTTCATCGCTCTCCGCCGCTTCTCCGGACGAAGTCTCTTCGCCGGCGGTTTCGAGTTCGTCGAGCACCTCATCGGTCTCGACTTCATCCTCTTCTTCGTAAGCGGCGATCAAACCCGGCCGCATGGTCGCGGCAATGGTCTTGGCCTGGTCGATCGTCATCACCTGTTCGCCGCGATCGATCGCGTAGGACGGATGCCCGGTCAGTGTGGGATCGACGTTGATGGCGACCGCGACCTTGAAGCGCTCTTCCAGCATGCGCAGATGCGCGCGCTTGTGATTGAGCACGTAGATCGCGACGTCCGAGCGTGAGCGCACGATCAGATTGTGCGTTGCGCCTTTGAGCAGCGTCTCTTCAACAGCGCGCACGACCTGCAGCGCCACCGACGAGACCGAGCGCACATGGCCGGTGCCGCCGCAATGCGGGCAGACTTCGGTCGAGCTTTCCAGCACCGACGAGCGGATGCGCTGACGCGACATTTCGAGCAGGCCGAAATGCGAAATGCGGCCGACCTGGATGCGCGCGCGATCGCTCTTGAGCGCCTCTTTCATCTTGCGCTCGACCGCACGGTTGTTGCGGCCTTCATCCATGTCGATGAAGTCGATCACGATCAGACCGGCAAGATCGCGAAGCCGGAGCTGGCGGGCGATCTCGGCCGCCGCTTCGGAGTTGGTCTTGGTCGCGGTTTCCTCGATGGAGTGTTCGCGTGTGGCGCGGCCGGAGTTGACGTCGATCGCGACCAGCGCCTCGGTCTGGTTGATCACGATATAGCCGCCGGACTTGAGCTGCACCGTCGGCTGGAACATGGCGTCGAGCTGGGACTCGATGCCATAGCGCGTGAAGACCGGCTGCGTGTCGTTGTAGGGCAGGACGTTCTTCACCGCGCTCGGCATCAGCATGCGCATGAAGTCCTTTGCCTCGCGATACGCGACTTCGCCCTCGACCACGATCTCTTCGATATCCTTGTGGTAGAGGTCGCGGATCGCGCGCTTCACGAGCGAGCCTTCCTCGTAGACGAGGGTAGGAGCGGTCGACTTCAGCGTGAGGTCACGCACCGTCTCCCACAGCCGCAGCAGGTATTCAAAGTCGCGCTTGATCTCGAGCTTGGTGCGCGCTGCGCCGGCGGTGCGCAGGATCACGCCCATGCCTTCCGGCACTTCGAGATCGGAAACGAGGTCTTTCAGGCGGCGGCGGTCGGCGCCGTCGGTGATCTTACGGGAGATGCCGCCGCCGCGCGCGGTGTTCGGCATC
>CAZIKZ010000069.1:0-16332 GCA_964539845.1 uncultured Hyphomicrobiales bacterium
GCATCCCGCCCCGCGTCTTGTGACGCTCATGAGACGTCCCTTGCATGGGACGGGACAGGACGGAGTGGACTACGAGAAGGTGGCGAAAATAAGGAATATGATCCTATTTTTGTTGTGCGTCAAACTCAGTCTCGTGTCCCGGACGCGCCGCAGCATGGAGCGAAGCGCAATGGTGCTGCGCTGAGCCGGGACCCATAGTCTGTTTGAAGATCGATAGGTGTGGGTCCCGGTTCTGCAGCGCACCGTTTCACGCTGCGCTGCGCCCGGGACACGAGTGCGGGAGAGAGGAGTGCTCGACCCTCACTCACGGATCGTAGGGTGGGCTAAGCGAAGCGAGCCCACCATTCACAACCGCATTCCGTCATTGGTGGGCTCGGCGCGGCGCTTGTGCCCGGACGACGTAAGCGCCGATCCGGGTGCGCCTTAGCCCACCCTACGACTGCCGGTCTTGCTAAGGCCTGACGCGCCGTTGATGTGAAAAGCGCGATGGGTTCACTCACCCACCAACGCAATCGCGCGCACGGGACTCCCGCTGCCGTGCAGGATCTTCAGCGGCGCGGCAATCACGATGGCGCCGGTCGGCGGCAACAGATCGAGATTGGCGAGGCATTGCAGACCGAGCCGGCCGTTGCCGTGCATGATGGCGTGACACGGATAGGGCGGGCGGAAATTCGCCGCCTGTCCGGCATCGGTGCCGATGGTCTCCGAGCCGAAGCCGATCACCCCGCGCTCATGCACGAGGAATTCCACCGCCGCGACATCCGGCCCCGGCGTGTGCTGGCCGGCTGCATCGAAATTCTGATAGGCGACCGGATCGGTGCGCTTGGACCAATCGGTGCGCATCAGGAGCCAAGAACCGTCGGGAATGCGGCCGTGCTGCACTTCCCATGCGCGCAGCCGATCGACCGTCAGCAGGAAATCGGCATCGCGCGCGGCCTGCGCCGAACAATCCACCACGCAGGCCGCGCGCGATGAAGGATCGGGCGGGGAGCGAGTCGGTCGTGGCGTTCGGCAGATCGCGGCCGGTGATCCAGTGCACCGGCGCATCGAAATGCGTGCCGGTGTGTTCGCCGAACGAGATGTTGTTCCAGTACCAGCCGGGCCCGCGGTCGTCATAGCGCGAGATTTCTTCCATGCGGAACGGCGCGCATTGATCGAATTCCGGCGGCAGCACGATCTGCGGAAAGCGCGGCGACAGCGTCTGCGACAGATCGATCACGCGCAGCTTTTGCGCGGTCAGCGCGTCCAGCACGCCGGAGAGGATGGCAGCGGGCGTTTCGGACGCGCTCATGCACACATCCTGTCAACCGTCATTCCGGGGCGCGGGCGAATGCCCGCGAACCCGGAATCCAGCGGTGCTTCAGACTTGAACTGGATTCCGGGTTCGCTTGCTACGCAAGCGCCCCGGAATGACAGAGACCAAATGTTCGCAAGCCGTATCATTGATCCCACATCTCGCGCTCGAGCACCTTCGCGCTTTCCTGCCACTTGGTGAACAGGTCCTGCGCGATGTCGCCCGGATAGATGTCTTCGACGCCGTCCTTCAGCGCCTTGATGATCGCCTTGGCGAGTGCGGCCGGCGCGAGCTTCGGCGGCGGCACGAGTTGCGTCCATTCGTCGTCGATCGGACCCGGGAAACAATTGACGACACGGATGCCGGCACCGCGCATTTCGGCGCGCAGCGTCTGCGACAGCGAGAATGCGGCCGCCTTGGATGCGGAGAATGTGCCCTGACCCGGCAGCGCGGACAGTGCGTAGACCGACAGGATGTTGACCCAGGCGGTGGACGGCACGCTGGAATCGGCTGCGCGCGCGCGCATTGCAGGACCGAAACTTTGCGCGAGCCGCAACAGGCCGAAATAGTTGATGTCCATCTCCGCGCGCGCGGTCTCGGTGCCGCGGCGTTCGCCGATGCCGTATCCGCGATGCAGTTCGGCATTGTTGACGAGGATGTCGATCTTTCCGCCGATCGAGCCGACGAGGTCCTCGACCGAACGCGTCTCGGTCAGTTCGAGCGGCACGATTGTGACATTCGGCAGTTTCGCGATTGTCTCGAAGCCGGGCGGCTGTTTCCACGGTTCGGCGACGCCGGCCCAGACGATATCGGCACCGGCATCGACAAAGGCTTTGACCAGCGCCTGTCCGGTCGCGCTCTTGCCGTCGGTGATCAGGACTTTCCTGAATTTCGGATCGGAGGTCATCTCACGCAGCATCCTGTCGTCGGCCATGTTCGGCGTATCAGTGGCGGGGAGGGCGATCAGTGCAGCCTGACCGGCCTTGTCGATATGCGCGCGCACGCGCACCGCGATCGTTTCGGTTGCCTTTGCCGTCGGGCAATCGCCGTGCAGATGCGCGAGCACGGTGATGTTCTCGGCAAGCCGCACGAGACCGAGGCGCAAGGGCACGAGTGCGCGGTAGTAAAGCTCATTACTGTGGTGAAGTAGTGTTTCGGAAATCAGGTCGCCGCGTCCGCTGACCGGCTTCCATTCGAGACGCACGGACAGGCAATTTCCGCAGGCATCGCGCGGCGGATACTGGACCTGTCCGCAATCGTGGCATGTCTGAAGTTCGAAGCGGCCTTCGGCGACCGATGCCGTCATGCGCAGCGAAGCGCGGCTGCGCGCCGAGGGCGGCAGCGTCGGCAGCCGCAGCGGCATGATCGGATTGCGGCGGGCGGGGCGCTTGAGGGCATCGGTCATGGCAAGTGCGGCTTTCGAGTGGACGGCACATCCTCTCCGTTCGTTCCCGCGCAAGCGGGAACCCAGAGCGGCTTGCACCTGCGCTCGTGGCTCCTGGGTCCCCGCTTGCGCGGGGACGAACGGACAAACGATACGATCCCGCGAAATTGAAACATCTATGCCCGCCCGAGGATTGCCGCGCCGGTGCACAGGCCGCGGTCGTAGTTGATTATGCCGAAGCCACTCACGAGCGCATGCCGTGCGTCCGGAACCTGCGTTTTCAGCGCCTGGCCGGTCACTTGCCGGAGCGCCTGAACGAGGCCGAGGAAGCCGCCGGCGGCGCCGGCCTGGCCGACCGAAAGCTGGCCGCCCGATGTGTTGAAGGGATGCGAGCCGTCGATGGTGAAGGTGTTGTTGCGGATGAAATCCGGCGCTTCGCCTTCACGGCAGAAGCCGAGGCCTTCGAATTGCAGGCAGTTGATGACGGGATAATCGTCATAGGCTTCGAACAGATCGATATCCGGCGGGCCGAACCCCGCCTGCGCATAGAGATGATCCTGATCCATCGCCCAGCCGCCGCGATACTGGATGGCATCGGCGGAAAACGCGTTATGGCGCTCGATCGTGCCGAGGATGCGCGCATATGGGATGCCGAGGCGCCGCGCATGGTCCTCGCGCATCACCAGAAAGCCTTCCGAACCCGCGCATGGCATGACGCAGTCGAACAGCCTGAGCGGGTCGGCGATCGGACGCGCGCGAACATATTCGTCGAGCGTCAGCGGCTTCTTGAACAGCGCCGACGGGAAGCGCAGCGCATTGTCGCGCTGGGCGACGCACAGCTTGCCGAAGTCCTCCGCCGTTGCGCCGGTTGACTGCATGTAATGCGAGGTCAGCAGCGCGAAACTGGCATTCGGCCCGCCCGATCCGAGTGGATAAACGGCGTCGCGCGCAAAGCGCGAGAAATTCGCGAGATTGAGGCGGAAGGAATCGACGTGGTTGGCGTCGCCCGCTACGCAGGCCACGACATTGGCGTCGCCGCATTGCACGGCGCGTGCGGCGCGGCGCAGCGCGATCACGCCGCTTGCGCCGCCGAACGGCAGATGGTCGAGCCAGCGCGGGCTGAGGCCGAGATGCTGCGTGAGCCCGACCGCCGTATCGGGAAACAGCGAGAAGCTCGATACGCCGAGGCCGTCGAGGTCGTCTTTCGTCAGGCCGGAGGCCTTCAGGAGCGCGGAGAGGGCCCGCGCCAGAAACCAGTGCGCATCTTTGGTGGAATAGCGCACATAAGGAATACTGACGGGAGCGGCGATGACAACTCCCTGATAGGCCGCTGCTGTCATGCGGCGATGGTTCCGTCCGCGTTGCGAAGCTGCAGCACGATCTTGCCGCGCACGCGGCCGCCTTGCGAGAGTTCGTGCGCGCGGCGGAAGTCCGAAATCGGCAGCGTCTGCTGAATCGGAATGCGCATCGATCCGTCCGCCACCATGGTCAGGAGTGCTTCGAGGATGTCGCGCCGCGGCAGGATCGGAGCCTGCGTGACCGTGACGCCGTATTCGGCGCCGCGATCGGTGAACGGTTCGGCCGAGAGGCAGACCATCAGACCACCGCGCTTCAGGACGCGGTAGGATTTCTCGTGAACATCGGCGCCCATGGTGTCGAACACCACATCGACATCGCTCACAGCGCTCTCAAATGGCGTGCGGTCATAGGCGATCACCTCGTTCGCACCGAAGGCGCTGACGAAATCGACATTGCGGCTCGAACAGGTCGCGATCACATGCGCACCGCGCGCGCGCGCGATCTGGATGCCGAGAGAGCCGACACCGCCGGCGCCGGCATGGATCAGCACCCGCATTCCCGGTTTGACCTGCGCGATATCGACCAGAGGAATCCACGCGCTCGTTCCGGCGAGCGGCAAAGCGCCGGCGTCGATGAATGACATGCCGTCCGGCATGATCGCGGCATTGCCCTCGGGCAGAGCGATCTGATCCACCCAGGTGCCTTGCCCGCGCGGCGCGAAGAATGCGACCCGCCGGCCGACCAGAGACTGGTCGGCGCCGGGTCCGGCCGCCCGGACAACGCCCGCGCCGTCGCGACCGGTGGTCGCAGGAAAGGTCAGCGGAATGGCGCCAGCCATCCGGCCGGCGCGTATTTTCCAGTCAATCGGATTGACGCTGACGGCGTGGACGTCGATCACCAGCCCGCCTTCCGCAGGTGCCGGCGCCGATATTTCACGCATTTGCAGCACTTCGGGGCCGCCGTACCCTTCGAATTCGATCGCGCGCATGATTGCCTATTTAAAGTGTGCGTGGCGGGTGCGTCTGCACAGATGCAGCGCTTGACGGGGGAACAATAACATACAGTATACCATTTCCGGCAAGCCCGGATCGCCGGACTTCGAACTGGCGGTAAATGCGGAGCATGTGATGCGGGATATGGCAAGGCGCGATGTTGGTGCTGCGAGCGCCCGACGATGATCGGTCCTGGCCGTCGCGACAGCGCAAAATTACAGCGTCACACCCGCGCAGGGCTCACAAGTTGCCAACCGGTAACTTGCCGACGCGACACCTAAAGGATCAATCTGCAGGCCACATGGCCGCAAACCGGCCAACACGTGACATCACCAATAACAGGGGAACCACGATGAGCGCGAAGATCGAACTGAACAAACGCGAATTTGTATCGTTGATGCTCGGCCTTCCGGCCGCGACATTTCTTCCGCACATCGCCGGTGCGCAATCGTCCGATGCCCTGAATATTGCCTTCATGGCGGACGTTCAGAGCTGGGATCCGACCGCCGTGACGTTTCCGGTGGGGCAGTCGATCTTCAAATGCATTTACGATTCGCCGCTGACCTATTCGTCCGACCAGAAGCTGCAGCCGCGCCAGATTGCCTCGCGCAAATGGCTGGATGACAACTCGACCCGCCTCGAAATCACGCTGCGCGACGACATCTTCTTCCATGACGGCTCGAAGCTCACGACCGAAGACGTCAAGTATAGCTGGGTCACGCGTCCGCATAAGGACAAGAAGCTCGCCGTCGCGGGCCTTCTGCAGGACCTGAAGGATGTCGAGATCATCTCTCCGACGCAGGCCGTGCTGGTTTATTCGAAGCCGTCGCCGTCGGCTGAATACTATCTCGGCTTTCTCACCGTCTACATCATCCCGAAGGCCTATCACGAGAAGGTGGGCGACGAAGGCTTCCTTGCGAAGCCGATCGGCGCAGGCCCCTACAAGCTGGTGGATTACCAGCGCGGTTCGCGCATGGTGATGGAAGCCTTCGACAAGTACTGGGGCGGTGTCCCGGCAATCAAAAACGTGACCTTCCAGGTGCTTCCGGAATCCTCGACCCGCGTCGCCGCGATCGAGTCGGGCCGCGTCGATATCGCTGTCCAGTTGCCGTTCCGCGAGGCTGCACGGCTGGAGAAGAACCCGCAGCTTAACGTCAACATGTATCCGCAAGCCGAAATCTACATGCTGCAGATTCCGAGCTATGTGGACACCTATCAGAACAAGGATGTCCGCACCGCGCTGCACCTGGCCATCGACAAGGCCGCGCTCGCCAAGGCGTTCTTCAACAATCTTGCCAAGCCGCTGCAGGTGCTCGCAACGCCCGGATCGTCGGGCGACGTTCCGGGCTATACGTTCCCGTTCGACCGCAAGAAGGCCACGGAAACGCTCGCTGCGGCCGGCTTCAGCAAGGCCAAGCCGCTGCAGATGACCTTCTGCACCACCAACGGCACCTTCCCGAACGACTACGAGATCGCGCAGGCGATTGCCGCGATGTGGCGCCAGATCGGCGTCGACGTGAAGCTCGAAGAGATGACCGTCGCGAAATATCTCGAGCTCAACCATGCTGCGAAGCTGCCCGGCGTCATGCTCTATAGCTGGGCCAATGCGACCGGGGACCCGGAAAACTATTCGGGACGTATCCTCAATCCGGCCCTGCGCTTCTCTGCCTGGAAAGAGCCGGCTAACGGCGAACGGATTGCGAAGCTGTTCGCGATGAAGCTCGGCGACGAGCGGCTTGCGGGCTATCGCGCGCTCAACAAGGATGCGTCGGAAAATTCCTGGAGCATTCCGCTGCTGCAGCCGGTTGCGAACATGGTCACCAAGAAGACCGTGTCGATCCCGACCTATTCGCAGGGTTATGTGCTGCCGGCCGAAGCGAAGCGGACGGCGTGAGTTTTTAGCACGCGCTGATGCGTAGAAGCTCTATCGGCCTCATCCTGAGGAGCGGGCACAGCCCGCGTCTCGAAGGATGGGGCCGCCCTCGTCCTTCGAGACGGGCGCCAAAGCGCGGCGAAGACGCGCGTAAACGCGCTTATGGCGCCCTCCTCAGGATGAGGGCGGATTAAGCTAGCACTTCGGGAGTCGGCTTAGAACCGCATGTTCAAGTCACTGATCAATGTTGCGGTGAGGCGCCTCGCGGGCGCGGTTCCGACCGTGCTGCTGCTGTCGATGGTGGTGTTCGTCGTGCTGCGCGCCTTGCCGGCCGATCCGCTGGCGTTGCTATTGCCGCCGAATGCGACACAGGCCGACGCCGAAGTGGTTCGCAAGGCGCTCGGCCTCGATCGCTCGATCGTCATTCAATATCTGATCTGGCTGAGGGATGCCCTGTCCGGCAACCTCGGAAACTCGATTGCGTTTCGCGAGCCGGTGACGCGACTGCTAGCCAATTCGCTGCCTGCGACGCTGGAATTGTCGTTCGTCGGGCTTAGCCTGGCGCTGCTCATCAGCATTCCCGGCGGGCTCGTGCTTTACGGCGCGCGCGGCACCATTCTCGAAAACATCCTCGACGTCATCGTCGTGTGCATGCTGTCGATCCCGTCCTTCCTGTGGGCGATCTTCCTGCTGCTCGGTTTCGGCGTCATGCTCGGGTGGCTGCCATTTTCCGGCCGGGTCGATTCGGGAATCATGATCCCGGACGGCACCGGCTTCCTGCTCATCGACTTCATCGTCAATTTGCAGTGGGGCTATTGGCAGAATGCGCTCTCGCATCTGATCCTGCCCGCCACGGCACTGGCGCTCGGCTTCTCGCCGCTGGTCATCCGGGTGCTGCGCTCGTCGTTGCTCGAATCGTCTGAGGATCATTACGTCACGGTGGCGCGGCAGCGGGGCCTGAACGAGCGGCAGATCATCCTGTCGCACATGCTGCGCAATTCGGCGCTGCCGACAATCACGTTGATCGGTGCGCAATTCGGCTTCCTGTTCGGCGGCACGCTGCTGGTCGAGACGATTTTCTCCTACCCCGGTATCGGCAATCTCATGGTGCAGGCCGTGCGCAACCACGACCTGCCGCTGATCCAGGGCATCGCGCTGGTCTTCTGCATCACAACGCTGGCGATCAATACGGTCGTGGATATTCTTTATGTCGTACTCAATCCCAAGCTCCGGCGCGCTTAAGCCTGTGCGTCCGCCTTCGGCGCTTGCCGAAGCGCTGCGGCAGGCCGTGCGGTCGCCACGCGTCGTCATCGGCGGAGCGATCGTGCTGGCTATGGTGATCTGCGCGGTGTTTGCGCCGCAGATCGCGCCGAACGATCCGGCGAACCAGGATCTGCTCAACATGCTGCTGCCGCCGTTATGGGCGGAGGGTGGCAGCGTCGATTATCCGTTCGGCACCGACAGCCTCGGTCGCTGTATCCTGTCGCAGATGATCTACGGCGCGCGGGTTGCGCTGTTCGTCGGCTTTGTCGCTGCTATCGGCGCAACCGTGCTCGGCACCACACTGGCGCTGCTGTCGGGGTATTTCGGCGGCTGGGTCGATCGCGTCATCAGTCATCTCGTCGATCTGTGGATGTCGCTGCCGCCGGTGGTTCTGTCTGTGACGCTGATGGTCGGCTTCGGCACTGGCGTCGGCAACGTCATCCTGTCGATCGTGCTGGTGGACTGGACCCGGTTCTGCCGCGTGGTGCGATCCGAAGTCATCGTGGTCGCCCGCAAGGATTTCGTGTCGGCGGCGAAGCTTCTCGGCTTTGGAAACCTGCGTATCATCACGCGGGAAATCCTGCCGAGCGTCGCGCCGCTGATCATTACGTTGTTCACGCTGCAGGTCGGCATCGGCATCATCGTCGAGGCGATCCTGAGCTTTGTCGGTCTCAGCGTGCCGGCTGACGTGCCGGCCTGGGGCCAGATGATCGCGCAGGCGCGAAACTACATGTACCAGGCGCCGTGGGGGATTATCCTGCCGATCATCGCGATGTTCGTCACGGTGCTCGGGTTCAATCTGCTCGGCGAGGGCCTGCGCGTCACGCTCGATCCGCGGCTTCGGAAGCGGAGCATCTGATGACGGACGTCCTGTCCTTCGACAATGTCACCGTGACCGCCCGGATGGGAGGTCGAAGCGTCGACGTGCTGCGCGATATTTCGTTCTCGCTCGCGCAAGGCGACATTGTCGGCCTGGTCGGCGAATCCGGCGCGGGCAAGAGCATGATCGGGCGCGTGATCTCGGGCCTGTTGCCGGATAATTTCTCTGTCAGCGGTGGGAAGGTGGCGTTCGCCGGCACGGACCTCGAGTCGCTCGGCAAGACCGCCCGGCGTTCGCTGCTGGGCCGCCGCATCGCCTTCATTCCACAGGAGCCGTTGAGCGCGCTCAATCCGGTGCGAACCATCGGCGCGCAATTCGCGGAGCATCTGCGCCACATCGGCGTCGAGAGAAGCCGCCAGCGCGCTCTGATGATCGAGCGGCTGAAGCAGGTGCAATTGCGCAATGCCGAGGAGGCGCTGCTGCGGTTCCCACACGAATTGTCCGGCGGACAATGCCAGCGGGTGCTGATCGCGATGGCGTTCGCCGGCAAGCCGGCGCTCGTGGTGGCAGACGAACCCACCACGGCGCTCGACGTGATGACGCAGGCGCATATCGTGCGTCTGATCGCGGAGCAGCAGGAACTGCACAAGACCGCGCTTCTGTTTATCACGCATGATCTGCGGCTTGCCGGTCATGTCTGCCGCAATGTCGGGGTGATGTATGCCGGCGACATGGTGGAATTCGGTCCGGCAGCGGCCGTGCTGAAGGCACCGTCGCATCCCTATACAAAAAGTCTTCTCGCCGCGATTCCGGAACTGACCGGTCCGCGCCGTGTGCTGCCGGCGCTTTCGGATCACATGCCCGGGCTCGGGAATTTCGCGGGGCTTGGCGGCTGCCGTTTTGCGCCTCGCTGCGCGGTGAAGGACCCGGCATGCATCGCGACGCGGTTGCCGCCGCGTGCGGTCGGGGCAGGGCATTGGGTGCGCTGTGCCGAACGATGCGGAGCCGCGGGCAACGCGGTCGCGGGCGATCTCATCGCGCTTCCGGCAGGATTGGCCGATGCGCCGGCGTCGGTCGCTTTCGACAAGGTGCGCCTCAGCTATCACGCCTCGCGCGGTTTTCTCGGGTTGCGCCGCTCGCGCTTCGATGCGGTGAAGGAGGCGACCTTCTCGGTGCAGGAGGGCGAGATCCTCGGCATTGTGGGCGAGAGCGGCAGCGGCAAGACCTCGGTCGGCCGGCTGATCGTGGGTCTCGAAAAGCCGAGCGAAGGCACGATCCGGATCAACGGAGAAGAGCGGGCGAGCGGCGCGGTTCATCTGACGCATCGCGATACCCAACTGATCTTCCAGGATCCGCAATCGGCTCTCAATCCGAGACGGAGCGTGCTGCGGCTGCTGACGCAGGCGCTCGAAGTCGGCGAGAGCTACGCGCCCGAATCGGAGCGCCGGCCCGCCGCTGAGACCCTGCTGCGCGATACCGGGCTGCCGCAGGATTGTCTCGAGCGCTTTCCGTCGCAATTGTCGGGCGGTCAGCGGCAGCGGGTGAATATCGGCCGTGCGCTTGGTGCGAAGCCAAAGCTCATTGTTGCTGACGAGATCGTCTCCGGCCTCGATGTGTCGGTGCAGGCGCATATCCTGAATTGCCTGCTCGACCTGAACCGCAAACACCGGCTGACCATGGTTTTCATCAGCCACGATCTGGCGGTTGTCCGTTATCTCTGTTCCCGCATCCTGATGATGCATGCCGGCGAAATCGTTGAGGAAGGGCCGACCGAAACGGTCTTCTCGAATCCGCAGCATCCTTATACGAAGGCATTGCTGGACGCGGTGCCGCCTGACAATGCAGATCACCCGTGGCCGCCGGTTCTGGCGACCGATCCCGCAATGAGTGCGTCCTGATGAATGTCCGATTGACGAAAGCCAAGCCGACTGGACGGGCGCAGGTGCTGAAGGCTGTCAGCCTGCGCGAGCAGATCTACGAGCATCTGCGCGAACGCATTCAGACCGGCCAGCTGACCTTCGACGACCGGCTGGTCGACGTCGATATCGCGGATGAATTCGGTGTGTCGCGCATGCCGGTGCGTGAGGCGCTGATGCAACTCGTGCATGACGGCATGATCGAGAGTTCGACGCGCGGTTTCATTCTGCGCCGCTACAGCGATCAGGAAGTCGCGGACATTTTCGAGATCCGGCGTCTGCTTGAACCGGCGGCGGCCGAGATCGCGGCACGGAAGATGACGGACGGCGCGCTCAAGGCGATGGACGAGGCCATTCACGCCGGCATCAAGGCCAGCGGCGACGAAGACTTCGTTGCGTTTGTGGTAGCCAATGCGGCTTTCCGCAGCGCATGGATGGCGCAAGTTCCGAATACCCAACTGATTGCCGCGCTCGCGCGCTATATCGACCATGTGCAGGTCATCCGCCTTGTAACGCTGTCGCAGCGCGCGGTGCGTGATGACGTGCTGGCGCGCCTGCGTGCGATCCACGATGCGTTCCGCGTCCACGATGCCGAACGGATCGGCGCGCTGTTCCGCGAGCATGTCGATGCGGCGGTGAAGGCGTACCAGACGTATTCGAAGGGCGGCATGCGCTGAAGACCGCTCGGGTCAAGCGGTCCAAGGCTTTGGCGGTCCAAGGTGATCCAAGCTTTCTTGACACCGTGCCGTTCGCCTGTAAACTGGATACAGTATACTGTTTTAACGGAGCCCGGTTATGCTTGCCGTAGATCCGACGCAGACCGTCAATCCCATGTCGGGGCCTGCGCTCAATGACTTCAAGCTCGGGGTATTCTCAGCCAACGCCGACCGCGGGCTGACCTTCTCCACCGTTCCGGAGGCCTGGAAGGCCGATTGGGACGATGTGGCGGCGGCCTGCCGGATCGCAGATCGCGGCGGACTGGACTTCTTCCTCCCGATCGCGCGCTGGCGCGGCTATGGCGGCTCGACCAATGTTCGTGAATGGTCGTTCGAGACCTTCACCTGGGCGGCTGGCCTTGCCTCGATCACCGAGCGCATCGCGCTGTTCATGACCGTGCATGTACCGCTGCTTCATCCGCTTTATGCGGCGAAGGCGCTCGCGACCGTGGACCATATCAGTCACGGTCGCGCCGGGCTGAACATCGTATGTGGATGGAATCCTGACGAGTTCGACATGTTTGGCGTCACGCTGGTGCCGGACGCCTATGTCCAGGCCAAGGAATGGCTGGATGTCATCGTCCAGACCTATAACAGCGACCAGCCCATCGACTTCAACGGCAAGTATTATCAGCTGAAGAATGCGGTGAGCCGTCCGGCGTCGATCCAGAAGCCGCGGCCTGTGACGATGAACGCCGCCTTTGGCCCGCCCGGGCGCGATTTCGCGGCGCAGAATTGCGACCATCTGTTCACGAGCTTCACCGATCTGGAGGTCGGCAAAGGTCACATCGCCGATATCAAGGGGCGTGCGGCGAAATTCAATCGCGATATCGGCGTCTTCACCATCGGCCATGTCGTGTGCCGGCCGACGCAGGCCGAAGCCGAGGATTATTACGATTATTACTCGCGGCAGAATATCGACGAGGAAGCCGTCGATTATCACATGCGGCAGAAGAAGAACTTCAGCCAGAGCCACGAGGACGATGCGTTCAAGCTCTACAAGCAGCGCTTCTCCGCCGGCACCGGAAGCTATCCGCTGGTCGGGACGCCGCAGATGATTGCATCCGAGCTTGAAAAATTCGCCAATGCGGGCTTCAACGGTGTGGCGTTCTCGTTCGTGAACTACAAGGACGAGTTGCCGTATTTTTGCGAGACCATCGTGCCGTTGCTGAAAGAGGCAGGGTTGCGGAAGTGAGCGCGCGACCATGAGAGCGCTTGCATGAGCGTCGATCCGCGCGAATTGTTCGAGCCGTCTGCGCGCACCCTGCCGGTGATGTTGCAGCGGCAGGCCGAGCGCTATGGCGAGCGCTCGCTGTTCGTCTGTGAGGGCGAACGCTGGAGCTACAGCGACACGGCAGACATCGCCGCGGGCAGCGGCGGCCGGTTCGCAGACGCCGGCATCCGCAAGGGCGATCGTGTTGCGATCCTGTGCGGCAACCGGCCGGAATTCCTCGATCTGTTTCTCGGCTGCGGCTGGATCGGTGCGGTTTCGGTGCCGATCAATGTTGCGGCGCGCGGGCCTCAGCTCGAGCACATGCTCAAGACATCCGGCGCGCGCTTGCTTCTGCTTGAGCGCGAATTGCTGCCGGCGCTGGAATTCGTCGAGTTTGCGACGCTTCAGGTTGAGGCGATCTGGATCATCGATCCGGACGCCAATGTACCGGGCGAGCACCAGCGCGTCGCGGTCCGTCCGCTGCCGGCACGCGCAGCACCCGTGCCGCCGGCCGAGCTCAAGCCGCACGATCTGCTGACGATCCTGTTCACCTCCGGCACCACAGGCCCATCCAAGGGTGTGTGCTGTCCGCATGCGCAATTCTTCTGGTGGGGCTTCAATGTGCTGCGCCAGCTCGCGCTGCGCGAAGGCGACGTGATGCACACCACGCTGCCGCTGTTCCACGTCAATGCGATGGGCACCTTCTTTCAGGCGCTCCTGAACGGCTGCACCCAGATCGCGGAAAAGCGTTTCTCCGCCTCGAATTTCTGGCCGGCACTGGTTTCGTCCAAGGCGACCGTCACCTATGTGCTCGGCGCCATGGTGCCCATGCTGCTGTCACGGCCGCCGTGCCCCGAAGAGAAGCAGCACAAGGTGCGCATCGCGCTCGCGCCCGGTGTGCCGGCGCATCTGCACGAGATCTTCACCGAGCGCACCGGTATCCATCTGCTCGACGGCTATGGCGCGACCGAGAGCAACGCGGTGATCGGCACGACGATGGATACGCGCCGGCCGGGCTGGATGGGCAAACTGTTCGACGGCTACCAGGCGCGCGTTGCCGACGAGGACGACAACGAGGTGCCGGATGGCACGCCCGGCGAATTGCTGCTCCGCGCCGACGATCCGTTCTCGATGGCGACCGGCTATTTCGGCATGGCGGAGAAGACCGTCGAGGCCTGGCGCAATCTCTGGCTTCATACCGGCGATCGCGTGGTGCGCAATGATGAGGGCTTCTACAAATTCATCGACCGGATGAAGGACTCGATCCGCCGCCGCGGCGAGAACATCTCCTCCTTCGAAGTCGAGCGTGTGATCATGTCGCATCCCGCAGTCGAAGTGGCGGCGGTGTTTCCGGTGCCGTCCGATCTGGCCGAAGACGAAGTAATGACGACGGTTGTTGTGAAGGACGGAGCCGCGCTCGATGGCGCGGACCTGATGCGCTTCTGCGAGGGACGGCTTTCGTATTTCGCGATCCCGCGTTTCGTGGATTTCGTTGCCGAGTTGCCGCGCACCGAAAGCGGCAAGGTGCAGAAGTTCAAGCTGCGCGAGCAGGGGCGCTCGGCGCAGACATGGGATCGCGAAGCCGCCGGGATCAAGTTGAAGCGGTGATGATGTGGTGTTGACGCCGTGGACTCCCTCCCCCTGAAAGGGGGAGGGTTGGGGAGGGGGTCATAACGCTCGCGTTATTGTTGACCCCCACCCGGCGAGCTTTGCTCGCCGACCTTCCCCTTTCAGGGGGAGGTAAAGACCGAGACGAGTGGGTGAGGGATAAAGATGGCCATTTCCTGGTTCTGCCAATGGGATGCGAAGGCGGGCAAAAGTCCGGTCCTCGATGAGCATGACCATCAGGGTCTCGTCGCCCTGATCCGCGGCTGCCCGCGTCTCATCGAAGGGCACATCATGACGCCGGTTCATGCGCATGATCCTCACTATGCAGCCGAGTTGCACACCTCGCCTGCTTTGGTCCTGCAGCTTGAATTCGCGGAGATTGCCGATCTCGAACAGGCGCTGCGGCCGCACGGCTATCTGCAGGCGCTCGCGCATGACGATCTGTTGCCCAGCCTCGCGGATGCGACCGCGAGCCACCATGCGATGCTTACGCGGCGCTATCCGGTCGCGCAGGCTGCCGATGAAGCGGCGACGGAATTGCTGAGCTACATGGTCGAATATGAAGGCCCGGCGAAGGACGAGAATGCCTGGCATATGTTCTACGTGACCGGCCATCCGCCGCTGCTCGCGAAATTCCCTCATATCCGCAAGATCGAAATCTACACGCCGGCGGTGCTGATCTCTGCGCTGCCGTTTGCGGTCCGCCGCTCGATGCAGCGAAACAAGACTGCGTGGGACAATGCCGACGCGATGAATGCCGCGATGGCGAGCCCGGTACGGGCTGCGCTGCGCAAGGACTTCCACAATTTCCCGGAATTCGAGGGCGCCGCGGCGCATTATCCGTTCCGCACCGTTTCGGTGCGCGGCGAGCTTCATTGGCAGCCGGGAGGTTAACCTTAAGGTTTTGTCGCCGCGCGCGAGCAAGACAAAATGAACACCTGCCTGCGCAAATGGGTACACTGGGCGGACAAAAAACAGAAAAGCCTACAGGCGGCAAACAGAGTGGATAAGAGCGGGGCGCCACACACGCTCCGCTCGCGTTGGAGTGAGTGATGTCTGGCAATCCGCTGCGTCATCGTATCGGACAGCGTGAACCGATCGGTCTGTTCTGGATGACGCTCGGCTCGCCGTCCGTGCTCGAAATCGCAGCGCAGGCAAAGCCGGACGCAGTCGTCATCGATGCCCAGCATGGGCTGTGGGATCGCGTCTCTCTTGAACAATCGGTCGGCGTCGTGGCGAAGTCCGCGCCGGTGCTGGTGCGGGTTGCCGAAAACTCGCAGATCGCGATCGGGCAGGCTCTGGATGCCGGCGCCGAAGGTGTGATCGTTCCCCTGATCGAGACCGATGAGGAAGCCGCGGCAGCGGTTGCAGCCGCGCGTTTTCCGCCTGAGGGTATCCGGTCCGGCGGCGGCGTGCGTCCGCTGTCGCGCGATTTCGGACAATATTATCTCGACTCGCTCCGCCGCACCGTGGTCGGCGTGATGATCGAGACTGTGCGCGGTGTGCGCAATGCGGCCGCGATCGCGAATACGCCCGGCGTCGATTTCGCGCTGATCGGAACGGGCGATCTTGCGATCTCGCTCGGGGGCTTTCCGCATGTCGATGCCCGGCATGGCGAAGCCTGTGCCAGCGTGCTGCAGGCCTGCAAGACGGCCGGCATCGCCTGCGGCATCTACACACTTAATGTCGAAGCCGCCAACGCGCGGCGCGGCGAGGGCTATCCTATCGTCGTGGTTGCAAACGATATCGAAATTGTGGCTGGCGGTTTTGCGCGCGCGATGAAAACATTCGCGGGCAAGGGCGATGAGCCCTCGAAGCCGGCCGCGAAGGCCCAGACCGCCCCGGTGGGCTATCTTGCCAAAGAAGAAGAGGATGACGACGTGTTGGATCTCCTGTCGAAGTTTGCCTCCTTCATCGCCGACGGCCGCATCCGCGTCGTCGACCTGACCCAGAC
>CAZIKZ010000070.1:0-16184 GCA_964539845.1 uncultured Hyphomicrobiales bacterium
TCGAGCCGGTAGAAGGCCGCGACGACCTGACCTTCCCACGCATCCGAGCCCTGCTGGATCGATGCATCCAGCGCTCCGGTCTCGACGACAAGCCGCATGGCCGTGAGGTCCATCAGATCCTTCGCCGTCAATGGCGCGGCGCGAAAACCCCGACGTTCGTCGGCGACCACAAGGCTTTCGCCGACCAGCCGGTTGAGCGCCTCGCGCAACGGAGAACTGGAAATTTGATATCCGCGCTGCAAGGCATCGATCTTCAGCTTGCCTCCCGCGGCGATGACACCGCTGAGAATGTCATCACGGATCAGTTGATAGGCCTGCTCCGAAAGCGGCCTGTCTTCGGGATCGTCATTCGCCGGTTCGATCCTGGGTACGCGCAAGTGAATGTCTCGGCTGGCAAAACAGCCTCGGTGAGGCCCGCTGCACAACGCCATATTGCGCAGCTGTCGCTTTTATGCATAAAAGATGGAATTGAGCAAGATGAAACCGAGAAACGTCACGGGAAACGCAAAAGTTATGAAAAGACAGACACTCACCGCTATCTGCACTGTCGGCTGCGTCATGGCACTCGTGACAGCGCCCACCCTCGGCGCAAAGGCCGACCCGTCATTTCCATCGCGGATGGTTACGATCGTCGTTCCCTTCCCGGCCGGTGGCACCGCCGATCTGCTTCCTCGGCTCGTTGCCGAACAGATGCGCCCCTCGCTTGGACAAGCGGTCATCATCGAGAACAAGCCGGGTGCCTCGGGAAATATCGGCACGGAAGGCGTGGCTCGCTCGACGCCCGACGGCTACACCCTCATCAACGCCCCGCAACTGAGCTTCAGCGTCAATCACCTGCTCAATCCGAAACTGCGCTTCGACCCACGCACACTGGAGCCGGTCAGCGTCTTGGCGACCTACCCGACCGTGTTGTTTGCACGCGCCGATCTCCCGGCCAACACACTCCCCGAACTCATCAGTTACGCGAAGGCCAATCCGGGCAAGCTCAACTATGCCTCGCAGGGCCTTGGCCAGATCGGCCATCTCACGCTTGAAGCGCTGAAGATGCGGGCCAATGTCGACATGGTGCATGTGCCTTATCGTGGCAGCGCGCCTGCGATCAACGATCTGCTCGCCGGGCAGGTCGATATTCTTGCCGACAATATGCTGTCGGGTATGCAGCATGTTCAGAACGGCAAACTGAAACTGATCGCTGTCGGCGGCAAGGATCGCATCAAATCCTTCCCCAACGCTGCGACCTTTGCAGAGACTTTACCTGGCTTCTATTCGGACACCTGGATGGCCATTGCGGCGCCGGCAGGCACGCCTAAGGACGTCACGGCAAAGTTGTCCGGGCTGATCGCCAAGGCGCTGCAATCCCCGGACTTGCGGAAGCGGATTGAAGAGTTGCAGGCGGAACCCTTTGGCAGCACGCCGGAACAGATGGCTGTGCTCATCAAGGAAAGCCATGACCGCTGGGCTCCCGTGATCGAGAAAGCCAAGATCGTCATCGAGTAAACCGCAAATCGAGACTGCACCACGCGATCCCTGCGGTGGAAACGCCACCGCGGGGATTTTTGTACCTGACCGTGAGCCGATTCCGATGCAAAGCTATTCACTCGTGACCTACAACGCGAGCTCACAGGCGCATGCCGCCTTTGTACTTGAGCACATGCTTTACGACCTACACGACGCGACAGGTCACCCCGCGGACACGACCATGCTGTCACTCCTGGCGGACTGGTCCGGCGCGCAGCAACGCATCCAGTCCACGATCGACAAGGCGATCAACGGAGAGCTTTCGGGACGCCCTCTCCAGGCTCAAAGACTTCTCGCCCCGCTGCCCGTGCCGGGAACTGTGTTCTGTGCCGGCGCCAATTACGCCGACCACGTCGCCGAAATGGCAAGAGTTGCCAATATCGAACCAGATCCCGATCCACATACCCTCGGACTCAGGTCGTGGCACTTCATCAAGAATTCGCGCAGCGTGATAGGACCCGACGATCAGATAGAGATCCCGGCCGGCTCGCAGAAACTTGACTGGGAGGTCGAACTCGTCGCTGTCATCGGCCGCAAAACAAAGAACATCTCCGTTGACGACGCGCTGTCATGCGTGGCTGGCTACACCATCGCCAACGATCTTTCGGCCCGCGACTTCAGCCGCCGCAACGGGATGGCCATTCACTCCCCATTCCGGTTCGACTGGGTCGCTCACAAAAGCTTCGACACAGGCTGCCCACTCGGGCCCTGGATCACGCCCGCCGCGTTTATTTCCAATCCGCAAAATCTGTCGATCTCTCTGTCGATCAACGGCGAGGTCAAACAGAGCTCAAATACGAGCGAGATGATCTTCACGATCGCCGAACAGATATCAGACCTGTCCAGAACACTGACGCTCTGGCCGGGCGATATCATCCTGACTGGAACGCCGGCCGGTGTCGGAAGCGCGAGTGGGCAATTTCTGAAATCGGGCGACGTAATCTCATCTCGCATCGAAGGCATCGGCGAGTTGAAAAATTTCGTCAGGTGAAAGCCGTTCGTTTGTGTTGCCGGAGCTTAGATCGCCAATACACAGCGGCCGGCTGCGGATACTAAAGATTTGGCCAAAGCCGGGAACTTCCGGAAGAAAACAGGGATTTTTGCCGCCTGTGCCCGAAAGCCGAGGCCGTAGATTTAGCCTCAGGTTTCAGTTCATAATTCGTCGAAGCATTGCGAGCGCCCTCGTCGGGCCCGCAATCCGCGAATTTTTTGGCCAAGAGCGTCCTCACTCGGAGTCACAGGCATGAGCAAGATGGGCAAGTCGAACGCGTGTCAGCATGGTCTGACCCGCCGTGGGCTAATGGCTACCGCCAGCTTCGCGGCAATGAGCCTCGCGATGCCGGGCGTGCTGCGCGCGCAAAGCCAACCCGTCAAAATCGGCGTGCTGCACCCCGTGACCGGACCGCTGGCCTACGAGGGCGAGCAATGCCGCCGCGGCGCCTTGCTCGCAATCGAGGAGATCAACGCCGCGGGCGGGATCAAGTCTATGGGAGGTGCCAAGATCGAGGCACTGCTCGCAGATGCCCAGTCCAAGCCCGAAGTCGGCGCGGCCGAGATAGATCGGCTGGCTGAAGCCGGCGTGGTCGCGGTTCAGGGCCCCTACGCATCCGGCATCGCGCTCGCGACCACACAGGCTGCGGCCAAGCACAATCTGCCGCATCTTGTCGACGTCGGCGTCGTCGACGCGATCGTCACCCGCGGTCTGCCCACCACGTTCCGGTTCGCACCCGGTTTCGGCAAGGTTACCTCCTTCGCGCTTGAAGCCTTGCAGAAGATCAATGCCGCCGCCGGAAACCCGGCGAAGACCGTTGTAATCGTGCACGAGGATGGCGCCTTTGGCTCGGGCATGGCGAAGCTTCTGAACGCCAGGCTGCCGGAGCTGGGGCTGCAGGTCCTTCAGACATTGAGCCATCCGACCCCGCAGCGCGATTTCACCAACATCGCGCTCCAGATTCGGCAGGCCAATCCCGACCTGATCATCCCGTCGAACTACAAGAACGACTTCATCCTGATGTCGCGCACGCTGCAGCAGCAGCGCGTCAAACCGAAGGTTGCGACCTACGCCATGCTTGGCGGCGCTGCGTCGAATATCGGGTTTGCCAAACAATACCCGGAAGCCGCCGAATACATCATGGACTGCAATCATTGGTACAACCCGACCAAGCCGCTGTCGCAAGCCTTCGCCAAGAAGGTCGCCGAAAAAGGCTGGGAGCTGACTTACGAAGTCATGCTCAATTACTCGTGCATGCGTGTGCTGGCTGATGCGTTGGAGCGCGCGGGTACCCCCGACCGCGCCAAGGTCAATGATGCGCTGGCATCATCCACTTATGGGGACCACATCATGCCGTATGGTCCGACCAAATTCGTCAAGGGCCAGAACGAAGGGGCACAGCCTGCCAACACCCAGATTCTCAAGAGCAACGTTGAGGTGATCTATCCGCAGGAATTTGCATCAGCCAAGACAGTGTTCCCGATCCCGTAATATCGCTCACGTGTCGCCGATGCAGCTTTGCTGCTGACATGCTAAATTTCGGGCTGCTATTGCCGGCTGTGTTGAACGGAGTGACGATGGGCGCGGTCTACGCCCTCATCGCACTCGGTCTTACGCTCATCTACGGCGTTCTGCACATTATCAACTTCGCCCATGGCAGCCTCTTGATGCTGGCGCTGTATGCGGCGTTCTTTCTTTACGCGCTCGGAGGCGTCGATCCTTATCTTGCGATCTTCGTGCTGATGCCGGCCTTTTTTGCACTGGGTTACGTGTTGCAGCGCTTTGTTATCCATCCGGCGAGTCATGGACGCGACGAGAATATCCTGCTCGTCACACTCGGTCTGGCGATCATCATCGACAATCTGGCGCTTTGGCTGTGGACGTCCACGACCCGAACCATCGATACCAAATATTCGTTTGAGGTTCTGGATCTCGGCGTGGCGCTGATCCCCTTGCCCAAGGCCATCGCATTTTTCGGAGCGCTGGTTGTTTGCGCCGTGCTGTGGTGGCTGATCGCCTGGACCGATCTCGGAAAGGCGATCCGGGCTGTGGCGCGCGAGCGCGAGGGCGCGCGGCTCGTCGGCATTCGGGTTGAACACATCTACGCCATGACCTTCGGACTTGGAACCGCGGTGGTCGCAGCCGCGGCTTGCCTTCTCCTCCCGACTTTCTATGTGACGCCCCAGGTCGGCTACGCCTTTGTGCTGGTTGCCTTCACAACCGTGGTGCTGGGCGGAATGGGGAGCTTTACCGGCGCGCTGGTCGCCGGATTGCTGCTCGGTGTGGTCGAAGCGCTGTGCGGGTTGTATCTTGGTGAAAGCCTCGGCCAGCTCGGCATCTTCGTCATCTTCATCCTGGTGTTGCTTTTCCGGCCCACCGGGTTGTTCGGAGCGCGCGCATGAGCGCCCGGGTCGCCGGCATCATTCTGCTCGCGCTCCTTCTTTGCGTACCATTCGCTGTCCGCTCGGAATTCTGGCTGTCGTTCTGGCTGCTGGTGCTGATGTTCACGTTCCTCGGGCAATCGTGGAACGTACTGGGCGGCTATGGCGGTCAGTTTTCGTTTGGGCACGCCCTCTTTTTCGGGATCGGCGCCTACGGCACGGCGGTACTGCAGGTGCGCCTCGGCGTGAACGCCTATGCCGCGGGTGCGATCGCGATTGTGGCCGGTGCCGCGATCGGCGGCATTATCGGCCTGCTCGTGTTCCGGTACCGGCTGCGCGGCGCTTATTTTGCGCTGGTGACGCTTGCCTTCGCCGAAGTGGCGCGCGTCCTTGTCTCGTCATTCCAGTACACCGGCAGTGGCTTCGGGATGCTGATCCCGCTGTCGCGCAGCGTGGAGAACTTTCAGTTCGCGGACCGGCGCATGTTCTATCTGATCGTCTGGGTACTGGTCGTGATCGGAACTCTGATTGCGGTCTGGCTGGAGAATTCACGCTTTGGCGCACAACTGATGGCAGTGCGCGAGAACGAGGATGCGGCGCAGGCACTCGGCATCAACCTGGTCCGAACCAAGGTTCTCGCGATCACCTTGTCGGGCGGAATGGCGGCGACGGTGGGTGTGTTTTACGTGCAGAATTATCTGTTCGTGGACAGCCACATCGCTTTCGGGCCAGCCATGTCAATCGAAGCGTTGCTGGTTTGCATTGTCGGTGGTCTGGGTTCGGTCTTTGGCCCGCTATTCGGATCGGTCGTTCTGCACGCGCTCGGTGAAGCCGCGAAGCAGGCGACCGGCAATGCCCCCGGCCTTAATCTCGTGCTCTATGGAATCGTCCTGATTGTCGCGCTACGGTTCCTGCCGAATGGCGTCGCAGGGTTATTCACGCGTCGGACGCGCCGCAAACAGGAAGCCGCCGATGCTTGAGGTCCGCGATCTCAGCAAGCGCTTCGGCGGCATCAAGGCGGTGGACGGAGCGTCACTCGATGTCGCGGAAGGCGAGATTGTCGCCCTGATCGGGCCGAACGGGGCCGGAAAGACCACCCTGTTCGCCACCATTACAGGCTTTGTCGCACCGGATGCCGGCCACGTCCGGTTCATGGGACAGGCAATCACCGGCCTTGCACCGCACATCATCTGCGCACGCGGCATGGTGCGCACATTCCAGATCGTACAGCCGTTCGGAGCGCTGACCGTCCGCGAGAATATCGCGGTTGGAGCGCATCTGCACATTGCACATCGCCGCCAGGCGCTCGCCAAGGCCGAAAAGGTGGCAGCGCAAGTCGGCCTCGATCGGCGGCTCGACCAGCCCGCCATAACGCTCACGGTCGCCGGCAGAAAGCGCCTCGAACTTGCACGTGCGCTGGCCACCGATCCGAAGCTCCTTCTGCTCGACGAGGTGATGGCTGGGCTGAACCCGACCGAAATCTCGGAGATCGTGCCGGTGGTGCGTGCGATCCGCGACAGCGGCGTCACCGTGATGCTGATCGAGCATGTGATGCAGGCGGTCGTCAGCCTCTCGGACCGGGCCTATGTTCTGAACAACGGCCAGATTATTGCGTCAGGCAGCACCGCGCAGGTGGCGAGCGATCCGCAGGTCATCGAAGCCTATCTCGGGCACGGAGCCGCCGAACGCGTCAAGACCCAGTTGCAGGCCTCCCATGCTCCTTGAGGTGAAGACACTGGATGCCGGTTATGGCGCGGTACCGGTGCTGCGCGGCGTCTCCATGCAGGTCGCCGAAGGTGAAGTCATCGCGGTGCTCGGCTCGAACGGCGCGGGAAAGTCCACGCTCAATCGCGTGCTGAGCGGCCTGATGCCACCTTGGTCGGGTTCGGTGAATTTCACCGGCACGGATATGACCGGCCGCGATGCATCGGTCATGGTCGAAGCTGGCCTGGTGCATGTGCCCGAGGGGCGCCGCGTGTTCCCCAATCTGAGCGTCCGGGAAAATCTCGAACTCGGCAGCTATCGCCGTGGGCGTACCAACCGGGTGCGCAACCTCGACCACGCCATTACCATTTTCCCCCGCCTCAAGGAGCGGCTGCGGCAGACTGCCGGCACGCTCTCCGGCGGAGAACAACAAATGCTGGCGATCGGCCGCGGCCTGATGGCGGAGCCAAAGCTCCTGATCCTGGACGAGCCGTCGCTTGGCCTTTCGCCGCTTCTGGTCGAGGAGATGTTCGGCCTGATCGAGCGTATCCGGGCCGACGGTCCTGGCATTCTTCTGGTGGAACAGAATGTCGTACAGTCGCTCGCAATCGCGTCGCGCGCCTATATGCTTGAAAATGGCAGCATCGTACTGGAAGGTCCGGCCGCCGCATTGCGCGACGATCCGCAATTGAAGAAAGCCTATCTCGGTCTTTGACATGGTCAGCCTGCGCGCACGCCTTAAGATGCCCGGCCTGGTCGTCGCACCCGGCTGCTACGACGCGTTGTCCGCGCTCCTGATCGAGCGGGCCGGTTTCGAGGCCGCGTATGTGTCCGGCGCGTCCATCGCCTATACCCGGCTTGGACGGCCGGATATCGGACTCGTCTCCTTCAGCGAGATCGCCGATATCGTGGCCGCTATCCGCGAGCGGGTTTCGATCCCGCTGATCGTCGACATGGATACCGGCTTCGGCAACGCGCTGAATGTGCAGCGTAGCGTGAAGCTCCTGGCTCAGGCCGGCGCATCAGCCCTGCAACTCGAAGATCAGGTAACGCCAAAACGCTGCGGTCATTTAACCGGCAAAGAGCTCGTGTCTACCGCGGAAATGTGCGGAAAGATCCGTGCCGCGCTGGACGCAAGGCCGAATGACGACGTGCTCCTGGTCGTCCGGACCGACGCTATCGCGGTCGAAGGATTCGATGCCGCATTGGATCGCGCGGACGCCTATCTGTCCGCCGGCGCCGACGTGCTCTTCATCGAGGCGCCGCAATCGGCTGAACAACTCGCCGCGATCGGCACACGCTTTCGAGGCCGCGCACCGCTGCTCGCCAATATGGTCGAAGGCGGCAAGACTCCGCTGCATGACGCTATCGAACTCGAAGCACTCGGATTCTCTCTGGCGATTTTCCCCGGTGGCACGGTGCGGGCACTCGCGCATCACCTCACCGATTATTTCGCGAGCCTGAAAGCGCATGGCAGCACCACGCCGTTCCGCGACCGGATGCTCGATTTCAAGGGCATCAACGACATCGTCGGAACGGACGACATGCTCGAACTGGGCCAGCGCTATGAGTAGCCTCGATGCGGTGACCTTGGCCGTTCTCAAAGGCCGCCTGGAGCAAATCGCCGACGAGATGGATGCGACGCTGTTCCGCACCGCGTTCAATCCGATCATCGCGGAAGCGCGCGACGCGAGCCACGGGCTGTATCAGGCGGACACCGGAGAAACGCTGGTACAAGGCAAGGCCGGCTTACCGATTTTCGTGGGCGCCATGGCCTTCGCCGTCAAGGCGGTGATCGAAAAGTCCAGCCGGCAGGGCGACCTCGCGGATGGCGACGTCTATATCTTCAATGACCCGTATGACGGTGGCACGCACCTCTCCGACTTCAAGCTGGTGCGGCCGTTTTTCCGCGATGGCCGCGTGTTCTGCTGGCTCGCCTCTGTCGGCCACTGGCACGACGTCGGCGGCAACGTTCCGGGGAACTACAATCCGGTTGCGACCGAATGCTTTCAGGAAGGGATGCTGATCCCCCCGGTGAAACTGTTCGCAAAAGGCGAATTGCGCACTGACGTCATCGACATCGTGACGGCAAACTCGCGCCTGCCAAACAGCGTCTACGGCGACCTTAACGGTCAAATCAACGCGCTCGATCTCGGCGTGCGCCGCCTGACCACGCTGCTCGACGAATTTGGCGATGCAACAGTTGCAGCGGCCATGTCGGAATTGCGGGCGCGGGCAGCGCAACTCATGCGCGCGAACATCGTCGAGCTGAGAGACGGGACCTATTCTGCGGAAGATTATCTCGACAATGATGGTATCCGCGACGAGCCGCTGAAAATCGCGCTCGACCTGCACATCGAAGGCGACGCGATGACCTTGGATTTCTCCCGCTGCTCGGAGGCCTGCGCGGGGCCGGTCAATATCTCGCGCTCGACCGCCATCGCCGCCTGCTATGTCGCACTGAAGCATGTATTTCGAGACGTACCTGCAAATGCGGGCGTGCTCGATCCAATTCGCTTTGTAATACCGGACAATTGCCTGCTTTCCGCGAAGCGGCCGAAGCCAGTCGGCGGATATACCGAAACGATCCTGCGCATGATCGACACGGTATTCGTTGCGCTGTCACAGGCCTGCCCCGATCGCATCAACGGCTGCGCCTATGGCACGATCAACGCCTTGTCGCTGGCCGGTCATCGCAAGGACGGTCGACGCTGGGTCATGTTCTCGTTTTTTGGCGGAGGGCATGGCGGGCACCCCGAAGGCGACGGGCTCAATCACGGCAACGCACCGATCTCGACCGCGACCATCCCGCCGGTCGAAATCCTGGAGGCGGCCTATCCTGTCATGTTCACACGCTGGGCGCTTAGGCCGGACAGCGGCGGTCCCGGGCGCCATCGCGGCGGGCTCGGCGCGATCTATGAAATCGAACTGCTCGAAGACCACGCCGATGTGTTTCTGTTCGGAGAGCGCGGACGCTTCGCCCCGCCGGGCGTACTCGGCGGCGATCCCGGCGCGCTGAACCGGTTCAGCGTGATCCGAAAGGATTGCACCGCGGAAGCGCCTCCCATGGCTTCCAAATGGGTCGGCGTCAAACTCGCGAAAGGCGACCGGGTGCGGCTTGAAACGCCGGGTGGTGGCGGCTATGGCCCAACCGCCGAGCGCACCGAGGCTGCGATCACGCGCGACATTGAAAATGGCTACGTCTCGCGTGAGACCGGACTGCGAGCTTACGGCAGAACGAGCGCGGCATGAGCGGTCGTCTGGTCATCGGCGTCGATGTCGGTGGAACGTTCACCGACCTGTTCTACCTCGACGAAAGCACCGGCAAGTCCTGGATCGCCAAGGTGCCGTCTACGCGCGGACGCGAGGCAGCCGGATTCCTGAGCGGCATCAAGCAAGGCGCTGACGATATTTCCGCCGTCGCAACCATCGTGCATGGCACCACGGTCGGGACCAATGCGCTGCTCGAACGCAAGGGCGGCAAGGCCGGTGTGATCGCGACCGAAGGATTTCGTGACGTTCTCGAAATGCGCCGGCGTGACCGGCCGCAGACCTGGGGATTATGGGGTCAGTTTGAACCGGTGGTGCCGCGGGAGCGCCGGGTCGAAGTGCGCGAGCGCGTCCTTGCTGACGGAACCGTTCACACCGCGATCAGTCCCGATGAGGTCAAGGAGCGAGCAAAAGAATTGCTCGCACGCGGTGCGGAAGCCGTCGCGGTAACCTTCATCAACGCGTACGCCAATGCCGAGAACGAGAGGATTGCCGCGGAAGCGATCAGGTCGGTTTGGCCCAACGCATACGTGAACATTTCCAGCGATATATTGCCGGAGATCCGCGAATTCGAGCGCACCTCCACCACCGTGCTCAATGCCTATCTTCAGCCGGTCGTCGCAGACTACCTCGACAAGCTGGCCTCGGAACTCCAAGCTCAATCGTTCGCCGGACAGTTGCTGATCGTGCAGTCGAATGGTGGCGTCATGACGGTCGAGACCGCCAAGGCTATGCCGGTGCGCACCGCGCTCTCCGGTCCAGCGGCCGGGGTCATCGCCGCCGCGCATATTGCCGAGACAGCGGGTTTTCCGAACGTCGTCACCGGCGATGTCGGCGGTACAAGTTTCGACGTGTCGCTGATCGCACGCGGTGAGACTGCTCTTGCGGCGCAGACCGCGATCGATTTCGGCCTCGTCGTGCGCACGCCGATGATCGAGATCACGACAATCGGTGCTGGCGGCGGCTCCATTGCGAATGTCGATCGCGGCGGATTGTTGCAGGTCGGCCCGGAATCGGCGGGCGCCGTGCCGGGGCCCGTCTGCTACGGCCAGGGCAACGAGCGACCGACACTCACCGACGCGAACGTCGTGCTTGGGCGCATCAATCCGGAACGGCCGATCGGTGGCAGCCTGAAGCGACTCGATGTCGATGCCGCCAAGACGGCGATCAAGACACATGTCGCCGATCCGCTCGGACTCGATCCAGTCGCCGCCGCTGAAGCGATCGTGCGGGTCGCCAATAGCCGCATGGCGGGCGCGATCCGCCTGGTCTCGATCGAGCGCGGGCATAATCCACGCGACTTCGTACTCATGCCGTTCGGGGGCGGCGGAGCCCTGCACGCCGGTGCACTGATGAAAGAGGTCGGCCTCAAGGCGGCGCTGGTCCCGCCTTATCCCGGGGTGACCTCTGCGCTGGGCTGTGTCATTGCGGACATGCGCCACGACTTCGTGCACACGGTCAATCGCACCCTCGAAGAGATCGATTTCCGCGCGTTCAATACCGAGATCGCGGACAAGGTCGAAACCGGGATGCGTCTGCTCGACCAGTCCGGCGTTGCGTTCGAAGGACGCGACGCGCTTGTGTCTTGCGACATGCTCTATCTCGGCCAGACCCACACCGTCGCTGTTCCCGTCGCATGGAAGCGCGACAAAGCCGTCGATCGACCGGCGCTGCACGATTCCTTCGAGGCCCGCTACCGAGAGGCCTATGGGCGGCTGCTGGATGGAATTGCGATCCGTGTGCTGAACCTCCATGTCGCACTGATCGGCCGCCGTCCGAAGCTCGATCTGGCGAAGCTTGCCCCGCTCGGAGGCAGCATCGCGGCGGCAAAACAGGGCGAACGGCCGGTCTATGTCGATGGCCGCTGGCACGCGGCCGCGGTGTATGCCCGTCGTTCGCTACCGGTCGATGTGCTGATCGCAGGCCCCGCGGTCCTCGAACAGGAGGATGCGACCATCTTCATCGAGCCGGACTTGCAGGGGCGCGTGGATCGCTTCGGCAACATCATTATCGAACGGCGCACGCCATGATCGATCTCTCGCGACCAGAGTCTGTAGGCCTCGTCATCGTCGATCTGCAGAACGACTTCCTCCATCCGAAAGGCGCGTATGCCCGCGGCGGTGCGACGTCGGCCGCAATCGCTGCACTGCCGGCACGGGTGAAACCCGTTGCGGACGCGGTTCGCGCCGCCGGAGGCTGGGTGATCTCGACCCATTTCACGCTGGTCCCCGGCAAGCAGGGAGAGCCTCTTATCTCGCCGCATCTCAAAACGCTGCGCCCGTTCCTGCGCAAGGATGATTTTGCGCCCGGGAGCTTCGGCCACGCCCTCGTTGACGAACTTCAGCCTGCCGACCTGTCGGTCGAGAAGGTCGCCTATTCGGCCTTCCACATGAGCAGGCTGGAATGGGTGCTGCGCAAGGCGGGGATCGACACGCTGGCATTCTGTGGGATCGTCACAAATGGCGGCGTAGCCTCGACGCTGCGCGATGCGCATGTCCGCGATTTTTCCTGCCTTCTCCTGGAAGACGGTTGCGCGGCATTTTCAGCGGAGGTGCACGATGCCAATGTCGCGGCACTTCACTCGGTCGCGGACGTGACGACGTGCGCGGATTTCATCAAGGCGCTGCGCAAGGACTGATCAACGCAGTTTCTCCCGGGCGAACTTCTTTTCCAGATGAGGAACGAGCCCGCCATCCGCAAGCATATCGAGCAGGAATTGCGGAAGCGGCTCGCTCTGCAGGGTGCGGGCACTGGTCTCGTTCGCCACCGTACCCCTCGCCAGATCGATGCGCAGTCGATCGCCCGCATGGATTGCGTCGGTTTCCACACAAACAATAGCTGGCAAACCGAGATTGAGCGCATTGCGATAAAAAATACCTCCGAAGGATCTGGCGATGACCGCTGCGACTCCCAGCACCTTCAGCGCCTGCGCGGCCTGTTCACGCGAAGACCCCATGCCGAAATTGCGGCCCGCGACCACGACGTCGCCCGGACGCACATCCCCCGCGAATTCAGGCGCTATGGCCTCAAGGCAATGTTGCGCGAGTTCCTCGATCGGGCCCTTCATGTAGCGCCCGGGGGCGAGCACATCGGTATCGACATCGTCGCCGAACACGAATGCACGCCCGCTCACGCCTGCCCCCCTTGCAGATAGGGACGTGGGTCTGCGATCCGCCCCTCGATTGCCGAGGCCGCCGTGGTGAACGGCGAGCCGAGATAGACTTTCGAGCTGCCTGCACCCATGCGGCCCTTGAAGTTGCGCGCTGTCGAGGACATCGCAACCACGTCTTCGCCAAGCCGGTTGTCACCATATCCGGCACATATACCGCACGCGTTCGGCAACAGCCGCGCACCGGCATCGAGAATTGCACCGAGCGTTCCTTCTCGACGCGCGATCTCCTGATCACGCAGCGAAGCGGGTGCGCATACCAAATCGACAGTCTTTGCAGCCTTGCGGCCACGCAACACCTCAGCTGCCATTCGCAGGTCTTCGAGCTTTGCGCCGGTGCAGGCCCCGATATAGGCAACATCGATCGCCATGCCCGCATATTCTTCGACCGGCGCAGCATTAGCCGGGCTGTGCGGCGCTGCGACCTGCGGAGCAAGCGTGCTGGCGTCAAATACATGATGTTCCGATACGCGGCTATCGGCATCGCTGCGCCAGTCTGCGAATCGCTCGATCGGCGACCCGGCGGCGCTCAGATAGGCCGCGGTCGTTTCATCGGCTTCGATCAGACCCGCCTGCGCTCCGAGCTCCGCCGCCATGTTCGACAGCGTCATCCGCTCCTGCATGGGAAGCCCACGAACACCTTCGCCCGTATATTCCACCGCCTGATAGCGGCCGCCATCCATTCCCAGCCGGGCGCACAGATGAAGCATCATATCCTTGGCGGACACGCCGCGGCCGAGACGACCGGTCCATTCAATTCGGATCGTGTCCGGTACGCGGACCCAAATTTCTCCGGTCGCGAGAACGCCGGCCATTTCAGTCGCGCCGATGCCGAACATATAAGCGGCAAAGGCGCCACCAGTGGGTGAATGGCTGTCGCCGCCAACCACGAACATGCCGGGCCGCAGATGTCCGCGCTCTGGCAGCACAACGTGGCAGATGCCCTGACGATCGTAAAAGTTCGCGATGCGCTGCTCGGCCGCGAATGCTCGGGTGATATCCTGGATGCGCTGGCTCTCGTCGTCGGTCGCAGGCACATAATGGTCCGTAATCAAGACCATCCTGTCCGGATCCCAGACACCGACACCGAGCCGCTTCAGAATGGGTTCTACCCGGCGCGGGCCGCCTGAATCGTGGATCATTGCGAGGTCGACGGAACAGGTGACGATCTCTCCGGGGGAGACGGACACGCGTCCCGCCGCCCTGGCGATTATCTTTTCTGAGAGTGTCATTCGCATGATCGGGACAATTCGCTTCGGCCTCGTAAGTGTATCTAAGTCCAGACAGCCCGCCGCACAATCATCGAACGGTATATTGGAACACGAGACCTAAAACAGCGCAATTTCGACCGATACCGCGCCCTTTGGCGAGCAAAACGATTCCTCGCGTGTCATAGTCGTTTGACTGAGGCTCGAACCACTTTTGGCAATGGCTGGCGCAAAGCATACCTTCAGGCTCGGATTTTTGAGCCCTCTCCGAACCTTCCGGATAACACCAGATGCGCTGGAGTGGACGGATCGGCAAGACCAACGGCGCATAGCATTTGGCGACATTGAGAAGATCCACAGCTACAAAGTGCGCAACTTCGGCGTCGCCGGTCAAACCTCGGCATTAATGTGGCGCTGCAAGGTCCACGCACGTGACGGAAGCACGGCGACTTTGGCGCAGGACCATTTTGTTCGCATCGGATTGAGAGAAGATCGCGGCCTCTCGTTTCGCTTTTTTGTTAGCACACTCGTCGCACAGGCTTCAGCCGCGAACCCACGCGTATCGGTTTCGTACGATCAGGTCAGCCGTCCTGGTGAAAAAAAGGGCTTCTCAACTCAGGTTGTGGAGCGGTGCTTCAACCTCCTGCGGCGTCTCAATCCTGACCATACATCCGCGCTTGGTGGATATGTCATGCGAATCGTCGGCCCTCTCCTTCCGGAGCACCGCATTGGGCGCGACAATCTTGCAAAGGCCTTTCCTGATTTGACACGGCCGGAACTCGACAAGACTTTGCGCAAAGTTTGGGAGAACTACGGACGTGTCTGCTCGGGCATCTTAAATCTGGATCGAACCCTATCGTTCAGGTTGGGTGAAAAAAATAGCGACAACCTGTTCTTGAGTGAAGCGGCACTTCGGCTGCTCGAAGAACTCCGGCGCGACCGTACATCGTATCTGCTTTTCACCGCTCACCTCGCAAACTGGGAAATACCGGCGCCTTTGGCTCGAGCGCTTGGCATCGACCTCGTTGTTCCTGTGCGCGTACAGCATCTGGGTCCGATTGCTAAACTCCTTGCCGACGCCCGCCCCGGCGGCGCTGAGACATACATTCCGGTAACATCGGATGCGGCATACAAATTGAAGAGCGCCATCGATCGTGGCGCATCCGTTGCGGTGATGATCGACCAGCACGATGCTGACGGCATCGATGTTATGTTTTTTGGCCGGACGTGTAAGGTGAACCCCGCATTTGCCCGACTCGCGCGGAGCATCGATTGGCCGATTTACGGTCTTCGGGCGATCCGCCTGCCAGACGGCCGGCTTTGCATCGACGTCACCGGCCCCGTCGAACGATCACGCGATAGCTCCGGTCGAGTCGATATTGCCGCAACAATGCAATCGTTCATGTCGGTTGTAGAGCAATGGGTCCGCGAACATCCAGATCAATGGATGTGGCTTCACCGCCTTTGGCGCAGCAAATGACCGCCTTTGCAACGAGCCAACAGCGGCGACGGGAACGTTCTCGTCAAATAAAACCTTCCGCTGCTTAGTCCGAGTTCGCCGGCTGTAGCGCTTATTTCTGGCTTTCGAGACGCAAAACCTCCTCTTCGACCAGGTAATCTATCGCTTCATAAACATCGCGCGCTATCGATTGAGCATCATCAGGATAGGCCTTGGCGAGCAGGTCAATGATCTCCCGCACGCTCATTTTCCCGTCGCACATCTGAAACACCAGGCTGGCGCTTTCATTTAAATAAATCATCTTCTTCACCGCGTCGCGATAAAGGACCATCTCACCGTCCATCGTCTCCACACTAGTCCCCGAACACACCGATGGAATTTCTTCTGAATGCGCCATTCCGGACTACCACGCTAAAGGACAGCAGAGCATTGTTATGCGTCCAGCATTACTGAACAATCAATCCGTCGAAAGTCGGGAGATTGA
>CAZIKZ010000071.1:0-15971 GCA_964539845.1 uncultured Hyphomicrobiales bacterium
TGACCAACACCTACATGCTGGCGGGCGACCGCGAGCCCGGCGAGATCATCGCCTCGGTGAAGAACGGCATCTACGCGGTGAATTTCGGCGGCGGACAGGTCGATATCACCTCGGGCAAATACGTGTTCCAGTGCACCGAGGCCTACAAGATCGAGAACGGCAAGATCGGCGCGCCGGTGAAGGGTGCCATGCTGATCGGCAACGGCCCGACCGACCTGCATCGCATTTCGATGATTGGCAACGATCTGGCGCTCGACCATGGCGTCGGTACCTGCGGCAAGGACGGGCAGAGCGTGCCGGTCGGCGTCGGTCAGCCGACGCTGCGCATGGATCGGATCACGGTCGGCGGGACCGGGTGATCGGAAAGTCCGGCTGAGCGCTAGAAATACGCGATCAGCCGCCCGCAGGCAGCGACCGCAAGCCAGAGCGCAATCGACGTCACACCGACGAAACGCGCGCTGCCGGGCAACGGCGTGTTCGGTTGCAGGTCTCTCACCCTGTCTGCGATGAAATACTCGAACCAGACGATGTTGACGAGACCAAGCCCGATCAGGGCAAGCTTGATCTGAAAGACTGAATTCAGAATGACGTGGCTTGCCTCAGCGACAAACAGCAACGCGCCGGAGACAACGAGGCCGAGGAAGCCGAGGATCGCGATCGTGCGTGCGCGCCGCAACATGCTCCCCGGCCATGTTGCCTGAAAAAATCCGGCGAGCCGCAGGTCCATCACCACGACCGCGCCAAAGAACACCATCAGCGACAGGATATGCGCGACATTCGCCGACATGTAGGCGTAAGGCGATTGCCGAACGGCTGCGGCGAAGGCTGAGCCTTCGATAGCCATGAATATTGCAGGCGCAGCATCTGTCATCAGCGCATCTCGACGGTCTTGCCGTCCACCGTGATGCGCTCGGCCCGCATTTCGTCCTTCTCGACCGTCGACGCATAGCCGTAAGCCGACACGGTCTTGCCGACCGCGACCATGTCCTTGGTCGCGCCGCGATTGGTCATGCGGAAGGTCGGTGCCAATGTCACCGTCCAAACCTTGTCGGATGCTTTCACTGTGATGGTGGCGTGCGGGTTCTCGTATGTCGACGTCACGATCGGGCCGGTCACCGTAATCGGTTTCGCCGCATCGTAGCTGCCCCAGCCGTGATGGGCGGCGGCGCTGCCGCAGGCGAGGACGGCCGCAGCGGCCAGACAGAGATATAATCGCATGGTTTCTCCTTTCAGCCGGGGGGCGCTGCCTGCGGCTAGCGAACAACGCCCGAAATGCAGCAGGGTTTGCGCCGCGGCCTCGTAATCCGGTCTTTCAGATAACAGCGCGCTGAGGCGCCGCTATAGCCCGGACGCACATAAGTGAAGGCGCGGCACCGATTGTCTGCCTGACAGGCTTTCGCGCACGATTCGCCGGCGGGATCGGTTGCGACATCGAACGACCGGAAGTCGCCCCCGATACGATCGATCGAAAACTCGGTCGGACCTGTTTTCGGCTCAAGCAGCGCCGCACCGCGGATGCCGGAGACGCAGCAACTGTCTTCCTTCGGCGGCGTGACCGTGTTCTTCAGGCGGCACATCGCCTCGCGGGCCGCGGTTCGCGGATAGGAGAAGCTCCACGCGCGGCAGCGATTGTCGCGGTCGCAACGCGCGGCACAGGCTGCCGGATCACCACTGCGGACAGTCGCGGTGTTATAATCGCTGCCAGGCCGGTCGAAACCGACTTGCGCGCGCGCAGCCACGATCCCTGAAAACAGCGCCATCATACAGACCACAACCGTCACGAGGCGCCGGCTCATTCCCCTATCCGAAATCCAGAATCCACCCATGGGGGATGTTAAAGTCTCTATGCCCGGCTTGCGAGGGCCGATTGCTGCGTACGCGAAGTCGTGAATGCGCTGGCCCTGCCCCTGTTGAAAAGCCGGTTGTGCGCAGCAGCATGACAAACAGCCGCTGTTGGGCAAAGTTCCATCATGGAATCGGAAGACGAATGGCTCGGCGGACAGACGCGTTGGATGGACCGCGCGGCCATCGCAATTCTGGGCGGACTATTTGTCCTCGCCATGATTGTTGTCCGCGATTACGGCATCTCCAACGACGAGGAAGTTCAACACCGCTATGGCGAGTTGATAGTCAGCTATTATGCAAGCGGCTTCCGGGATACCGCGCTGTTCACCTACAAGAATCTCTATCTGTATGGCGGGCTGTTCGACGTTCTCGCCGTCGGCGCTGCGAAACTGCTGCCGTTCGATGTTTTTGTCATTCGCCATGTCATGTCGGCCACGATCGGCGTTGCCGGAATCGCGGGCGCTTGGGCGACGGCGCGTCTTGTGGCCGGCGCGCGCTCAGGCCTCATTGCACTGATCGCGCTCGCGGTGTGCGGGCCGTATTTCGGAGGCATGTTCAATCACACCAAGGACGTCCCGTTCGCTGCGGCGATGATCTGGGCGATCTTTTTTCTGCTGCGTGCGGGACGTGACCTCCCGGCGCCGCGTTGGACCGATGTTCTCGGGTTTGGTCTGATGCTCGGCGCTGCGACCGGCTTGCGCGCGATGGGGATGCTGCTGGTCGGTTATGCGGGGGTGATCGTGCTGATGTCGGTGCCGCGTCCTTTTCGAGTCGCGAACATCGCGCGGTTCCTGTCTCAATCAGCGCTGTATTTCGCTCCCGCCGTGTTGGTCGGCTATCTCATCATGATCGCGGCCTGGCCCTGGGCATGGCTTGCGCCGCTCAATCCCCTTCGCGCGATCTTTTCCTTCGCGCATTTTCACTACGAGATCCGCACCATCGTTGCCGGCGAGATCTACCGCATGGCGGACGTGCCGTGGTGGTACGTCCCGTTCTATTTGCTGATCAAGGTCCCGCTCGTGGTCTATGCGGGCGCACTTTGCGCGATTGCAGCGTCGATCATTGCGCTCGCAGGCGATGGCCTCTCGAAGTTGCCGAGACGCCATGTGGAGACGGCGTTTCTTGTCTTTGTCGCGATCTTTCCGGTGTTGTGCGAGGCCATGGCGGAAGGTCCAGCCTTCACCGGTATGCGGCATTTCATGTTCGTGTTGCCGCCGCTCGCGGTGCTCACCGGAATTGGATTTGACGCCTCACTTCGCGCTCTCTCACCGCGACGATGGCTTGCGGCCGGCGCCGCCGGCGCGCTGTCGCTTGCCCTCGCTTGGAATGCGAGCGTGCTCGTGCGTCTGCATCCCTACGAGTATATGTTCTACAATCCGCTGGTCGGCGGGCTTGAGGGCGCCGCGCGCCGCTACGAAATGGATTACTGGGTCAACATGATGCCGGAGGCCGTGCGCGCCCTGCACGACTATCTCGGTCTCGCGACAGAAAAGTCTCAGCACGCCTATGCGGTCGGCGTCTGCGGCGAGAGATTTTCATTCGAGAATTACGCTGACAAGCGTCTGCGGGCGTCCCCCGGCTGGCTTGAGGCGGATTTCTTCATCGCGCCGACGCAGATGAATTGCGACCGTTTGGTGGATGGCCGTGTGATCGCGACCATTACACGGTTCGGTGTACCGATCGGTGTGGTGAAGGACAGGCGCGGACTGACACAGAAGGCGCTGAACCGGCCGTTCGATCATGTCCGGCATTAAAGCGCCCGCCGGGGAGGGACCGGGCGGGCGCTTGATCCGCGTCGTGCGAGGGGACACACGCCGGGCGGATCCGCGGCGGGCTGGGCAGGGCCGGCCGCAGGCTCTTAGAGGTAGTGCCAGGGCGAGCGCTTGGCCCGCGTCTCGTCAATCGGGGTGTCGGGCGCGATCGAGGGCGCGTTGATGGGCACGCTATCGAAGCGTCCGCGGCGATGGATGCGCTTGTCGCGCGCGCGGCCTGCCAGCACATCCGTCGGATCGCGCCATAGCGGCTGAGCGTAAGCATCGCGCAGGTCGCTACGGGTCAGGCCGATATCGGCGAGCATCCGGTCGTCCATGCCGGCCAGGATCCTGGCGTTGCGACGATTCTTCAGGAGGCGGGCGAATTTCCGCATTGTGTTCAGCGCGATAGCAAAGACTGCGCGGACCAGGGCGGGTTCCCGGTGGCGTCTCTGGATCGGCTGGGACGTGCAAATCGCGGTCATCGGTACCTCCTGTTCGTCCGGTGCCTAAACCATCGCCGCAGACCTCATTTCTGCGCGACCCGATTTCCGGCCCGAATGCGTTGAACAGGTTCTGATATCGCATCGCCCCATTGATAAGTGAAACGAATGTTTATAATCTCAAACATCACAATCGATGATGAAAAGGGAGCGGGCCCCCCGGCCTGTGTGAGGATCTCGATGACCGCCCTGATCGATATTGACCAGCTCCGCACCTTCGTTGCGATCGCCGAAACCGGCAGCTTCACCAAGGCAGCGGAAGTCGTTCACAAGACGCAGTCCGCCGTCTCGATGCAGATGAAGCGGCTGGAAGAGCGGCTCAACAAGCCGATCTTTGCGCGCGACGGACGCGCCTCGAAGCTGACCGAGGATGGCGACCGACTGCTCGATTACGCGCGGCGCATCGTCAAGCTGAATCTCGAGGCTCTGTCGGCCTTTTCGGGGCCCGAACTTTCAGGTCGCGTGCGCCTTGGTGTCCCGGACGATTATGCGGACCGCTATTTGCCTGAGATCATGGCGCGCTTCTCGCGCTCCTATCCGGGCGTAGAGTTGACGGTCTTGTGCGAACCGTCGGTCGATCTTCTTAGGCGCATCGATGCGAATGATCTCGATCTTGCGATTATCACCGCCACCGAAACGCAGCGCACGGCCGAGCAATTCCGGCAGGAGCGGCTGCTCTGGGTAACATCGGTGCGGCACGCCACCCACACGGAAAGCCCGTTGCCGCTCGCGCTTGGCAAGCAGAGCTGCGCGTGGCGCCGGATCGCGTTGGAGCATCTGGAGAAACTCGGCCGGCCGCACCGGGTGATCTATACGAGTTCGAATGCGGGCGCCTATGTCGCGGCGGTGCTGTCCGGGCTCGCGGTTTCGGTGGTGCCGGAATCGACCTTGCGTCCGGGCATGCGGGTGCTCACACCGGCCGACGGTTTCCCGGATCTGCCCTATTGCCGCATCGGTCTCGTCCGTAACCCGCATGAAAGCTCAGCGCTTGCCGACGCGCTCGCCGAGCATATCATCTCGTCGCTCGACAATTTGTCGGAAGCCGCTCAGGCGGCGGAATAGGCGCTCGGCCCATCCTTCGAGACGGCGCTTCGCGCCTCCTCAGGATGAGGGAGAAGTTGGCCGCAGCACCAGGACGTTGCCCATCAGGACGGCAACGAGCCCAAGCGCGGCGACCATCGTCCATTGGAAGTTTTCGGCCACGGTCGAGACTGCGAGCGCAACCAACGGCCCAAGCACCGTCACGTAAGCCGCGCGATCCGCGCCGATGCGTCCAAGCAGCGTCAGGTAGCACGCGAATGCCACGACCGAGCCGATCAGCGCAAGATAGGCGAGCCCGACAAGATAGGTTGGCGTCCATTCGACCGTGAAAGCATGACCGTTGAGAAACGCATACACGGCGACCCCGGTGGCGCCGTACAGCATCGCGTAACCGGTGGTCGCGAAAACCGGATTTTTCCGTTTGGACAGCCGCGCGGACACGATGTTGCCGAAGCAGAAGGCGAGCGTTCCCGCGAGACCTAAGCCAAGCGCAGTCAATGCGCCGCGCGGAAACGCGTGACCGGCAAATTGCGGGTAGAACAACGCCGCCATCCCGATGGCGCCGAGCAGGCCGCCCGCGACCACGCGGCGATCGATCGGCGCACCGAGAAACAGCGCGCCGAGCCATACGTTGAAGAACGAGGCGAGCGAAAAGATGATCGAGAGCAGACCGGACGGCAGCAGCGCCGCGGCGTGGTAGTAGAGCAGGAAGTTCAGCGAGAAGAGCAGGAGGCCAAGCAGCGCGAACGTGGCGTGATCGCGCAGGCCGTAGCGCAGGCGGTCGCCGCGAAAGGCAGCGATTGCCAGCATCACCGGTCCAGCGATCAGGAAGCGCCAGAAGACAGACACGTCGGGCGAGACGACGCCAACCTGGAAATGAATGCCGATCCAGGCGAAGCCCCAGGCCAGCACCACCACGGCATAGAGGGCGAAATCGTAAGGGGTGAGCTTCACGCGACTCAGCACAGGTCGGCCGCTTTCGCGTCGATGGCGCGCACCAGATCGGCCGGTGCGATCTCAATCTGCAAGCCGCGCCGTCCGCCATTCACGAGGACGGTCGGATGCGAAAGTGCTGCGCGTTCGATGAAAGCGTCGGAGTGCTTGCGCTGTCCGAGTGGCGATATTCCGCCGACGTGATAACCGGTGATCCGTTCGGCTTCGGACGGCGGCAGCATAGTCGCATCCTTGGTGCCGGCTGCCACCGCGAGCCGCTTCAGGCTGACCTCCTTGTCGGACGGCGCAAGCACGCACACGGTGGCGTTGCCGGCTTTCGCCATCAGTGTTTTCAACAGGCGTTGCGGCGAAATGCCTAGCGCCTCCGCGGCCTGCATGCCGATACGCGGCGCATTCGGATCATAGTCGTATTCGTGCAGCGTGAAGGCTATCCCGGCCTTCTCGAGAGCGGCGGTCGCGAGCGTGGCCTTGGCCATCAATAAGCATACTCGCTGAAGACCGGCTCGACCGAGCCGCCCCACGGCCCGCGGTACTTCGCAAGCAGTTCTTCCGCTGGTGTCGAGCCGCGCGAAGCGAGCTCCTCCAATGGCTCAAGGTATTTCGTCTCGTCCTCGCCGCCGGCATTGAGGCGCCGCCGCCGTGTCAGGCCTTCGCGCGCAAGCTTCAGCGTCTCCTCGGCGAGCGACAGCATGCTGCGATTGCGAATCTGTGCAGCGAAGCCCTGTGTTGGCACGTCGTCGCGAAGCTTTTGCCGCTCCTCGGCGGTCCAGTCCTTCACGAGGTCCCAGGCCGCATCCAGCGCTGCGTTGTCGTAAAGAAGCCCAACCCAGAAGGCCGGCAGCGCCGGCAGGCGTCGCCATGGGCCGCCATCGGCGCCGCGCATCTCCAGATAGCGCTTCAGCCGCACTTCCGGAAAGATCGTGGAAATGTGGTTCGCCCAGTCCGAGATGGTCGCGCGCTCACCCGGCAATTCCTTGAGCTTGCCGGCGAACAGGTCGCGGAACGACAAGCCGGACACGTCGATATAGTCGTCGCCGCGCTTGACGAAATATATCGGCACATCGAGCGCGTAATCGACCCAGCGCTCGAAGCCCATGCCGTCCTCGAACGCCCAGGGCAGCATGCCTGATCGGTCTGGATCGGTGTCGCGCCAGACTTCGGAACGAAAGGAGAGAAATCCGTTCGGCTTGCCTTCGGTGAATGGCGAGTTCGCGAACAAAGCGGTCGCGACCGGCTGCAGCGCGAGCGATACCCGCAGCTTCTTGACCATGTCGGCTTCCGACGAGAAGTCGAGATTGGTCTGGACCGTGCATGTCCGGTACATCATGTCGAGGCCGAGATTGCCGACCTTCGGCATGTATTGCGTCATGATGCGATAGCGGCCCTTGGGCATCATCGGGATCTGCGCGCGGGTCCATTTCGGATTCATGCCGAGCCCGAGGAAGCCGATGCCGAGTGGGCGGGCGACTTCACGCACTTGCGCGAGATGCGCCATCAGTTCGGTGCAAGTCTGGTGCACGTTTTCCACCGGCGCTCCGGACAGCTCGAACTGCCCGCCCGGCTCGAGCGAGATCGCGCCACCCCCGGTCACGTCATAAAGGCCAATGATATTCTCGCGCTCCATGATCGGCTCCCAGCCGAGCAGGAGTTGCATGCCTTCGAGCAGCGCGCGGATACCGCGTGCGCCGTCATAGGGGACGGGATCGTGGTGCTGGACCGTGAATGGAAACTTTTCGTGCTCGGTGCCGATTCGCCATTCGGCTTTCGGCTTGCAGCCTGATTCGAGCCACGCGACGAGTTCGTCGCGGTTCTCGACCGGCGTCATGTCAATCTGGTCACGGGCCATACGGAATCCGGCAAAAAGGGCGGCGACCATACACGCGCGCCCGAGGAAAGGGCAAACAGCGGTGCCGGCAAAGGTGAGTGGCGGTTTTGCGTTGGTGCGGCGGGATTCGACGTTCCTGCCGGCACGCGGCAAGTCCAACGAAGGAGTGCCAGATCCAACGCAGCGGAAGAATCATGGAATTTGCGGTGTCCCTAGTTTCGATGCCTGTAAAACGCGGGTCGTGAACGGAAACAAGCGTCGAAACCGGGGCGCTCGCCTGCGCGCCGATGTATTGACGTGCCGGCATATATGGGTTGCAGCAGCCCGCTTGATAGGCGTCGCGGAATAGACATAACGGATCCTATGCCACTGCTGTCCCGTCAGACCCTGCTGAGCCTCGGCGAAACGCTTCTGATCGGGGCTATCGGCGGCGCCGTCCTGACCGCTATCGGGATGCCCGCCGGGTGGCTATCCGGCTCCATGATCGCCGTCGCCATTGCGGCTCTGGCCCGGCGGCCGATGACAGTGCCGGCGCCATTCGCGCGAGTCGTGTTCGTGCTGATCGGGATTTCGCTCGGTGGCGCGGTCACGCCGGAAACGCTTAAGGGTGTCGCGACCTGGCCGCTGAGCGTGGTCCTGCTCTGTGTCGGCATGCTGTGCGCGATGTTTGGGAGCGCCGCTTATCTGAAGCGGGTTCACGGCTGGACCATGCTGTCCGGGCTGTTCGGATCGGCACCGGGCGCGCTGTCGCAGGTGATGACCTATGCGACACAGTACCATTCGGACCTGGCTGGGATCGCGATCGTACAGACCATCCGCGTTGTAATCCTCACCGCGTTGCTGCCGCTCGGTCTCGCCTTGTTCGGGCTGGTCCCGACGGCGCCGGAGATGGGCAGCCCTGTCGCGGCGGACTCGCTTCTGGAGATTGTGCTTCTGGTCGGGATCTCGACCACAGCCGCAATCGTTGCGCATTTCGTGCGCTTCCCAGGCGGTCTTATTTTCGGGGCGATGCTGGCCTCGGCGGTCCTGCACGGTTCGGGACTGATCCATGCGTCGATGCCGTGGTGGGTCGTCAGCTCTGTGATGGTGGGACTTGGAGCGGTCACAGGCTCACGCTTCGCGAACACAGATCTGCGGGTTCTGTTCAGGCATTTCGGTGCGGCGCTCGGCTCGTTTTCTGTTGCGATCTTGATTGTGTCTGTGTTCGCTGCGGTGGCCGCCTTTACCGTCAACCTCAACCTGCCGGATGTGATCGTGTCGTTTTCGCCGGGCGCGCTCGACGCGATGATGATCCTGGCGCTTGCGCTCCATCTCGACCCGATCTTCGTCGGGGCGCACCACGTCGCGCGCTTCATGCTGATATCGGCGGTGCTGCCGCTGTTTGTACGGATTTACGGACAAACGCCGCCGCCTCCGGCCCCGAAGCCGCCGGAGAAAAGGCCCGTGCAGGAGGACTGATTACTCGGCCGCGAGCGAACGATTGAGCGGCATGCCGAGCCGCTCCCACACGTCGGACAGGGCGTCGGCAAGCGCGTCGATCATCTTGTCGTCATGATAGGGCGAGGGCGTCACGCGCAGGCGTTCGGTGCCCATCGGGACGGTCGGATAATTGATAGGCTGGATATAGATGCCGTGATCGGCGAGCAGCATGTCGCTTGCCGCCTTGCATTTCTCCGGATCGCCAACCGCGATCGGCACGATATGGGTGTCGCTCGGCATAACCGGCAGACCGGCGGCGGTCAGCACGGCCTTCACGCGCGCAACGCGCTCCTGATGCCGGTCCCGCTCCCATTGCGAGTTCTTCAGATGCCGGATCGAGGCGGCGGCGGCGGCGCAGACGGCAGGCGGCAGCGCAGTCGTGAAGATGAAGCCGGGTGCGTAGGAACGCACGGCGTCGCAGACCGCATGGCTCGCCGCGATATAACCGCCGAAGCAGCCGAACGCCTTGCCGAGCGTGCCCTCGATCACGTCGAGCCGATGCATCACGCCGTCGCGCTCGCAGACGCCAGCGCCGCGTTTTCCGTACATGCCGACTGCGTGCACCTCGTCGATATAGGTCATTGCGCCGTATTTCTCGGCGAGGTCGCAGATCGCAGCGATCGGCGCGATATCGGCGTCCATGGAATAGATGCTTTCGAACAGGATCAGCTTCGGCCGGTTCGGGCCGGCTTCGACCAGGAGCTGTTCGAGGTGGGCAATATCGTTGTGGCGGAAGATCTTCTTCTCGCAGCCGGACTGCCGCACGCCCTCGATCATCGAGTTGTGGTTATAGGCATCCGACAGGATCAGCACGTTGGGGATCAGCTTCGCCAGGGTCGAGATGCCGGTCTGGTTCGAAACATAGCCCGATGTGAAGATAAGCGCGGCTTCCTTGCCATGCAGGTCGGCGAGTTCCTGCTCAAGCTCGACCAGCGGATGGTTGGTGCCGGAAATGTTGCGGGTGCCGCCAGCGCCGGCGCCCATGCGGGTCGCGGTCTCGACCATGGCGCCGATAACCTTCGGATGCTGGCCCATGCCGAGATAGTCGTTCGAGCACCACACGATGATTTCGCGCGCGCCCTTCGGCGAATGCCAGATCGTCTGTGGAAACCGGCCGGCGATCCGCTCCAGGTCCGCAAATACGCGGTATCGCCGCTCGTCATGCAGACGATTCAGGGCGTTATCGAAAAAGGCCTTGTAATTCATGGCGATAGACAATCCTGCGGAGGACCACTCTGGTTTCGTCGCACCGGCGTGCGGGGCCGTTCAACAGATCTTTGGTTTTAGAAGCGTTCAACGGTGTTTGTCGAGCATGCCTGTCCTCAATTCGCTGCAGGGCAGCCTTGATTTCGATCAAAATTGCCCGGACCGGCGTTTTGGAACCGCGTCCTGCGGCCAGCCGGGGGCGGAACCAGCCTCGAAATCCGGCGTTCATCACCTCACAAACGAACCTCGTGGAGGCTGGAAAATGGGTCGTGGACTCCTGCTGTGGCTGATTGGCATCCCGCTGCCGATCATTCTGGTGATCTGGCTGTTCGGCGGTCTGAGCTGAAGCTGATTTACGCCTGTGACGCTGCCTGAGAGGTCGCCCCACGCGTGACGGGCGGCCTCTTCGGCAGGGTCGGGTCGCGCTTTCTACGGATTGCGCTTGGCGTCCGTTTCGATCGCCGTTTCGAGCTTCCGGCTCAGGAGCCAGGATACGCCCAGGAAGACGACCAGCATTGCCAGGCTCAGCCCGGACACGGCGTCGCCAAGCACTTTCTCCGAGACCTTGCCGAATGCATAGCCGGCGATGACCATCGAGACGGACCACAGCGCCGCGCCGATCAGATTGAGAATCAGGAACAGGCCCCACGACATTTGCGACAGGCCGTAGGCGAAGGCGCCGAGGCCGCGAATTCCGTAAGGAAAGCGGTGGATCAGCGGCAGCCACAGCGCATGGTGGTCAACCAGCCGCTTGGCCGTTTCGGCATGCGCGGCGACGCGTGGCCAGCGCACGAGCAGTCGCTCGCCGTAGTTTCGTGCGAGCCAGAACCGGACCACATCGCCAACGAAGCTGCCGGCGAAACAATGGATGATCGTCATCTTCAGATCGAGCACGCCGAGCTGAGCGGCATAGCCCGCGAACAATGCCATCAGCATCGCATGCGATGCCGCATAGGCGAATATGAAGGCATAGACGACTTCGCCGTGCTGACGCACGGCCTCGATGAGCTGAGAGAGATCGGTCATGTGTTCCCGGAAGCGGTCAGTTTCCGCAGCACTTCGTCAGCAGTCGAAACATCGCCAAATTGCTGGAGAATCGTCTCCAGAGTTGCGCGATGCTCGTCGTCGGAAAGGGCCGCGCAGCAATCGGACAGGATGACGGTCTTGAAGTCGAGCATCATAGCGTCGCGGGCGGTCGACTCGCAGCATACGTTGGTTTTGGTGCCGGCGATCAGCACCGTGTCGATGCCGAGGCTGCGCAACAGCCGTTCGAGCTGGGACGACCCCGCAATCAGCGCGCTGTAGCGGTTTTTGATGACGGTGTGATCCTCCGGCGACACATCGAGTTCCGCCCAGACCGTCTGCTGTCCCGGCGCCAGCGCCGCCATGGTCTGTTCGCGGACCTTTTCGCTGACGACGTGGTTGAAAAAGAGCTCCCAGTCGCTGCGGCCGCTGCGGCTCGTATTCGCGTGCAGCACCCAGATGACCGGGCAGCCGAGTTCGCGCAGGGCGTGGGTCAGCGTGTTGATCGGAGGTACAATGGCGCGTGCAAGCGGCACTTCGGCCGGCGCGCCGGGGGCGCAGAACGCCGTCTGCATGTCGATGACAACAAGCGCGGTGCGGGCCGGATCGAGCCTGTCGAACCAGTCGATGCGCCCGCGGCGTGCCAGCACGCGCTCAATGATTTCGGGCCTTACAGAGACCGGATGCATGGTGTCCTCAATCGGTCACACCTTCGTCATGGGACGAAGGAGATGTTGTTTCCGGAATATTTAGGCCAATCCGAGGTTGAAGCGGGGGGCACGAATAGCATATATGCCGCGCGCTGGATCAAACTGGAGTTGGAATGACTAACCCTCGTGACACGGACCTTCAGGACCGTCAAAAGAATGCCTCCGAAGCACGGAAGGCGATGCTGCAGAAGTTCCTCGCAAAAGCCGAAGATCCCATCCTCGAGCAGCGCCGGTCAGAGCGCGCCGCGATAGAAGAGGCCCGTCGTATCCGCACGGCGGAGCGCGAGGCCGCAAGGAAGATCGAAGAGGCGCGGCTTTCTGCTGAAGCTGCAACCCGTGCGGCCGCCGAAGCCGAGGCAAAGCGCCTCGCCGAGGAAGAGGCCGCCCGCAAGGCCAAGGAAGAGGCGGATATCATGATGTCGCTTCTGGCCGAGCAGAAGGCCGCTCGCGACGCGCGTTATGCTGCCCGCAAGGCCGCTTCGAAGAAGAAGAAGAAGCGCGGGCTCTGAGCCGGGCCCCGCGTCCGCGGCGCCGCTTCATTTGCGTTCAAGCATTATCTTGCTGGAAAGGCTGGTTTGCCTTTCCGGATCTTTCGCGAGCCCGGAATTCGGTCCGAAAGCCGCTCCCATGCCGTCTTTTGACGATGATTGGGCGGACACGTCCTTCATCAGGACGAAAAAATTGCCGCCACGGGGCGACAAATCTCCGCAGACATGAATGGGTGCTCCGGCCGGCCGAGAGGCCGGTGCGCTCGTTGATTCGCCGGTAAGCGAGGCCCTCCCGGTCGACGCGCCGCGGTTGTATGATCCCGCGGCGAGAGGCTTGGGTGAACATGCGGCAACGCGTCCCCACAGGCAGCAAGACAAGCGGGGCGCGGCCCGGCAAGAGACCGGGGCGCCGCGCGGTGGCCGGCGTCGCCCACCCCGCCAAGTCGTCCAATGGGGATATTCGAAGACAGCTTGCGGAGGCGCTCAAGCAGCAGACCGTGACCGCCGCGATTCTGAGTGTCATCAGCCGTTCGTGGAACGACACCCAGCCGGTCTTCGACGCGATCGTGCAGGCGGGCCTGATGCTTTTTCCGGGTTCGGCGGTCAGCATCGAGCTTCCACGGGATGGCGAGATAACGGCGGCCGCGATTGCGGCGGAGGATGCGACCGGTGTCGAGAATTGGCGCAGGATCTTCCCGTTCCCCCTCACGCGCGACTTCATGGCCGGTGTTGCGATCCTCGACCGCCGCATCGTCGACGTTGCCGATGCGCGGGAGGAGGTGAAGACGCTCCCGATCGGCAGCCGCAACTTCCTGAAGAGCGGCTTCCGTGCGGTTACGAAAGTGCCCATGCTGCGAGGCGACGCCGCAATCGGTGTTGTCAGCGTTGCCCGCCCGGCCCCCGGTGCACTGAGCGACGCGCAGCTGGCGATCCTTACGACTTTCGCGGATCAGGCGGTCATCGCCATCGAGAATGCGCGGCTCCTGACGGAGCTGCGTCAACGTACCGACGACCTGACTGAATCCTTGCAACAACAAATCGCAACAGCCGAGGTGCTCAAGCTCATCAGCCGCTCGACCTTCGATTTGCAGGCCGTGCTTGATGCGCTGACGGAGTCAGCGGCCCGGCTTTGCGACGCCGATATGGCCGGGATCACGCGACAGCGTTCTGACGGGCAGGGCTTTTACCACGTCACCAATCACAATTTTCCGCCGGACTGGCTCGACTACAACACCGGAATCGCAATGGTGGCCGATCGGGGCAGCGTGGTCGGCCGCGTTTTACTGTGCGGCAAGGCGGTGCAGATTGCCGACGTCTTCGCGGACCCCGAATACACCTATCTCGAGCCGGCTCGGAAGGCAGGATATCGGACCTTTCTGGGTGTGCCGCTGTTGCGGGAAGGTCAGCCGATCGGCGTGGTCACGCTCGCCCGCAAGACCGTCGCGCCTTTCAGTGATAAGCAGATCGAACTTGCGGCGACATTCGCCGACCAGGCCGTCATTGCGATCGAGAACACGCGGCTCCTGAACGAGTTGCGCCAGCGCACCGACGACCTGTCAGAATCGCTCCGGCAGCAAACCGCGACAGCCGACGTGCTGAAAATCATCAGCCGCTCGACGTTCGACTTGCAGACAGTCTTGCAGACTCTCGTTGAATCAGCGGCTCGGCTCTGCGAAGCCGACAAGACCATTATCACGCGGCAGAAAAACGGAGTCTTCTACCGCGCCGAGGCCTATGGCTTCTCCAGCGAGTTCCTGGACTATTTCAAAAATATTCCGATCGAGCCCGAACGTGGCTCGGCGTTCGGGCGCGCGCTGCTCGAAGGGCGCGCTGCCCATATCCCCGACGTAATGGCCGATCCGGACTATACCTTAACTGAAGGACAGAGGTTGGGCGACTATCGCACGGTTCTCGCCGTTCCGATGGTGCGCGAGGGTGTCGCAACGGGCGTGTTGAGCCTGACGCGCTCTGACGTGCGTCCGTTCACCGAGAAACAGATAGAGTTGGCGTCGACGTTCGCCGACCAGGCCGTGATCGCCATCGAGAATGCGCGTCTGTTGAGTGAATTGCGCGAGCGCGAGCAGGATCTGACCGAGAAATCCACGACATTGGCGGCCTTGTCGTCGAAGCTTGCAAAGTATCTCGCGCCGCAGGTCTACGACCAGATTTTCACCGGCCAGCAGGACGTGAAGATCGTCAGCAAGCGCAAGAAGCTGACCGTCTGCTTTTCCGATCTCGTCGGCTTCACCGAGATGACGGAACAGATGGAATCGGAAGACCTCACCCAACTCCTCAATCAATACCTCACCGAAATGTCCAAGATTGCCCTGCGGTATGGCGCGACGATCGACAAGTATGTCGGTGATGCGATTGTCATGTTCTTCGGCGATCCGACGACGCAGGGCGTGAAGCAGGATGCCATGGCCTGCGTGCGGATGGCGATTGCGATGCAGGAGCGGGTCGGTGAACTGGCTGAGGAGTGGCGAAGGAATGGCATCGAGGCGCCGCTACGCTGCCGGATCGGGATTCACACAGGATATTGCACCGTCGGAAATTTCGGCAGTGAAGACCGCATGGATTACACAATGGTCGGCGGCACCGTGAATCTCGCCTCGCGGCTTGAACACGAAGCACCTCCTGGTGGCGTGCTGGTCTCGTTTGAGACCCACGCGCATGTTCGGGATGAAATCCTTTGCGAGGAGCGCGGCCATGTCCAGGTGAAGGGAATCGGGCACCCGGTCGCCACTTATGCGGTTATCGGACCCAGGGATGAGGCAGTTCGCGATGCGGCGATGCCGTTGCGTCTGGATATCGACCCTGCATCCATGACCGACGCGGAGCGCATGGCAACAGCGGCGGCGTTGCGCCGGGCGCTGGGATTGCTCGAAAAGCCGGTCAGGTCTGACGACTGAGTCGTCTCCGTGCACGCAAACCGACCCGGGCCAGGGGAGCTGGGCGAATGGTGCTGCCGGACAGGATTGAACTGTCGACCTCTCCCTTACCAAGGGAGTGCTCTACCACTGAGCTACGGCAGCATGGGCAGCCTCGAGGTCCCGCCGAAGTGGCTACGTTGGGACGGCTGCGGCGGCGTTCATACCCGCAGCCGGGTGGCGCGGCAAGCATCACCGGGACCTTTTTGCAGGTCT
>CAZIKZ010000072.1:0-15467 GCA_964539845.1 uncultured Hyphomicrobiales bacterium
GTCTGCGCGTGCGCGCAGGAGCCGACGCCGGTGATCACAACCGACCCGAATACACCGCCGGTCAATTACAAGGCGGAAATCATCGCCTATCTGCGCACCTATCTGAACGATCCGACCGGGGTGCGCGGCGCCTATATTGCCGAGCCCGAACTGCGCGCCATTCCGGGCTCCTCGGCGCAGCGCTACATGGTCTGTCTGCGCTTCAATGCAAAGGATTCGACCGGCAAATATGAAGGCAGCCGCGACCGGATGGTGGCGTTCCTGTCCGGTCGTCTCGATACGATCGTGCCCGCGCGCAAGGAGCAATGCGACAAGGCAAACTGGCAACCGTTTACGGAGCTGGAAAAGCTGAGGCGCTGATCCGGGCGTGTCGTGCGTTACGCGAACACCCGCACCGCCGTCAGCGCTGCGAATGCGCCGGCAATCATCAGCAGCAGTGGTTCGAACCACGCCGACTGGATCATCGCCTTCACTGTATCGCCCATCGCGAAGACGCGCGTCTGCTCGGCCTCGCCGATGTCGATTGATCCGTTGCCGTCGGTTGTTGGCGGCGTGACCGGCGCGGGCGCCGATGTGGCAGCAATCTCAGGCTGAGAGGCGCGATCGATGTCGCTGAGTTCGTTCTCGGACACGACGGGAGGCTCGGGCTCGATCATCTCGCGCACGGTCTTGACCGTAAGCGGCACGATCAAGGGGCCGCCGACATTGGCGGCGGCGTTCGGCCAGTCCGGCTCCGCGGCCTGCTGCTGTAATTCAGTGGCCTGATCGTCAGCGGGAGCGGGCTCCGCGACAACGGGCGGTGTCTGCTTTTTGCTTTTCGATATGCGCTTGCGAACGCGTTGTGTCGGCTGCTGCGCTGCAGGCGCTGCCGCGGCCGGTGCTGCTGTCTCGCTTCGCCCGAACCAGCCGCTGAACGGGTTGCTACTCGACGCCGCCGGCGCGGGCTGCGCCGTAACGCCCTGGCTCCTTGCGTCGTGCGCAATGCAGACAACCGTCAGCGCTGCGGCGATGCAGAGCGCATGTTTTAGCAACCCCGAGACCCGTCGCGCCCCAGCGCGTCGATGCCTTTGCATGGGCGTCCCTCCCAACCATTCGGTGAGACGGTTTCACATGTGCGGATTGGCCGTAGCGCGGCCATTTCGTGAAATTGTTGCCCCATGCCGGGCGGCAACCGGGCGGCTTATCCACAATCACGGTACAGGGGTCATGGAACTGTAACAGGCAACCTCTAGACCGATCCTGCGCCGACCCGAACTGGTTCGGCCCCGTTCGTCAAAGTGCCTCAACGGTCCTGTCCGCAACGCGGCCGGGACCGTCTTTTTTTGCGTTATGACGCTTTCGCCGTCGCGGGTTTTTCCGCCGCGCGATAGACGGCAAGCGCCGTACCGGTGCCGGAGCCTGCGCGGAAGCCAGCCTGGCGCAGGCATACTTCCAGCGCGGCGAGGCAGGTCAGCACGCTTTCCTTGCGGCAGACATAGCCCATGGTGCCGATACGCCAGATCTTGCCGTGGAGCGGACCGAACGAGGTGCCGATCTCGATGCCGAAATCGTTCAGCATCATGCCGCGCACGGCGTCGCCATTGACGCCGTCCGGGATATGGACCCCGGTTACGTTCGGCATTTTGTTGCGTTGATCGCCAAAGAGCTTGAGCCCGATCTCGGTGAGGCCCGCTGTGATGGCGTCGCTCGCGAGCTTGTGCCGCGCGAAGCAATTGTCGAGCCCTTCCGCCAGCACGATCCGCACCGCCTCGCGTGCGGCATACAGCATCGAGGTCGCCTCGGTGTGATGGTTGAGCCGCATCTCGCTCCAGTAATCCATCAGCATGCCGAGATCGAAATAGTTCGACTGGATCGCCGGTCCGTCGCCGTCGACGAAATCGGCAGGGCGAATCCCGCCTTCGACATGGCGGCGCCGTTTCACGACGTCGACGATGCGCTCGTTGACCGTGATGGGCGCGGAGCCGGGCGGCCCGGACAGGCACTTCTGCAAGCCGGATGACGCGGCATCGACTTTCCACGCGTCGATCGCGACATTCATGCCGCCGAGCGAGGCAGTGGCGTCGGTGTACAGCAGGACATCGTGCTTGCGGCAGATATCCCCGAGCTGGTCGAGCGGCTGCGCCATCGTGGTCGATGTGTCGCCATGCACGATCGCGAGCACACGCGGCTTATGCTGCTTGATGGCGGCTTCAATTTCATCTGGTGTGAACACCGTTCCCCAGTCGCGTTCGATCGTCACAACCTCGCCACCGCAGCGCTTTGAGATTTCGGCGAGCAGAAAGCCGAACCGGCCGAATGACGGCACCAGCACCTTGTCGCCGGGCGAGATGATCGACACGAGGATAGCTTCAACACCTGCGCGCGCGGTGCCGTCGATCAGCAGCGACCATTTGTTTTTGGTGCGATAGAGCTGCCGAAGCAGCTCCATCGTCTCGTTCATGTAGGCGGTGAAGGCCGGATCGAACTGGCCGAGCATGGGCATCGACATGGCACGCAGGACGCGCGGATCGACACCGACCGGACCGGGGCCCATGAGCAGGCGGGGCGGGGGATTGAGTTCGGAGAACAGAGTGGTCATCGGGTCAGTTTGCCTCGCAATCGCGGCCGGCTTCAACCGCGCCTCGTGTGATATTCGATTAGGTCATAAACAATATCGGCCAGCCGCTGCGAATCTGCGCTGAAGCTCGTGATGGTTGCCGCGAGAATAGCCTTTGGATCAAGACGGCTGAGGTCAAGTGGATGTCCGGCCCGTTCCGAGAGGACAACAAGGAAGGATAGCTGGGTTCGCCCGTTGCCTTCGCGAAATGGATGGATTGCATTGAGTTCTGCGATAAATGCCGCAGCTTTCTCTGCGAATCTTGTCCGGTCCAGTCCCCTTAGTTCGTTGTCGGCTGCCAAGCGTGCAAAAAGCGCAATGAGCTCGCGGTCGATGTATTCCGGATAGCAGAACGCGCTGCTACCTTTCGAAATGCGGATGCTGCGAATCTTGCCCGCCCATTCATAGACATCCTGGAACAGGTGATGGTGGATCGCGAGGTAGTAGGCGGGGGTCAACGGACCTGAGGGCAATGGCTCCATCGCCCGCTCGGATGACATTTCCGCTTCGAATGCATCGAGTGTCGACTGATCCCGAATGTCCAACCGATTGATCAGAACGGCTGTGCCTGGGTAGCAGTATGGATCAGGTTCCGACCGATACATCCGCCCCGGTCAGCCTTTTCGATATGCGCGCTCGATCCGGCGCCGCCGCTCTGAACCCGAAAGGTGCAGTCGATCGGCTTCGTCTGCACGCTGCTTGCCGGCGGGTGAAACGATAATCCCTTCCACCGCACTGATCTTGGCAAAACGGGCGCGTCCCAGCGTAATGCCGGTTGCTGGCGGTTTGTCCTTCTGGTCTCGTTTCGTCATGCGGGGACTATATCACGAAACGCCGCATCGCCCATAAGCAGGCGCGGAGCGCCGTCTCGAAGGACGAGGGCGGCCATTGGGCGGACCCCATTCTTCGAGACGCATTGCTGCGCAATGCTCCTCAGCATGAGGCCGGAAGAGAGCGGAGGAAGGCTCAAGCTTTTTGTCCTGCCGGCTTCGCGTATTCCGACTTCGCGCGCGGCACATAATCGCCTGCACCAAGCGTGCCAACGAGCTTGCCGTCGCGCACGACGAACTTGCCGCGCACCATGGTCGAGACCGGCCAGCCCCTCACCGTGATGCCTTCGTAAGGTGTGTAGTCCGAGCCGCCATGCATCAGCGACTGACTGATCGTCTCTTCACGGTTTGGATCCCAGATCGCGATATCGGCGTCGGCGCCGACAGCGATCGTGCCCTTCTTCGGATAGAGGCCATAGGTTTTGGCGTGATTGGTTGCGGTCAGCGCCACGAACTCGTTCAGCGAGATGCGGCCCTTGCCGACGCCTTCCGAGAACAGGATCGGCAGCCGCGTCTCGACGCCGGGAATGCCGTTCGGGACCCAGCGGAAGGACGTCCGTCCCTTGGGGGTCAGCTTGCCCTTGGGATCGTCATAGCGGAACGGGCAGTGGTCGGACGAGAACAGCGTAAACACGCCCTGCTGCATGCCTTGCCAGCAGGCCTGCTGGCTCGCCTCGTCACGCGGCGGCGGCGAGCAGACATATTTCGTCCCCTCCATGTTGAGGCCTTCCATGTCCTTGGCCGTCAGCACCAGATATTGCGGACAGGTCTCGCCGTAGACTTTCAGACCGCGCTGTTGCGCACGCCGGATTTCCTCCATCGCCTGACCGTTCGAGACATGCACGATCATGATCGGCACATCGATCAGCTCGGCGAGCGAGATCGCGCGATGCGTCGCCTCGCGCTCGACCGGAATCGGCCGCGAGGTCGCGTGATGATGCGGCTCGGTCTTGCCCGCGCGCTCCAGCCGGTCGGTGAGGAAACGGATGGCGTCGTAATTCTCGGCATGGATCATGACGAGGGCGCCGGTGTCCCGCGCGACCGACATGACGTTCAGCATTTCCATGTCCGAGAGCGCGAGACCCTCATAGGTCATGAACACCTTGAACGAGGTGTAGCCGTCATGCACGAGCGCAGGCAGCTCCTGGCCGAGCACGGCGTCGGTCGCGTCCGCGATGATGAGATGGAACGACACGTCGATGTAGCACTGGCCGTCGGCCTTCTTGTGATACTCGGTGACGACGTCCCGCAGCGACTGCCCCTTCTGCTGCATGGCGAAAGGCAGCACCATGGTGTTGCCACCGAACGCCGCCGAGCGCGTTGCGGAGGCGAAGTCGTCCGCCATCACGATGTCGGGCCCGGACGGCTGGGAGATATGGACATGGCTGTCGATGCCGCCCGGCAGCGCAAGCTTGCCGGAAGCGTCGACGATCTCTTTTGCCGTGCCGAGATCGCGACCCAGGGCCGCGATCCGGCCATCGGTGATTCCGATGTCGCAGGAGAAGGTGTCGGAGGCGGTCGCAATCGTGCCGCCGCGAATGATGGTGTCGAATGTCATGGTGTATTCCCGAACCGCTCCGTTCTAGAGCATGACGCCGAAAAGTGCGAAGCGGTTTTCGGGATCATGCTCCGGCGCACGGGATGCGGCCGGGATCAGGCGGGGCAGGTCCCCGCCTGCAGCGTTCAGCGCTTGGCGGCGCTCGTTTCCGCAAGCTTTGTCTTGGCGCCCTTGCCGCGGTCGGTCGGCGCGCGGTCGGCGATCTTGGCCGGCTGTTTCGGCTTGGCATCCGGCTTCTCGGCGACCTTCGCGGGCGCCTTGTCCTTGCCGTCGCGGCCCTTGGCCAGGAGCTTCTGGCGCTTGGATTTCGCCGCGGCGAGCCGTGCCTTGGCTGCGGCCGCTGCTTTGGCGGCGGCGATCCGGGCGGCCACAATCACTTTGGCCACCGGCGGCTCGAGTTGGACCGCGACCTTGGCCGGTCCGGCTTCGCGCGACAGATCGGCCACGCCCTCGCACGGTGCGCGTGTCGGCAGGTTCACCGCCAGTTCGATCTGATTTTCTTCGGTCCAACGCTCCGGTTCGTGCCCGGTAATGGACTTGACGTATTGGCGCGTCTCCTGCGGGAGCGAGCCGCGACGGGCGAGCCAGTCCATCACACGGCGGGCACCGCCATTATAGGCGGCGGCTGCGAGTCCGAGATTGCCGAAATTGTCGAGATGCTCCCGCAAGAAGCGCGCCGAATGCGGCAGCGCGTCGAGCGCATCGAATGGATTGCGAAGGCCGCGCTCGGCCGCGACCGCAGGCATGAACTGGGCGACGCCCTGGGCGCCGGCGTGACTGACGACGCGCTGCTGGAACTTGCTCTCCTGCCAGATCAGGCGTGCAAAAAAGCCGGTCGGAATGCCGTGCGCCTGCGCCGCCGAGGCGAGCGTCTCGCACAGCGAATCCGTTGCCACGTCCGGCGGCGGAAGCGGCGGCCCTTCGGGCAGACGCAATTCGGCCAGACTGGCCTCGATGACCTCGCCCGGAACCGGGTTCAACGCGACCTTCAAAACAACCGCGTCCGGAAATCGGACGTCGGAAATCGTCTCTTGTTTGAAGCCCGGTTCGAAGCCCGTCCGCCAATTTGCGAGATGAATGGCTTCGGACCCCATATTTGTCGTGGTGGCGGCCAACGCCGCGCCAATGATGGTGAGCGCCAGTTTCACGCGCGCAAAAACTCCCCCAGCTGCACAGACGGCTATGCCGCGGCAGCGCAATTCAGAATGTCGTCTGAGGTGTCCCCTCGATGAAGTTTGCGTGATGCTGTCCAAAGCGGACAGTTTTGTGAAAATGCTGCGGCTTCGAAAAGGTCATATCGCGGACGGGGAACCAATCGCCGGCTGCGATTTCGCCGCATTCCCGGTGGCGCGGGGGCGTCCCTCAGCCCGCCGCGGCCATTTCCTCGGGTGGACGGCAATCGCGTGCGCTCCGGCCAGCGATATCCGCATACTCCGTGATCGGTTTCGGGCGGCCGATCAGATAGCCCTGCATCTCGTCGCAGCCTTCTTCGCGAAGGATGGCAAGCTGCGCCTGTGTCTCCACCCCTTCGGCCACGGTGGTCAGGTTCAGGCTGCGGCCAAGTCCGAGCACCGCGCGCACGATGGCGCCTGACTGCGTGTTGCGATCGAGATTGCTGATGAAGGTCTGGTCGATCTTGATCTTGTCGAACGGGAGCGACTGAAGATAGGACAGCGATGAATAACCGGTGCCGAAATCGTCCATGGCGATGCACACGCCAAGCGATTTCAACCGGCGAAGGATCGACCCCGCGCGCGAGTAATCGTCCATCAGTGCGCCTTCGGTGATTTCAAGGACGAGGCGTTCCGCCGAAAGCCCTGTCTCAAGCAGGACCGAGTGCACCAGCGGCACGATATCCCCATGCCGCAACTGGATGGGCGACAGATTGATCGCGATTTGCAACGGATTGCGCCAGGACGCGGCCTCGCGGCAGGCCTCGCGCAGCACCCATTCGCCGATCTGGTCGATCAGGCCGCTTTCTTCCGCGAGCGGGATGAAGGTGTCTGGAGGAACGAACCCGCGGCGCAGATGATCCCAGCGCAGCAGAGCCTCGAAGCCGATGATCTGACCGGAAACGAGAGCCTGAGGCTGGTAATAGAGCTGCAATTCGTTGCGCGTGACCGCGAGTGCGAGATCGGCCTGGAGCGCGCGCCGGTCATGCAGCATGCGGTCCATGTCGGCTTCGAAAAAGCGAATGGCGCAACGGCCTTCCGCCTTGGCGCGGTAGAGCGCGGCGTCCGCGTTGCGCAGAAGCGCCACCGCGTCGGTTCCGTCGGCGGGATACATCGCCACGCCCACACTCATGCCGATGCGGACCTTGCGCCCGTCGCAGTCGATATCGCCGCTCACGGCTTCAACGAAGCGTTGCGCGAGTGCGGCGGCAGCCGGCTTCGTCGGGCTGTCGACGCAGATGGCCATGAATTCATCGCCGCCGAGCCGGGCGAGGAAAGTGTCGCCCACGGCCTCCCGCATGCGCCTTGTGATTTCGAGCAGGACCTTGTCGCCGGCGGCATGCCCATACAGATCGTTGACCTCCTTGAAGCGGTCGAGGTCGATGCAGACGAGCGCGAATTCTCCCTTCGTGGCCGCTGCATGCTCGACGATCTCCGCGAGCTTCGTATTGAGCGCGGCACGATTGGCGAGATCGGTGAGCGGATCGTGATGGGCGAGATGCGCGATACGGGTCTCGTTGCGTTTCCGCTCGGTCACATCCTCGATGACCGTCAGGAGATATTCGGGTTCGTGATCCTTTCCGCCGATCGCGATACGCTTGGACGTGACGTCGCGCAGCCGGCCGTCCAGCGTGCGTGTGATGTGGAAGTCCACCTTCAACTGTCCGGTGCGCAGCGCCTCCCGGTCGCGTGCGACGATCACATCGGCTTGACTTTTCGGGAAAATCTCTTCGGTGGTTCTCCCGATCATCTCGTCCTTGTTTGCGCCGAGCAGATCTTCGCCAGCCCGGTTGACGAAAATGTAGTGGCCGCTCTTGGCATCCTTCACGACCAGCATTTCCGGAATATTCTCGACCACCGCGCGCAGCATATTGCGGGCGCGCTCCAGTTCCCTCTCGTCGCGCAGCCGCTCGGTCACGTCTTCGATGACGTTCAGAATATATTCGGGTGTTCCGTTCCTTGCGGTAATAACGATGCGTTTGGATGTGACGTCGCGCGTTCGTCCGTCGAGCATGTGGACTTCGCGGCTTTCAATCGTGAGCTGACCGGTGCGAAGTGCTTCTTCATCCCGGGCTTGCACCCGCTCCGCTTCTTTTTCGGGAAAGATCTCTTCGCCGGTCTTGCCGATGAACTGGTCCCTTTGAATCCCGAACAGCTTTTCGCCGGCGCGGTTGAGAAAAACGTATTGCTTGCTCCTTGCGTCTTTGACGATCAGCGTTTCGGGGATATTTTCGACCGTGGCGCGCAGCATGTTGCGGGTGCGCCGAAACTCTTTTTCGTCGCGCCGCCGTTTGGTGATCTCCTCGTGCGTGGCGACCCAGCCGCCGTCTCCGGTCGGCTGATTGGTGACGCAATAGGTGCTCCCGTCGCCGAACTCGGTGATCTTGGTAAGCGCCTCGCCTGCGCGCATGTTCGTCTGCAGTTCGTCGATATAAGCGTCGATATCGTCGAAAAACTTGCCGGACTGGGTGCGAAGTTCGAGGACCCGCCGGATAGTGGTGCCGGGCTTTACCTGATCGTGCTGAAGGTCGTAAATTTCGATGAAGCGATCGTTGCAGACGACAAGTTCGCCCGCTGCATTGAACATGACCAGACCCTGAATCATGTGATTGACCGCGGTGTCGATCCGCGTATTGGCCTCTTCGAGCTCGGCAGTCTTTTCGGCGAGCCGCGCCTCCCTTTCCACCAGCGATGCCTTGGAGGCGGCGATCTGCGCAAATTGTTGATGGAGCGCATAGATCAGTAGCAGCGAGCAGATCAGTGCGAGCGCAGTGCCGAGCCCGATGGCCGTCGCGCGGAATCTCCAGTTCGCCAGCGCCTCGGTCGTCGGAATGCCGACATTGATGACGAGCGGGAAATCTTTGAGCGGTCTGACTGCGATCAGTCGCGGAATTCCGTCGAAGATGCCGGACGAGTTGTAATGGCCGCCGCCGCTTTCCGCGAGTGCGTGCCACGCCGAGGCCGACGGCAGTTTCCGTCCGGTGAGCCGCTGCGTGTCGGGATAGCGAACCAGTACCGTTCCGTCATCGCGCAGCAACAGGAAAGACTGACTGCGGATCGAACGCAGCGATTCGTAGACGTGCTCGAAATAGGACGGTTTGACGCCCGCCAGCACCAGGCCGAGAAACTCGTTGTTGGGACCGTTGATCCGCTTCGCGAAGAAGATATTGCGGCTGTCGCTCACCCGGTTCCGCACAACTCCGCTAACGAAGAGTCTCGCCTCGACGGAATCGCGGACGGAAATGAAATAGTCGCGGTCCGAAAGATTCGCCTGCGCCGCCGGCCATTGGCGCGACGAATTCACCTGCTCGCCGTCCTTGTCGATGATCGAGATGAAATCGCTCTGCGGCAGGCGCCCCAGCCGGTCCACCAGCAGCGAATGCATGGCGGGTCCGCGGGCGAGGGCATCGTAACCCTGCGGCCGGAGTCCGCCATCGTTGCCCAGCCGGTCGGCGATTTCGGATGTGGCGATGTCGATTGCCTGCACCGCGCGGGCGGTCTGCTCCGCCAGCACCGTTGCGATATTGCCGGTATCGATGGTCGCGTCGTTGACAGCGTCCTGGCGCAACGCCAGCACGGTAACGGCGATTGCGAGCACCGCGACGCCGATCAGTCCCAGCGCCACCAGCAACAATCCGCGAAATGACACGCGAGGTAAGGAGGAGAGCAAGGTCCGCCGCTCCCGGACTTGTTATAATTATCTCCTGAATAGCGGCTGCAGTTTCCGGAATGGTGAAAAGCGTCGCGCAATTCACGTTTGTTCTGAATGAACGCTTACTTTTTGATACCTCAAATTGAACCGTGCCGGAGTGTGTTCGGTTAACCAACACACGCCGGCACGGCGAAAGCTCAGGCTTGCGGAACTTCGCCGACGTCTTTCGGCTGCTTGTAGCCGCGCTGAACGGCAGGGCGGCTCGCGATCGTAGTGTACCAACGCTTGACGTTGGGGAACTTGTTGAGGTCGATCTCCTGCCATTCGAAGCGTGAGATCCACGGCCAGGTCGCGATGTCGGCGATCGAATAGTCGCCCGCCAGGAACTCGCGCCCCTCAAGCCTGCGGTCGAGCACGCCATAGAGGCGCTGCGCTTCTTTCGAATAGCGCTCCTCGGCGTAGGCCGACTTGCCCTTGTTATACTTCACGAAGTGATGCACCTGGCCGAGCATCGGACCGACGCCGCCCATCTGCCACATCAGCCATTCGATCACGCGGTAGCGGCCTTCGCCGTCCTTCGGCATCAGCTTGCCGGTCTTGTCGGCGAGATAGATCAGGATCGCGCCGGTTTCGAACAGCGACATGCCGTTGTCGTTGTCGACGATGGCGGGGATCCGGTTGTTCGGTGAAATCTTCAGAAAGGCCGGAGCAAATTGTTCGTCCTTGGAAATATCGATCGGGTGCGCCTTGTAGGGCAGGCCCAGTTCTTCCAGTGCGATCGAGACCTTGCGCCCGTTGGGCGTTGTCCAAGTGTAGAGATCGATCATCGTTTCCTCAGTCACTTCAGTTGCCTTGGGATATCTGCAGTAGCAGCCTCGTGGCTAACGCGGCAGCGTATTTTTCATGACCTTGCCGTCTTTCATGATGACGAAAAAGGACTTCGCCGGATCGGCGATCAGCTGGATATTCTCCAGCGGGTTGCCGTCGACCAGGATCAGGTCGGCGAGCGCGCCTTCCTCGACCACGCCGAGCTTGCCGGGATAGGGGCTGCGCAGGCCCGACAACGCCAGCAATTCCGCATTGACGGAAGTCGCCATCTTCAGCAGTTCCGGCGCGGTGTACCAGCGCGTCATCTTGGCCAGCATCGCGCCCTGACGATGCGCGAGCCCCGGGGAGAACAGAATGTCGGTCCCGAACGCAGTCTTGATTCCAAACTTCTTTGCAAAGCCATAGGCGCGATCGGTGCCGGCGATGACCTGCGCCTTCTTGTATTGCTGGATCGACCCGGGCGGAAACTGAACGGCGTCCTCGTCATCGAGAAACGGCTGGATGCTGAGCCAGATGCCCTTGTCCGCCATCAGCTTGGCTGTCGCTTCGTCCATCAGATGGCCGTGGTCGATGACTTTCACGCCGGCCGCGATCGCTCGCTGGATCGCAGCCGAGGTGTAAGCATGGACCGTGACATAGGTGCCCCAGTTTTCGGCGGCTTCGACCGCGGCGCGCAATTCGGCTTCGGTGAATGTCGAGACGTCGATCGGACTATGCGGTGACGCGACGCCGCCGCCGGCCGTCAGCTTGATCTGTGTTGCGCCGAACATGAGCTGCTCGCGCACCCGCATGCGGACCATATCCGGGCTGTCCGCGATCATGGCGCCGTTGACCTCTTCGATGCGGCTCAGCGGTGTGCCGAGCGCGCGAGGAAGCTCATAGGTCTGGCGAAAGTCTCCGTGGCCACTGGTCACGGTAATCATCGCGCCGGAGGGAAAGATGCGCGGTCCGGCGATCAGACCTTCGTCGATCGCCCGTTTCAGTCCGAAGGCTGGACCACCCAGATCGCGGATGGTGGTGAAGCCGCGCATCAGGGTGTCGGAGGCCTCCGCGGCGGCGACCAGAGTGGTGTAGCCGACATCGTTCGCCATCGCGGCAGCGGGGTTCGGGCGCACCAGCATGGTATGCCAGTGCGCGTCGATCAGCCCGGGCATCAGCGTGCGGCCACCGCCTGCGATGACGGTGGTTGCGGCATCCGCGGCGATCGGAGCGGCCGAGATGCGTTCGATCGTGTTGCCCTTGACGAGAACGTTTGTCGGCGCGGTCAGCGTGGCGCTTTTGCCGTCGAAAACACGGACATTCGTGAACAAGGTTTGCGTGGATAACGTCTGCGCGGTTGCGGATGCGCAACACAGCCAACCGAGGATGGCGATGCAGAACAGTCGAGCCGACGTCATCGTCATGACTTCTCTCCCATGCGTATCGTCACACGCTAACGCACGGGAGCGCACGCGGACAGGCCGCGATTCCGCACAGGCGCCGGCTTAGTTCTTTTTCTGCTGCGCTTTCAGTTTCGTGATCGCCGCGCGGATCGGCCCGAAGGGGCCATACATATGCTGCTTTTGGCTGAAGCCGTCGGCATAGGGGCCATACGGAATATCGACTGGCTTGGCCAGCCGATCCGGGAAATCCTTGTCGAGATCGGCGCGCTTCGGCCGCGGCTGCGAGATCACGTAGGCGCCGACATCCCACGCGTCCTGCTGCGACAGCCTCGGCACCGTAAAGCTCGTGCCGTTCGGCATGTTGAAGTGAACGAAGTTGGCGATTGTGATCAGCGTCGCCATGCCGGCGCCGTCGTTGAACGTGTCCGGTCCCCAGAGCGGCGGAGTGAGATACCCGAAATTCGGCAGGCCTGGATTGCGCAGCACGCCGCGTCCGTCATTCTGATGGCAGATCGCGCAACTCTTCTCGAACACCGCCTTGCCGCGCACGGGGTCGGCCGCGCGTTTCAATTCCGGCATCTTGCCGGCGCCGAGGCCGGGCAGCGTTGTGCCGCTCTTCGCGCCGGTGGAGAGGAAGTCGATATAGGCCACGAACGCCTTCATCTCCGGTGCGTCGACTGGCAGCGGCTTGCCGTTCATCGAACGCGTCATGCACGAATTGACGCGATCCTCGATCGTGATCGCCTTGCCCGCCTCGAACGAATATTGCGGGAACAGGTCTTTCAGTCCCCAGAGCGGAATGCCGAATTTCTTGGTGCCCGCATTGAGATGACAATTGGAGCAGGCGAGGTTGTTGCCGGCGTAGCGTTTGCTGGTATCCGCAACCGCCGGACCGATATGCGCGTAGGTCGCGGTGACGAGGTCTTGCCCGCGGCGGATCAGCATGCCGCTGGCATCGTAGGGCAGGGCGCCGATCTGCGGGACCGACCAGTTCGGATCGGCCGGAGCGCTCAGATGCTGCGCCTGCATCGGGAGCGTGCAAACAAAGAGAGCGATCAGCGCGGCGGCAAAAGACCGCGCTTGCGGGAGCGATCGTTTCATCTCAGCTCCCGCGATAGGTCGAATAGCTCCACGGCGTGACCAGAAGCGGCACGTGATAATGGCCCTCCGGTTCGGCAATCGAAAACTGGATCGGAACGACATTGAGGAAGGGCGGGTCCGATTGTGGGGTGCCGTTGGCGGTGAAATAGTCTGCGACCGCGAAGGTCAATTCATATGAACCGATTCGCAACGGCCCGCCTGCCATCAGGGGCTGCTCGGTGCGTCCGTCGGCATTGGTCAGCGCTTCCGTGACGAGCGCGCGGGCACTCGCGCCGACTTCATAGAGCGCGACTTTGACGCCCTGCGCCGGCTTGCCGCTGACATTGTCGAGCACATGGGTGGAGAGCCGGCCCTCCGTTTTCGGTTTGCCCGGTCCGTCGACACGCGCGACCAGCCTCAGCCGCGTGATCAGCGCGATTTCGTCGAACGCCGCCTTGCGTTCGGTTTCAGGATCGTTGGCGAGCCGCCGCTCGAATTCCTTCAGGATCGAGTCGCGGGTATGCCGCCGCACGCAGATGATGAACGGGAATCCGAATTTCTCCGCATAGGCCTCGTTCAGCGCGGAGAACGTCTTGAATTCAGCATCGCTCAGCCGGTCGAGACCGAGCGAACCCTGTTCGGCCTGCGAGTCCGCGGTCAGGTCGAGGCGCTTCACCTTCGAGCCGAGTTCCGGATGGGCCCGGATGAAGGCGAGTTGCCGCTCTGCCGGGCTGGATCGCACCACACCGATCATCGCGTCATGCAGGGCCGTGACAGTCGAAAAGGGGCGGTGGCCGAAAGCGGCGTCCGCAACCCAGCTCGCATGCTCGAATACGTCGCCGACCGCGGCCGAAAAGGCCGGAAACGGAAGCGAATTCAGCGAGTCCAAGGTGAACATTTGGCTCATGTTTCGCGACAATATCCTAAGGCGCTATAAATGCCATTGATAACAATGACGAAATTCCCCTATTGGGAATATTCCCCCGCTGCATTAGGAAGAACGGGGGTAACTTTCGGCCCCCGCCCAAAAAATCGCTCACATCCATTTGAACCGGGTCCGGTCTTCCCGCGACCAAACCATGAGCCGACCGTTCCGATGCAGCAAACATCAGACGAAGTCCTGATCCAGCGGATCGCAGGCGGTGACAGGCTCGCCATGCAGGTGCTGTTCGCGCGGCACCATGTACGGGTCTACCGGTTCGTCCTTCGCCTCGTTCGTAACGAGTCTACGGCGGAGGATCTGATCAGCGAGGTTTTCCTCGATGTCTGGCGTCAGGCCGGGCGCTTCGAGGGCCGCTCTGCGGTTTCGACCTGGCTGCTCGCCATCGCGCGGTTCAAGGCCCTTTCGTCCCTGCGGGGGCGCAAGGACGCTGAACTGGACGATGAAGTTGCAGAGGCGATCGAGGATGTTTCAGACACCCCCGAAGCCGCCATGCAGAAAAAGGATACGAGCGTGATCCTGCGGAAGTGCATCGAGTCACTGACGCCGGATCATCGGGAGATCATCGATCTGGTCTACTACCACGAGAAGTCCGTGGAAGAAGTCGCAGAGATCGTCGGTATCCCGGAGAATACCGTCAAGACGCGCATGTTCTACGCGCGGAAAAAATTGGCGGAATCCTTGAAGGCGGCGGGAATCGAAAGAGGTTGGCCATGAACACGACAATGAAAAAGGCGCCCGAGCGCGAAGAAATCGAAGTCCTGCTGCCCTGGTATGCCGCGGGAACGCTGAATCGCCGCGACACCGCGCGTGTCGAGCAGGCGCTTGCGAGCGACACCGAGCTGGCGCGCCAGTTCGAGATGGTGCGCGAGGAACTCGGCGAGACGCTGCGGGTGAATGAATCGCTCGGCGCACCGTCGGCTCGCGCCATGAAGTCGCTCTTTGAAAAGATCGACGCCGAGCCCGCGCGACAGCCGGTCGCGGCATCGTTCAATCTGATGGAGCGCATCTCCGAATTCATGGCGAGCCTGACGCCGCGCACGCTCGCCTATGCCGGTGGTGTGGCCGCGATCGCGCTCCTCCTGCAGGCCGGCGTGATCGGCAAGCTGGTCGGCGAGCGTACCGGCTCGTTCGATATGGCGTCGGCGCCGGCCACGGTTTCCATTCCGCAGGGCGTTGAGGCGCTGGTCCGCTTCTCGCCGCTGGCCAATGCCGCCGAAATTACGGAGTTCCTGAAGGCCAATAACGCCACCATCGTCGACTCGGCTGATGGGAACTTCCGGGTGCGGGTTCCTGCGAAGAGGGAACAGACTGCCGAAATCGTGAAAAAGCTTGGCGAGAGCAAGGTGATAAGCTTGGTGTTGCCGGTCACCAACTAGTGTGGTGGATCGGAAGTCCGCTTCATTGTTGCCGCAACCTCGTCAAGCGG
>CAZIKZ010000073.1:0-15397 GCA_964539845.1 uncultured Hyphomicrobiales bacterium
TGTGGGAGCAGCGTCGCCAGCGGCTTTGTCTGCGTCGAAGTAGGTTTGGATGGGCGCTGGTAGCTTCATCACCGTCTCCCTGCTGAGTGCGTCCTTCGCCAAGCGATCTAACCGTGGACATAAATCCCGAAAAGAGGGATAAAATGGGATGTGTCATCACGGATTACGGGATAAATGCGGCGATGTACCGGCCTGGACTGGGCGATCTCGACGCCGTCGTCGCCGTTGCCCGTGAGGGTTCGTTTCGCGGCGCCGCTCTGGCGCTCGGCATGTCAACGACGGCGCTGAGCAACGCCGTGGCGAAGCTGGAGGCAAATCTCGGCGTGCGCTTGTTCAACAGAACGACGCGCAGCGTCTCTCTGACTGACGCGGGCCGCACCTTCGTCGAGCAGGTAAGACCGGCCCTGCAGGACATTCATGGCGCCATGGACGCCGTTCGTTCGCAGCAGGCGACGCCATCTGGAACGTTGCGCATCAATGCATTCGCTGCGGGCGCGCGAGAAATCATCTCGCCGCTGGTTTTGGAATTCCTGCGGCGTCATCTCGAGGTGCACGTCGATCTTGTGACCGAGGGACGGTTGGTCGACATCGTCGCCGAAGGCTTCGATCTGGGAGTGCGCCGAGCGGACCTCGTGCCAGCCGACATGATCGCCGTCCCGCTCGGCCGACTACAACGCTACGCTGTCGTCGCCTCTCCGAGCTATTTCAAGCAGCATGGAAAGCCTCACACGCCGTCGGATCTCGTCAAGCATCGCTGCATTCGCGCCCGTCTGCCGAATGGGGCGCTGCTTAGGTGGCATTTCGAGAAACGCGGGGAAACAGCTCAAATCGATGTCAGCGGGCCGATTACCTTGGACGAAGCCAGTCTTGCGCGTGCAGCGGTTCTGGAAGGCGTGGGCGTTGGTTTTTTCATGGAGCAGGATGTACGTGATGATATAGTGGCCAGGCGCCTCACGCGGGTGCTCGACGACTGGACGCCGCCGCTCGCAGAGCTTTGCCTCTATTATCCAGGCCGGCGCAATCCGGCAGCCGCCCTCAAGGCGTTCATCGGCCTGGCCCGCGAACTCAGAAAAAAGTCGAAATCATAAATACGCCAGTTAGAACTTTGAAAAATCGACTCACGATTTGGGCCAGCGTGTTGCAACGACCAACCTGCGCCCTCCCAGTTATCGGGCCGGAATCACGTGTCCAGCCACCAGCATATCTCGAAATCACTCCTCATCGATGAACACAAGCGGGTGCCGATGCGCTCCCGCGTGTAGGTATGCTCTTCGACCGTGTAGACGGTTTCCGGCGAATAGTGATCCTGATTGATCACCTGCATCGATATGAAGCGCTTGCCGGAGGCCGACAGCGTGATCGTGACCGATCCGGCATCGAGATCGAAAATCGTCTGCGAGTAAAGCGTGTCGCAGTTCGGCTGCACGCCGTTCCCTTCGAGCGGTAATTCGCGGTAGGGGAAGAATTTCCCCAATGCGCCGCGTTTGACGAAGATGTCGAGATACATATCAGTCTCGGCACGCTTGAAGTTATCCGGCGTCACCGGGACAGACGCGTGACGCTCGTCGGCGACGCCATCGCCATTGGTGTCGCGCAAGAGCGAAATCCGATTGGCATTCTCGACGATCGAACCGGCTCGGCGCATCACCCAATTTTGAACCAGAGTGCGCGGGCTCCAGGACGGCGAAGGCTCGCTCGCTGCCTCAGCCACCAACACATCCCCGTTCGGGAGAACATAGATCCAGCGCGGATGCTTCAGATCGCGCGCGAACGCCTTGACCGATAAGCCCTCGGCGGCTTTCGGCATCGCCCCGTCGGGCCAAGGTTCGGCCCGGGCCCAATTTATTGTCGGCAACATGCTCTGCTCGGGCTGCGGAAGCTTGGGTTGCGGTCCCATGGACTGGGGAGGAATGTCGGCCGACTGGGCCAATCCCTGAACAGGCCAAAGTGCGACCACGCCCACGATCGAAAGGGTGGCAAACAGAGCAACGTCGACGTGTACCATCGCCATCTCCACAAAGGAGCCGCTCCGCGACTCTGGGAGTTGAACGACCCCGTTTGGGCTATGTTCCATCGAGGGATGGGACAAAGAACTGCAGAGCCTATGTAATCATCAGCTTTCCGGCCCAATCTTACAGCCCGCCCGGAACCTCACGACCGTTGGCGCTATTGTCGGATAGCGAAACGGCGGACGCCGGGATTGGCCGCTGCCCAAGACACTTCGCCCAAGACAAAGGACGGAAGAGAATGGCCTGGACCACACCGACTCTTGTCGAAATCTGCATTGGCCTCGAAATCAACGGCTATCTGCCGCCGGAATTCTAATCCGCTGCGATAAGAAGGAGAGGCAAGAACAGCCCGCCGACCGGTCAGAACAAAGAGCCTTGCTCGGCTTTCGCTAAGAATTGCTTGACGGTTCCTAAGCGACGCCCGCGCCTGCCGTCGCGGAATGGTCCGCAACACTGAGGCAGCGTTTGGCATAGGGTTGCCCGCGACAACTCTCAACCTTCGTGCATGGCTTAGCTGAGCCGGCAGGTGACGCCGTACTCCGTCAAGTGCATCAGGGACATCTTGCGTGGGGCCGCACCTCATGCCGCCCCCCTTGGGATGACCTCTTCCTTGAACAGACGGACGCTACGGTGAAGCTGCGACACGTTTTCGAGATCGATAAGGAACCCGCACATCATCAGCCCCACGCCGGAATCTGCAAAAGCGCTCATCAAGCGCGCCACAGTGTCCGGGCTGCCGCAGATCATGTCATCGGCGTTGCGGGCAATCGCCCCGCTCGGGTTCTTAATGAAGTAGGCCTCGGCCTCCGACCTGGCCTGTTCGTCGGTCTCGGCCACGTGCACCGCCTTCCCCACCCCCGTCCATTCCCTGGCCAGCCTGATCGTCTCTGAGTCGTGGCCAGAGGCCGCCAGCGCAACATGATAGGCGGTCATCTGCTCGCGGGCGGTATCGAGGTCTTTTATCGCCGTGAACAGCGGCCATCCGCGCGCTGCGGCATCAACGATCGCTGCCGGATTCAGCAGCGTTGCGCGTGCCAGGATGGGGCGTGGCTTGCGGAACGACGATGGATTGACAGCGACATCAAGCCGTCCGCGATCTGTGCCGACCGCGAACTCAAGCGGTCCGCCGGTGCCGTCGTAATCCCAGATCTCGAGGGCCGTGCGGATGCCTTGCTCGTAAAGTGCGTTGCGCTGGGAGAGATCACGCCCGAAGGCCACCAGGTCGGTGTCCTTGAATCCCGAGCCGAAAACGACGACCAGCCGCCCGGCGTTCAGCTGGTCGATCAGATTGCACGACTCCACCAGCCGCACCGGATGGTGTATCGCCGGGTTCACTGTGGCAAGAATGAGTGTGGCCTGCTTCAGCCGAGGTGCGAGTGCGGATGCGAACAAGAGCGAATTCTGATAGCCTTGGTTCTCGTGGAGGTGGTGCTCCGTCAGGGAGATCGCGCTGAATCCGCTGACATCTGCCTCAAGAGCCAGGTCGGTCAGGCAGTTGATGAGCGGGAGTTCGTCTCGTTTGTCTTGGATACGGGTGCTGAGGTGCATGCAGAATTTCATATTAGTTATTGCGTCCATTGTTTTTGTCAAACTGAGACCGGCGGCGACAGCTACCACACGTGACGGCGCTGACAAGGCCGCACAATTCTTCCTGACTTGGAGCGCCTATAAGCGATCAAACTGCAACTCGCTGCATCGTATGCAATCCGCTTTTGCACAAAGCGGACTTCACCGCACACGCGCCTGCTCGCCGTTAAGAGCTATCGTGGATCTTGAGTTGCACCCGCACCTTGCGTGTGCTGCTGTCCGCGCAGTCCATCGCAGGAAAGAGCACATGCGCACCGGCGACCAACACTTGATCATCTGAAATAGCGGCGAGTTCCACACGATCTGCTGATTGGTTCGCCGCCGGACTCGAAACGGCACGCACGAGACAAGGATTTTGAAGAGCTTGTCACATCCGAGGCTTCTGTTTGTACTGAGGACTAAGAAGCGGCGTCAGCTCGCTGCGCGGCTGGCCTCTTGATCACGCGCGATTTTAAAGCGAAAAGAGTAAGCGCAACTGGGGCGCCTAATCACCCGAACTGTAGCGCCGATCTGCTTTGCAAGGTCACGCACCAATCGAGTTCCAACTCCTTGGCGTGTATTGGTGCCCACCAGTCCTCGCCCGTTGTCGCTGATCGTGAGAGAGGCATGTTTACCCCGCATACGAAAGCGCACCACGACACAGCCCTGATCACCCGCCTTAAAGGCATACTTAATCGCGTTTGTCACAAGCTCATTTACAATGAGACCTACAGGTACAGCTTTATCGATGTGTAAAGCGGCAGGCTCCAATTCGCGTTGGATTACGATGTTTGCTTCTATCAACAGGGATTGCTCAAGCGTATTGCAAATCTTATCCACATAGGTCGGAACGTCGACCGAGGTTATATCCTCAGCGCGGTACAGCTGTTCATGCAGGTGAGCGATTGTAGTAATCCGGTCAATTGCTCTTGCAAAGTCCTCCTTAGCCTGGGGGTCTTTCTGACGCCCGCCCTTTAGACGAAGAACCCCAATGATCATTGCGAGGTGGTTCTTCACCCTGTGACTTAGCTCGTTGAGCAGCAACGTTTGCTGTTTCAGTGCGGTGTCTCGCTCTTCCTGAACTCGACGTTGCGCCGTCACGTCGAGGCAGGCACCGAGCATGTAGGCGGGGCTATCATCCGGGCTCTTGATGACCGCGCTTCGGTCGTAAATCCAGCGCACCTGCCCGCTTACGACCGTGCGGAACTGATAATCGGCATCCGTACCCGTCTCAATACATTGGCTGACGTTGCGCCACGCCATTTCGCGGTCGTCTGGATGGATCAACTCCAGAAACTCCCTGGAATTACGCGGCGCGCGTTCTCTTGCGATTCCGTATACTTCGCAAAGAGCGTCGTCCCATTCGACAACGTCTTCTGCGATCTTCCAGCGCCAAGTGCCTGCGCGAGACGCCTTCAGCGCCGCAAGCAGTCGTTCGTGTTTAGAATTCGCGAGATCGTTTCCCCACTTGGGGACGTCAGGGAGAGGCACCTTTGGCCCTCTAATGCGAGATTACAGCACCATTGCTAACGTACGGCCGGAAGCAATTCAATGCTACTAGGGCCTGCCGTTGGGTAGGCCCCCTCACCGTTGTATAGCGGGGAGAGTGAAAACGCTTCTCCGAAAGCTAATGATATCAAAATACCCGATACAAATCAGGGGACGTCACCGTTTTCCATGACGGAGGGAGTCACCTCCCAGGACCTATCGAGCAGCGCAAGTCCAGGATCGCATCCAGATATCGTTGCTATCACTTTCTGCAAATTGCGCTCGAAATTCACAAAGGCAATTTCCGTCAAGCTTCCTTGTCCTCAGACGCCATATTGGGCCCGTCATCGCCGCCGGAGTAAACACACCCGGTAGGCGTTCCGAATAGGTCCATGCTTTCACTTCCGCAAGATGAATTGACGGGACTTAACTTCCGCACGTCATTATTGCGCTCAAACGCGCCCATTATAGGCTGAGTGTGCGGCGCGAGATACCGAAGTCGGTACTTCCACAGTCGCCTCGTTCGCATTTGCGGAGAGCTGCAGGCACGGGTCGTTCTCGACACCTCCGGATCGCCGCTGGAAGCCGCGATGCGAGACGGTGTCTATCTGGTCAAGCCGAACGGCCTCTGTTGCCGCGACGACGTCGAGCGCCTGCTTGCGCAGGTGGTCATCGAAATACACTGATCATCGCGGCTTTGCTCAACTCTCGCAGCCACAGGACCGAGCTTGCGACCGCCGCGCAGAACAGCCAGTCCATGGCGCTCAGGCTGACGGTCGAGAACGCCTCCTGCAGGAAAGGCGTATAGACTACAAAGACATGCAGCAGGAGCGATAGCCCGACCGCGGCCCAGAGCCATCGATTCCGGAAAAGGCCACGGAATGCGCTGCGCTCGTCTGAGCGCGCATTGAACACATTGAAGAGCTGGAACATCACGAGCGTGGTGAAGGCCATGGTCTGGCCGTAGGCGACGGTGCCGGAGCCCTCGATCAGACCTCCCGGGAGGGAGGCATCGAGGACGAATAGTGTGCCTATCGCCATGATAACGCCCACGAAGAAAATTCCGCCCCACATACGGCGCGTGAGCACGCCTTCGCCGCGCGGGCGCGGCGGCCGGTTCATGACACCGCGATCCGCCGGATCGAGACCGATCGCAAGTGCAGGCGCGCCATCGGTAACAAGATTGATCCAGAGAATCTGCGTCGCGAGCAAGGGAGCCACGATGCCGCCGTCGTCCACTGCGGACAGTCCAAGCGTGCCGCCCAGCAGGACACCGAAGAACATCGTCATGACCTCGCCGATGTTCGATGACAGCAGGTAACGCAGGAACTTCCTGATGTTGAGGAAGATCGCCCGCCCCTCCTCGACGGCGGCGACGATCGTGGCAAAATTGTCATCCGCCAACACCATCTCAGCGGCTTCCTTAGAGACATCTGTTCCGGTGATGCCCATGGCCACGCCGATGTCGGCGGCCTTCAACGCGGGCGCATCATTGACGCCATCCCCCGTCATCGCGACCGTCTCTCCCGCGCGCTGCAACGCCTCCACGATCCGCAGCTTGTGCTCCGGATTGACGCGAGCATAGACCGACACATCCCGGACGGTCCGGTCGAGTTCGTCGCCTGACATGGCCTGAAGCTCGGCGCCGGTGACGGCGCGCTGGCCGGACCCGATGCCGAGCTCGAGGGCAATGATGGCCGCCGTCTTGGGATGATCGCCGGTGATCATGATGGAGCGGATTCCCGCCACGCTCGCGCGTGCGACGGCATCGCGCGCTTCCTGCCGCGGCGGATCGATCATGCCAATCAGGCCGAGAAAGACGAGGTCATGCTCCACATCCTCGTCGAATGCATCACGTTCCGGCGGCAGCGAGCGGAAGGCAACACCAAGCGTTCGCAGCGCTTCCCCTGCCAGAACGTCGTTGCTCGCCATGATCTCAGCGCGGCGCGCATCGGTCAGCGGCACCGCTTCCTTGCCGACGAGTTCATGGGAGCAATGCGCAAGCAGGATATCCGGCGCGCCCTTGGTCAGGGCGATCAGACGCTCGCGTCGCTCAGCGTCAGTATGCACCGTACTCATCAGCTTGCGTTCGGAAGAAAACGGGACCTCGCCGATCCGGGCGAAGCGCGCGTCGAGCGATTCCGCCGACAGGCCGGCCTTGCGCGCGGCGACGATCAGCGCCCCTTCCGTGGGATCGCCCTGCACCGCCCAGGATCCGGCGCGCTCCTGCAACACGGCGTTGTTGGCGCGATCCGCGGCGGTGAGCGCACGGGCAAGCTCAAACTGCAAGGAAGATGGGTCACCCGCGAAATCGACTGCTCCTTCCGGAGCATACCCAGTGCCGGACAGGTTAGTGCAGCCGCTCGCCGTCACGATCCGACGCACGGTCATTTCGTTTCTAGTCAGCGTGCCGGTCTTGTCGGAGGCGATGACGGTCGCCGAACCAAGTGTCTCCACGGCGGAGAGGCGGCGAATGATGGCGTTCTTTTTCGCCATGCGTTGCACGCCGAGGGACAGCACGGCAGTGACCACTGCCGGCAACCCTTCTGGAACCGCCGCGACCGCTAGTGCGATACCGAGGATCAATACGTCAAAGATTTCCGAGACACCGCGTATATCGCTGACCAGAAAGATGATGCCGATCATCGCTACGGCGATGATCACGACCGTAACCGCGAGCACCTTGCCCACACGGTCGAGTTCTTTCTGCAGCGGCGTGGCTTCGTCAGACGCCTTTTCGAGGAGGTCGGCGATCCGCCCCATCTGAGTCCGCATTGCGGTTGCCGTGACCACTGCACGACCATGCCCGTAGACAGCGATGGTCCCGCTAAACACCATGTCGTGCCAATCTCCGATCTCCGCGTCGCTCGTGACCGGGGCGACATCCTTGGAGACCGGCAGGCTCTCACCCGTAAGTGCGGCTTCCGCCGTCTGCAGCGCGGTGGATTGGATCAGCCGTGCATCGGCGGGGATCGTGTCCCCTTCCTCGACTAAAATGACATCGCCGGGCACTAGTTCGGCTGCCGGGATGCTCTGTCTCGCGCCATCACGGATCACGGTAGAGCGTGCGGCCGACATGTCTCGCAAGGCCGCAGCGGCCCGTTCCGCACGGGCCTCCTGGACGTAGCCCATGAAGGCATTGAGGATGACGATCGCGAGAATGGCGATAGCTTCGTAAGGCAGCGCCGCGCGACCTTCATACAACCAGAGTCCGGCCGAGATAATCGCTGCGACGATCAGGAGAATCACCAAGACTGAGATGAACTGATCGAAAAACTTCCGCCAGGCCGGACGCGGAGCTTCAGTATCAAGCTCGTTTCTGCCGTAGCGCGCCAGACGCTGCTCCACCGCCGCCTGGCTCAAGCCGGTATCGGCATGGGTGTTGAATGCGGCTAGAACCTCATCCACCGACTGCCGGTGCGGTTCGCACGCAATTGGATCTGCGTGTTTTCTGTGCATGTCGAAAGATACTGCCAGTGGAGGTTTCGAATACCCTCAACGCCGCCATCAGCCGTCACTCATGTCAATCCGTATTAATGCGGAATTGAATTGACGGACTGCGTCGCGGATTCTTTAGACACGCGTGCTCGCTCCGAAGCGGGGATGAAGCGAATTGTCGCAGCCGACCGCCAGCATTTGAAGAAGGTGCGATAATGGCGTCCTCAGTTAACCAGCGCGAGATTTGAATAAAAGTCAGAATGGAGAGGATATGGAAAGGACTGTCACATGAACGAACCGCGCTGGATGGGTGGACCGCCAAAGACAGTTCTGCTCGCAACCGATCTGAGCCCTCGGTGCGACCGGGCATTGGACCGGGCGGTTTCCCTCGCAGAGTTGTGGCAGGCCAATCTCGTTATTTTGCATGTGCTCGAAGATACCCGCTCCTGGGCTTCGGACACGATTGTACCTTCCTGGAGGCGCCCGCCGGATCCGTTCGGACTCGCGCAAAGGAGACTTATCGACGATATCGGTGCAGTGGCAGATACGGCCACGATCGTGATCGACGAGGGCAATCCGGCGGATGCGATACAGCGCACAGCCGAAGAGCGAGGCTGCGATCTCATCATAACCGGCGTTGCGCGAGACGAACCGCTTGGGCGTTTCGTCCTCGGAACGACGGTTGACCGACTGCTTCGCAGTTCACACCTGCCCGTACTCGTCGTCAAGAACAGAGCGCGGCGGCGCTACCGCAACGTGTTGGTCGCAACCGATTTTTCCGAATCGTCACGTCATGCTTTGGAGGCCGCGGCTCGGTATTTCCCCCTTCAAAAGCTTACGATCTTTCATGCCTATGATCCGCCGATGAGCGCATTTGCGACCGACCCGGCATCCAACCGCCGGGAGTATCGAAAGGTCGCGGAACAAGAATACGAGGCTTTTCTAAAATCCACCCCGTCGGAAGACCTGATCCGAAAACATGCGCATCCGCTGATCGAATTCGGAACGCCGAGCCAGTTGCTACGCGAATGCGTGCGCGACATGAACATCGACCTTGCGGTGCTGGGAACGCACGGGCGCAGCACGCTTTTTGAAGTGCTGATCGGAAGTGTCGCAAAGCAGATCATGGCGGAGCTGCCCTGTGACGCTCTGGTGATCCGGGAGCCGGCGGCCCTGCCCCAAAGCACGGGCTGATTAAGTTTGAATCTACACTCGGATCATGACGGCTGTTCCTGGACCAGGTGGACGATGCCGGCAACCTTTTCTACCGGAACGATGAAGGCGAGCCCATGGCCGGGCGCTGTCAGTTCTGCCGCACGCACGATCTCCGCCAGGACGGCGTCTTTGATCTCCACGGAAACGACCGTCAGGACGATTTCCTTTTCCGGCTCGATCTGAATGCCAAAAACCTTCTGCTGTTCGTTACGGCCGATCCCACGTCCGAACAGCACGGTGCCGCCATGTGCGCCGGCCTTCATCGTCGCCTCCAGGACCGTATCTCCCCATCCTTTCCGCACGATGCTCACTATCAGGTAAGGATCCTGCATTTTCGTCACTCCAGTTCGCGGGTCTTCAAGCGGACGAAGAATCCCAGCATCATGACGGAGATGATCGGGGCCAGAGCAATCAGCGCCACAAAGCCGAATCCATGAAGGATTGGATCCTGATCCCCCATTGCAGCGGATGCGCCTAACGCAAGGGATAGCAGAAATGTATTCGCCAACGGTCCGGTGGCGACACCTCCGGCATCAACTGCGATCGCGACGAAATCCCGGTCGCAGAGCCACAGCAGAACGATGACAGAAATATAGCCCGGCACGAGCAAATACAGGAGCGGGATCCCGTAAGCGATCCTGAGCATGCCCAGACCGACCCAGACTGAGACCCCAATGCAGATCGCGTACAGAACCATCGACCCGCGAATGGAGCCATTCGAGGCATTTTCCACCTGTTCCGCCAGAATGCGCACAGCAGGCTCCCCCCATGTGGTGAGAAACCCGAGCAGCAGTCCGACAAGCACGAAAAGCCAAATCTGATCCAGCGCGCCTAGCGCCGCGCCCATCGCCCGCCCGTAAGGCAGAAAGCCGATACCAATGCCAAGCAGGAACAGAAAAAGCCCGGCGGCCGCAATCGCCGTTCCCTTCAGGATGTCGGCAACCTCTCCGCGCGGCAATCTGAGTAGAAAAATTTGAAAGACTAGAAACAGCAACGCCAGCGGCACAACCGCGACCGCCACGCTCCAGACCGTCGCGGTGACCTCAGCCATCCAATCCTCGATCATGACAGCAACATCCCCATCACCAGGATGGCAATGATCGGTCCGACCGAGGCAAAACCCAGAAGTCCGAAACCATCCGACACCGCAGACCGTCCCGCCAGAACGGAACTCAGACCGATGGCCAATGCGATCACCACAGGCGCGGACAGGACGCCTGTGGTCACGCCACCACTATCAAAGGCCAACGGTACAAAACGGGCCGGCGCAAAAAACGACAACACGAGTACGATGGTATATGCCGCTGCCAGCATATACTTCATCGGCCAGCCAAAAACGATACGGGCCATCGCGACGGCAACCGGCACCGCGAGGCCAACAGCGATCACGTATAGGACGGCTTGCCCGGACATCGCACCTTGCGAAACCGTGTCGACCTGTCTCGCCAAAACCAACACATCGGGCTCAGCCACGGTCGTTGCAAAGCCTAACGAAAACGCCACTGCGATGATCAGTGTCAGCGACCCCTTCTGCGGCAGTTCGGCCCCGATAAACCTTCCCATCGGCAATATGCCAAGGTCGACGCCCGTAAAGAGCAGCAGCATGCCGACCACTGCGAGTGCCGAGCCGACGAGAAACTGGAGAAATAGTGCCGTTGGCGCCTGAACGATGGTGATCTGAAGCATACACACGACGCAGATGAGAGGCGCGACGGCTTTTAGCACGTCCAGCAGCTTGTCTCTCAGCAAGCACCACATGATTTCAATGTTACATTGGCACCGTAAAATACGTCAACGCATGATTGCGTTTATCGAAACGGTGATGATGAATTCTCGTCACGCGCAACCGCGTTCGCTTCTAGCGCATGGCACAGGCGCCGAATGATGACCGAACGGGCACGCTCATCGGCCGCGTTATCGAGGGTGTCTCTGATGTAGGGGCGCAATCGACCGCGAACGTGGCTTGCTTGCAGTGACATGCAGACGCATTGGATGTTCGGCCGCGTGCCAGTCCAGCACCTAGACGAGCGGAGATGCATGAGCCGGCGCGGGGATGGCCGGCAACCCTCGATAGGCGGCGCTTCATCGAGAAAATGCGCGATGATACTGTCGGCTCTTGACGAGCGCTGTCACGTAGTCAGAGACGGTTTCAGGCTCGCTCAACGTCCGTTCGGGCAGCCGCACGCGGGAAGGTGAGCTTCACCCGTTTTGTTACCCGGTAGGGTCGAGAACGAGCGACACAGTATTGATATTCGCATCCTCCGGATCCTCCTGAATCTCAAATCCAAGCTCCCGACACATCTTCAGCATGACAGTGTTTTCGCGCATAACTTGGCCGTGGATGCGTTGCAGACTTTCCTTGCGCGCATACTCGATGATGACCTGCATCAGCGCCCATCCAAGTCCACGGCCTTTCATATCCGACCGCAGCAGGATCGCGTATTCGCCCACGGGCAGATCGGGCTGCGTGTGGAGCCGCACGGCCCCCAGCATCTCGCCGGAACTTTCATCGAGCGCAATCAGAGCAATGGCCCGGCCGTAGTCGATCTGTGTCAGTCTCGCAACGAAAGCGTGACCGAGGTCCTTGACCGGGCCGAAGAAGCGGAGCCGCAAATCGTCTGCGCTCACGTTTCGGAAGAACTGATCGTACAAGCCTTCATCTTCCGGCCGCACCGGCCGCACGGCGACGCGGCAGTCATCATTCAAAGCAATCGTCCGCTCCCACTCTTTTGGGTATGGCCTGATTGCGAAGTGCGAATAGCGGCGCGCGCCTGTTACAGGTGCCGGATCGATGACGATCCTCGCGTCTAGCGCGATCACCCCTTTTTCATCAGCCAAAAGCGGATTGATGTCGATTTCAAGTATCTCCGGGATATCCGCCGCCAGCTGCGACATCCGCACCAGGACCAGTGCGACCTCATGGCGCCGCGCCGCCGGCACATTTCGATAAGACCCCAATAGCCGCGCGATTCGAGTCTGCGCGATCAGTTCGTCCGCACGCTGCAGATCGAGCGGCGGCAAGGCAATGGCCTTGTCGTTGACAATCTCGACAGCAATACCTCCTTGACCAAATACGATCACCGAACCGAAAGTTGGATCTCGTGCAAGGCCGACGATCAGTTCTCGCGCCCGGGGCCGCGTTATCATTGGTTGGACCGTGACGCCTTCAATCCGAGCTGACGGCCGCGCGGCTCTGGCGTCGGCGATCACGCTCTCGGCTGCTGCGCGAACCGCCTCAAGCGTTGGAAGATTGAGCCTTACGCCGTTGACATCAGACTTGTGCTGAATGTCAGGCGAAAGGATCTTGACCGCAACAGATTGTCCTTCTTTCAGAAAAGCAGCGGCGCATTCGACTGCTGCGTCAGGCCCATCGGCCTTTATGATGGGTGTGGTCGGCATTCCGTAAGCTGCAAGAACTGCGCTTGCCTCCAATGGGTCGAGCCAGTTCCGGCGCTGCTGCCGCGCGCCCGTGATAATTTCCCGCACCTTGCCTTCGTCCCCGACGAAATCATCAGGCGCAGCCGCGGGCCTAGCCATAAGCGATTTTAGCATTTCAGCCCGCCGGACCAAGTGGGTAAAGCCGCGCACGGCCTCGACCTCGGTCGGATAATGCGGGATATGCGTCTCATGAAAGATGGCGTCGACAGCGGCCTCGGAACCAATCCAGCACGTTAGAACCGGCTTGGGCTCGATCCGGGCAGACCTCTCGCCCACGACAATGTCGGTTACGGCCCGGGCCGTTTCGAACGAAGACGCGAGCCCCGTCTGTACGTTGAGAACGAGTATGGCATCGTTCTCCTGATCTCCGATCAGGGCCCGCAGCGCTTCTTGATAGCGGGCCGCGTTGGCGTCGCCGATGATGTCCACGGGATTGGACTTGGACCACGTGGGCGGCATGGTCGCGTTGAGCTGCGACATTGTTTCCTGTGAGAGCGCAGCCGGAGAATAGCCATGGTCAGCAAGACTATCGACCGCGAGCACGCCAAGGCCGCCGCCGTTCGTCAAAATCGCAAGTCGATGGCCTGTAAAATTGTGGAAGCGCGCCAGTGTCTCCGTCGCAGCGAATACCTCCGCCATATCGAAGACACGCAGCATGCCGGCGCGACGGAAGGCAGCATTGTAGACGGCATCCGAGCCGGCGAGCGCACCGGTATGTGTGGCTGCGGCACGCGCGGCCTGCTGGTGCCGGCCCGATTTGAGAACGATCAACGGCTTCGTACGCGCCGCTGCGCGCGCGGCCGAAATAAACTTACGCGCGTCTTTGACCGCCTCGACGTACAACAGTATTGTCCGCGTGTGGCGATCCAGCGCAAAGTAATCCAGCATATCCCCGATGTCTGCATCGACCTGATCGCCGAGAGAAACGATCCCGGAAAATCCAATGCCGCGCGACACGCCCCATTCGGCCATGGCGGCAGCGATCGCGCCGGATTGTGAAATCACCGCAAGCGTGCCAGCTCTTGGCATCATCGATGCGAAACTCGCGTTCAGATGGGAGTGCGGCGCCAGAATACCGAGGCAATTGGGTCCGATGATTCGCAGGCTATGTGCGCGCGCTATTGTGCGTATACGTTCGGAAATGGAGCCGCTACCGTGACCGAGCCCCGCGCTCAGCACGACCGCGGCGCCGCACTTCTTCCTGCCGGCCGTCTCGATGATGGCGGGAACGGTGGCTGCTGGCGTCGCCACGACCACAAGATCAATCGTGCCCGAAACATTATCGAGCGACGGCACGCATGGTTGGCCGTCTATTGACGTATGACGCGGGTTGACCAACTCGACACGGCCGCAGAAACCGCCGGCACGAACATTAGCACTGACGACACCGCCGAGTGTCGAACAACCGGGGCTCGCACCCACGACCGCGATGCGTTGCGGTTCGAACGCTCTTTTCAAGCCGAAGATCGACATTCAACCTCAACATCATTATCAGGATCGTGACAAACTGCATAACAGCGCTCACGCGACAGGCTCGCAAGTTGTCCTTCAACAGAGAACCATTCATGCGACGCTTGTATTCAAGCAAACATAAAGTATCAAAACACCAAGACAATTTGGGCCGATTATGTGAACTCCGCTCAACGCGCCGCAGTTTGGGGGCGCTCAAATAGCGAATCTTCCATGACGAGAGCGATGCAAAACATGACCTGACTGATGCCGCGGATTGACCAGATCAATCTGGCCGCAGAATCCGATAGCCAATATATTGCAGTAGCGGCTCCGCTCACTGCCGCCTCCGGGCTAGTGTCTAAGACTGCGATTGAGGACGAGTGCGCTCGGTCAACACCGAAAATCAACATGAAGTCCGATACAGATGGACGGAGCCGTCCCGACGTAATCAAGCTTAAACGCCTGCGCTCCAACGATAAACCCGGAGGTTGTCATTAACAACAGAACCTTGCGCGGTGCGCTCTGCAGCAATACGAATGGCGTCTTTTTCCTCCCTGCTATCGACAACGCCCCAAAGATTTACCTTCCCATCCTTCACGATAACATTCACCAAACCATGACCCCATGGTTTTTTGTCTAGCTCTTTCACAATCGAATCTCGCAGCGCTTCATCCGCATCATAAGTCGGAACGTCCGAAGCGCCGCTAGCAAGCGCCTGGATGAGATTTGCACGGCTCACGATGCCGACAATCCGGCTATTTTCGACGATCGGAACTCTCTTAATGCCATGC
>CAZIKZ010000074.1:0-15191 GCA_964539845.1 uncultured Hyphomicrobiales bacterium
AATGGCGGGAGCGACGGGACTCGAACCCGCGGCCTCCGGCGTGACAGGCCGGCGCTCTAACCAACTGAGCTACGCCCCCGTATCGGGAGTGGGGCGGACTTAAATCTCACCCCACGCCAAGTCAAGCGCGGTGGCACTGCTTTTGGCAATCCTCACCGAAAATCCGCGAACTGCGCTCAAATTGCGCTCAGGCGGTAGGCGCTGCCGTAGCGGCCGAAGTCGTGGCTCGTCACGCCGTTGCGCACGCAGCCCGGGTATTGTGCGAGCGGCGCAACGACCATGACCTTCACCACCGCGCTGTCGCCCGGCTTGACCAGCCCGGAATGCACCGCCGCGACCGCAAGTGAGGAGTCGCCGGTGTAGACGTCGGTTCCCCAGAGCGGCCCTTCGGTCTCGCCGCGTACGCGAAAGTAATAGCTCGCGCCGACGCTGCTGCCGAGTTCCAGCATATGAGGCGGAGCGTCAGCCGCGAGATAGCCCTTGTCGAGCAATTGGCGGACAGCCTTTTTCGACAATTGGCTACGCCGGTCGAAATAGGCAACCAGTTCCTGCACGACCTTCATGGTCTGCTCCCATCCATTGAGGTGACACGCCCATAGGGCGGATTGAACGCGGCCGCGCGCGGCAACACCCACAACACATCGTAGGGCGGCGGAGCGGACGGAAAGCCGATCTCGCCATCGGTGATGACGACAACGCTTCGGACGAGAGGATCGTCAGCGAGCGCCAGCATCGCGGGCGAGAGGTCGCTGCCGCCGAAACCGCGCACCTGATAGGTCGCGAGTTCATCCGGCGACACGGTATCGTCCGCGGTGACCGTGGTGTCGCACTGCACGACGCGCACCTGATCCACGCCTTCGCCGTCGCAAAAATCGGCAATCGCGCCCAATGCCAGTGGTAGTTCGTCTGTCATCGAACCGGAGGTGTCGAGCACGACATTGAGCATCCAGGACGTCCGCATCCGGCCGGGCATCACCAGATCCAAACGCTCGGCGCCGCGACGCGAGGGGCGCGCGAACGTGCGCTCGCCGGCCGACGACGACTCAATCCATCGCTGCAGGACCTGATGCCACGCCGGCCGCAAACGCCCGCGCAGCGCCGTGACCGAAGCGGACAGGCCGCCGCCCATGGTGCCGCGCGCTTTCTGTTTGCTGATGGCCGCAGCGAGCGCTTGACCGCGCGCGATGATCTCGTCGATTTCGTTTTTCCGCTTCGCCTGATCCTGTGCGTCGGCCGGAAACATCTCGCGCTCGGTCTTGTCAGCGAGTACGTCGCCGGCGTCCTCGCTGTTTGGTGCGCCGCCCTGACCCTGTCCGAGCGCCTGTCGCACCGAGGCGTCTTTCCCCTCCCAGACTTGCGTGCGCGAGCGCATCAGGTCCGCGTTCCTGCGCATCTCGATCACGATGTCTTCGGCCGAACGCTCGCGCGCGCCGGGCATGTCGAGGCCGCCGGCGGGGATCGTGGCGAAGCCAAGCTCGCTGCGCAGGATGTCGTTGATGATGTAGTCGTGCGCGTAGTTGAACTCGAGCTGGCCGGAGCCGCGGGCGCGGTCATGTGTCCGAAGCGCGAGATGAAGGAGTTCGTGTGCCAGCACAAAGACAAGCTCGTTGTCCTTGAGTCTGGCGGTAAACCCCGGATTGGCGACAAGACGGCCCGACGCGAAAATGCCCATGGTGGGGACGCGCCAATCGAGATTGACTCGCACGGCGGCGGCAAGCCCCGACAGATGAGGCAGCGGCACCGTCACCATACGAAGCCCGTTCTCGATCCGCTTCAGGGTGGCGCGTTCGGCATTCCGATCGGGTGTTGCGACCGCGGCGATGGTCATTGCTTTGTCACCGTGCGCAACAGCGCAAGCATCGCCTTGTCGGCGCCGAGCGCGCCCCATTGCTCGACCATGTCGGTGAGCAGCGTGAGCTGACTTTCGGTCGGCAGGCTGCGCAGGAAGCGCGCCACCGAGCGCTGCTTCACCTTGCCGAGCCGTCCTGCGGCAACATTCTGACGGATCGCGTTGAGGATGAACCAGCGCGCGGTCTCGCCCTTCGGGAGCGTCTGTGGGTTCTCGATATAGCTTTCGACCGTCGAAAGGGCGCCGACGGTTTGTTCGGCGAGCGCGCAGAACACCGCCGCATCCTCCGCTGACAGGCGGCCGAAGGCCAGCGCACGGCGGGTGTCGCGGTTCAGGATGCCCGATGTCTCAGCCATGTCGAGCGCCTGCGACAGCAGCGCCCAGGCGCGCGGCGTCGAGAACGGCTGTGGTTCGTGCGGGACGTCGCGCATCAGCGCGTCCGGCATGAACGAGATGTAATTGCGGATATCGGCGCGGATGCCGCTCTTGCGCGCCCAGTCCTGCCATTCGTCGGCATCGACCCGCAGGTTGAGGATAGTGACGCGGTTGACCAGCGCCGAACTCATGGCGCGCACCAGCGCGCGGTCCTGCTGGCGATTGCCGGCGGCAACGACCCAGGTGCCGGCGGGCAGTGCATGCTCACCGAGACGGCGCTCGAGCAGGAGCGAGTAGAAGGCTTTTTGGACGTCCGGTGCACAGGCCGGCAATTCGTCCAGAAACAGGCAGAAGGTCTGCGGAATGTCGGGCAGAAGAAGCCGCGGTGGGCAGAACACCGAGCGCTCGCCGATGATCTTCGGCACCCCGCTCACATCCTCGGGCGCGATCTGGGTGCCGAGCAAGGAGCGGCAAGGCAGGCCGGATTCGGCCGCGGCCTGAAACACCATCTCGGATTTGCCGACGCCCGGCGGCGACAACAGGAGAAAGCTCTGTTCGTGCGCCATGCACTGAACGAGTTTCTTGGCTTGCCTGAGAGTGATGGTCTGCTGAAGAGCGCTCTGGCTCACGTCCATGGGACGGCTCCTGGGTGAAGAACGAAGGGCGTTCCCTCACCAGGAACAGGACAGAACTTAGGAGTGCCCGCGGAGTCGCGCCAGCGGCTGCCCGGAAAAATTTTTATTGGTCGGCACGCCAGCCTGCGGCGGCACGCACACTTGTCATGACGATTTGATTACAGAAATATGACATGGTGATGCGGCGTCCGGTTCGGACGTGGATTTGTGGCGGTCATGTCGATCTTCAGTACCTTGTTCCGTCTGCGCGGTTCCGCCGCGACGCGCCGCATTTTTTCGGGGATTTGGCCAGGCATCGTCCTGACCGCGGCTATTCACATCTGGGCTTTGACTCGGATTGCGCAGACCGAAATCGGTGTCTTCGGTCAGGGCTTGTGCCTCCTTACCTGGATACTCCTGAATTGCGTTTTCCTTCTGATGCTGCGGCGGGCTTCGCTGGCGGCGGCCCTGTCGCTCGGCTTGATCGAGCTTTTGATTCTGGTTTCGCAGTTCAAGTTCAAGATCACCTGGATGACGGCGACCTTCCTCGACGTCATGGTGATCGACCCCGATAGTCTGTCCTTTCTGCTGTCGGTGATGCCGGGACTGCGGCTTGCATCGGCGGCAGCGGTGATCGTCGGCATTGTTCTGGTGGTCCTGCTCTGGACGATCGACCGCACCCGAATTCCGCGTCTCACATCAGCTATCCTCGGCGTCGCCTGTCTGGCGGCCATCGTGGGCCTCTCCAACAAGGTCCCTGAAGAGCCGCATGAGCCGTTCCAGGGTGTCAATCACGTCTCGAATTTTGCGCGGTCGACGGTGGTGTCCCTGTCGGAATTGTCCGGCAGCGGCTGGCTCGAATTCGATCGCGCAGTCGCGAGCCGTCTAAAACCGCTGCCCAGCGATGACGACTGCAAGCCCGAAGGCAAGCGCCCGCACATCATCATGGTGCTGGACGAGTCGAGTTTCGATATCCGCAGCGCACCGGGCGTGAAAGTACCGGACGGCTACGGGCGGCATTTCGCTTCGGTTGACGGCAAGTCGCGCAGCCTGATCACCGAAGCTGCGGGCGGGCCGACCTGGTACACCGAATACAACGTGCTGACCGGGCTCTCGACCCGATCCTTCGGCCGCATGAGCTTCTACGTTACGCGACTTGCCGCCGGTCGCATCAAGCGCGGGTTGCCGCAGGCTTTGCGCCGCTGCGGGTACAAGACTTTCACGCTCTATCCCGCCTATGGAGCATTTCTCAGCGCGCGCCGATTCCAGAAAAGTGCCGGCATCGACCGCATGATCGATGCGCACGAGATGGGCGCGCGCGATGTCGAGCCTGATAGCTTCTATTTCGACAAGACGCTGCGGCTATTCGAACAGGAGCGAGGCGGCGATCCGCTATTCATGTTCGTCTACACGGCTGCGAACCACTTCCCCTGGACCACGCGCTATCGTCCCGACCTCACGCCGGGCTGGACGCCACTCAACGCCGACGCCGAGACCGACGAATATGTGCGCCGACAGACGATCAGTGCGCGTGACTACGAAGCCTTCACCGCGAACTTGAAACGTCAGTATCCGGACGAGGCATTCCTGATTGTGCGATTCGGTGACCATCCGCCTGCGATTGCGCCGCGACTGCTTGAACCCAAGATGACGGATGCGCAAATCGCGCAGCACATCATGGAGCGTGATCCGCGTTTCTTTACGGCTTACTACGCGATCGATGCCATCAACTTCACGCCGGTCGATCTCTCGTCTGCGCGTGACGCGCTCGATGCGCCTTATCTGCCGATCATGATTCAGGAGGCCGCGGGACTTCCGCTCGACTCCACATTCGCCGAGCAGAAGCGCATCCTGGAGCGTTGCGACGGACTGTTCTACCGATGCAAGGACGGTGCTGAAGCGCGCCGCTTCAACCGGATCCTCATGGATACAGGTGTGATCCAGGGATTTTAGTTTTGCCTGGTGCGCCGCGTCCTTGCGCGTTCTGGAGAATTCCGAAGGTTGTGAAAGCGAATGTCTTTGCCGCTCTGTAGCCTCGATGCGTGTCGTAACGTCAGGCCTTGGAGAGGGATCAGGTTTTGTTTTCCGCCTTCTCCGCGCTCTTCACCACGCCGCCCGCGACCTCGGTCAGCGTCGGGCGCGGCAGCGCGACAAAAGGCAGGGGCCGGGTCACCTCGATCGCGGCGATACCAAGTCGTGCGGTGAGGATGCCATTCAGCACACCTTCACCGAGGCGCGCGGACAACTTCGCGGCCAGCCCATGACCGATCACCTGCTGAATCAGGCTGTCTCCCGCGGCCATCCCGCCGGTGATGGTGAGATGGGCTATGATGTGCCGCATCAGTCGCAGCAGTCCGAGCGTGCCCGGACGTCCGCCATAAAGGAGCGCCAGCTTGCGCGCGAGCGACAGCGCGGTGACCAGAACGAAGAAGATGTCGATTGCTGCGCGTGGCGACACGGCGGTGACGATCGAGACGCGCTTTGCCGCATTGCTGACGAGTTGACGTGCCTCGCGGTCGAGCGGTGCCATCAACTCGCGCTCGGCGAGACGGATCAGGTCGGCGCCGTCGATGATCTCGGAAAAATGGGCCTCGAGCTTGGCGCGGCTGCGCGCGAGATGTGGCACCTGCTTTTCGATAGCGAGCAGGTCGCGCAGGATCGCCTGACCTTCTGCGCGGTTGTCGGATGCCAAGGTCGCGGTCGCGCGGTCCCGCAGGCTGTCGATCTTTGCGAGCCGGGACAGTGCCGCGACTTCGCGTGCGATGATCACAAGAAGCGCAAGGGCCGCGAGTCCGGCCAGGGCGAGTGCGAACCAGCCAAGCGCTTCGAAGCGTGAAAACAGATCTTCGATCAGTTTGGTAACCGCAAGCCCGATCCCGAGCGAGATCAGGCCACCTGCGGCACCGAACAGGATGGTGCGCCAGGGAAACCAGCGCCTGGGTTTGGTTGCGGACGCCACTGCGGGAAGCTGCCGCGCGTCGGCGTCGGCTTGCGTGAGTAGATCGATGAGCGGCTCCTCCTTCACCGCTGTGACGATCACGTTCGGATCGTCCGGCGAGAAGATGGCTGGCTTGCGCGGACGGGAGGTCATCGCAGGCGATCTCCGATCAGAAATTCGAGCGCGCGATCGAGACGGATATGGGGCAGGGCGGGAACGCCCGCGTCGGTACGCTCAAGCGCAGGAGGCCGGAAGCGCAGGAAGCGATAATCGGTATCGTCCGAGGACGCGGAGGACAATCCGCGAAAGCGGCTTTCGCCCGGTTCGAAAATGGCATCGGGATTTGCCGGAAGATCTCCGGGATAGATTACGATTGAGGACTCGCCATCGAAGGTGCGCCCGCCGGCTCGTTCGCCTGCGAGCGGTACGCCCATGATGGCATGCAGCATTCCTGTCGGACCGCTGACATGCGCCTCGCTGGTCGCGCGCACCGAGGCCATTGCGATGGCGTCGATACGTGCCCCGGAATAATCCGCGCGCTTGGTCGCATCGGCGACAAGCCGCTCGAGGATGCGCTCCAGACGGTCATGCGACGTGTGATGAAGCAGATCGGCCTTGGTCGCCGCAAAGAGGATCCGGTCTATGCGGGGGGCAAACAGCGCCGAGATGATGGAATTGCGGCCGATGTTGAAGCTGTCGAGGATGGCTGCGAGCGCGCGTTCCAGATCGCCGATGGCATCGGGTCCGGCATTCAGCGCCGTCAGGGTGTCGACCAACACGATCTGACGATCCAGGCGTGCAATATGATTGCGGTAGAAGGGACGAACGATAGCGTCCTTGTAGGATTCGTAACGTCGCCGCATCATCGCCCAGAGCGAGCCTGCGGGGGCGGTGCCTTCCAGTCGGTCAAGCGGCGCGAACGTGAGGGCCGGGGAATCCGCAAGCTCACCCGGCATCAGGAATCGTCCCGGCGGCAGCAGGCTGAGCGCGAAGCGCTCCTCGCGGCAACTGCGCAGATAGTCGGTGAAGTGTCGCGCGACCGTCTGCGCCAAAGTCTCGTTCGCGGGTGCGGCCGGATCGAGCGCCGCGATTTCAAAATGCCAGGCGCCCGCGAGATGAGCACGGTCCCCCTGCCGCGAAAGGCGGATCGTTTCGGCCGACCATTCCTCGTAGCTCTGGCGCAACAGCGGCAGATCGAGCAGCCATTCGCCGGGATAATCCACAATGTCGAGCGTGAGTTCGCGCATCGCGCGGTTCTGCGACTGATACTCGATGACCAGCCGCAGTTCGCTGATCTGCTTGGTCGATTCCGGCCATTGCCGCTCCGTCAGGAGCTGGTCCAGATGGGCCTCATAGGCGAAACGCGGGACCGTATCGTCTGGCTGTGGTGCCAGGCGGGCGCGCGCGATCCGACCGGCGGCCATTGCTTCGAAGACCGGAAAGCGGCCGCCGCGCAGGAGTCCATGCACCAGCGCCGTGATGAACACGGTCTTGCCGGCGCGCGACAGACCCGTCACGCCGAGCCGGACGGTCGGCTCGAACAGGCTGTGGCCGTACTCAATCAGGGCCTGCGAGGTCAGGCGCGCCTGTTCGACGATATTGGAAAAGACGTTCGACATCCTGCATGCGGCGATGTTGCGCCGCGCAGGGGCGCGCGGTCACGGACCGACTACAGATAGTGTAGCCGCGCTATGATACTAGCTGCCCCGACGCTCGGCTTGCCAGATGCCTGAGCACTCTCCCTTGGCAGATTGCCAGCGCCCGGTGCCGGCATTGGCCGACATGCGTCCGGCGCCACTGGCGCTTTGGCTGCCACGTGTGACATTGACGCGCGCCGCGCCGCCGCCTACTACATTTCCGGAAATCCGGAAGCTTGAATTGGCCGGATCGGCATGTCCGACGCGTCCGCCCTTGATGCGGACAGCGTAGCGATAGCCGCGATCACAGGTGCCCTTTTCCGTAATGATCAGGACGCTCCACAAACCATCAAATGAGGCCGTAGCTTGACCCGGTTGCTTCTTCGCCTTGGCGGCAGCCGACGCATCCGGCACCGCGGCAAGGACCAAAAATCCCGCAAGCGCCAATCGTGCAATCATCGTGTGCTTTCCCTTCGGCAGCCGCGTTATCGGGCCACCTTTTTCGGCTGATTGGAATAGTCCGCAGGCTCACGCAAGAAGGGAGCGGGCCCGGCACCCTTTGCGAATCCGACTTCGTACAAGACCTTCATATAATCCGGATCGAAAGGGCCGCGTGCCAAGGCGCTGAAACTCGGATCCACATAAGCAACATAAAATCCGATCCCGCTGCGTTTGGCAGTCGCATAGACGCGGTCGATCGCATTGCGTGTGACAAACTTGACCGCCGCACTCACCGTGCGCCCGAGAATGCTGAGAGTCGTGCGCTCGGTCAGCTGAAAATCCGGATTCAGCTTCATGTTGGCGATGATGTAGAAATCGGTAGCCGGAAGCTTCGATGTCGCGGTGCTGACGAGCATGGAATCGGGCGCGACGTAGAATTGTCCCGAGAGTCCGCCATCGACGTGCATCTCCTGGAATTTGCGGCCGTTTCCTTCCACTTCGATGAAGCCGGGCGGGAATGCACCGGGGACGCTGATCGCGGCGACCATCACCTTGCGCACGAGATCGAGTGCTGCCTTGTCGCCGCGGGTCGCGATGGCTCCAATATCCCACGCGACAGGACGCCCCGCATCGAGATTGGTGGTGAGGATAAAGAGACGCCGTCCGCGCGCGTGTTCGGCTGCGATCGCCTTGAGAAGTTCGGGCGTAACCCGCTTCTCGATCAGGCTATAGAGAGGCCATGTGTCGAGGAAGCTTTCCCCTTTGCCGCCGACTTCGAAAATATCGATCGCACTGATCGTGGTGTAGGCATCGCGAAGCTGATCATCGTAACGCGATCCGAGAAACGCATAGGGCGCGATCAGGGCGCCCGTGCTGACACCGGTCACGAGCGAGAACTCCGGACGGGTGCCTGCTTTGGACCATCCGCCGAGGAGGCCGGCGCCGAAGGCTCCGTCCTCGCCGCCGGTGGACAGACTGAGCCAGGGGCCTGGCTTCGGCGGCAATGCACGAAGATAGTCAGTCTCCGAATCGGCCCAGAAGCGCGCATCCGGCATGTTCGCGATCGACGCGACTTCCTGGTCCGCCGCTGAGAAGGCCGTCCGAGGAAGCGGGCCGTCAGAACCGGTGGTGGGCTTCGCGGCTTCTCCGGTCTTGCCCTTACCCTTTTTCTTGACCGCCTTCTTCTTGGACTGCGCCGACAGCGCGGAGCCGTCGCTTGCCGCGACGCCAGATTGCGCTGCCGATCCGGGCGTTAACCCGAACCACGCGAGCATGACCGCGACCGCAATGGCGATCGCGAATCGAATCTCTTTCCGTGCTGTCACGCGCATCCGGTGATCTTGTCGCAAGCCTCCTGCGGACGCAATTCGCGTCCAGCCGCATCCCGCAAGATTCACATAAGGCTTCCGTGTGGCCCCGGTTTGACAGAAAAGCTGCGCCTAGCCGCGATAGACCGGTTCCGGCTGTGAGAAGAAACTGTGCAGAATATGATACACGAGCCCGTAGTTTTTCTGCTGAAAACTCGCATGTGAAATTCCCGGCATCACGGCGAATTGCTTGTCGGGATTAGGCAATTTTCGGAAAAATTCGATCAAGTCGTCGAAGCTGGCGATTCCGTCCCATTGCCCACGCATGACAATCGTCGGCATCGTGATTTTTGCGGGATCCACCACCGGCAGGTGTGCACACATGTCGACATAGGTTCCGGTTGGAACCGAATCATCGAGCGACAGGATCGCATTCGCAAACGCCTCGATGACACGGTCCTCCGCGGCGCCGGGATGATCGCGGTTGAAGATTGAGTAGACAAACTCCTTGTTCATTGGACGGCGATTCATCGTCCGGAATTCAGCAAGTTTCTTCTTGCGCTCGGTGAGGGTGGGAGAGTTCTCACCCGTCCACACCATGGCGTCGAGAGCAAGGCGCGCAACACGGTCAGGATTGCGCTCTGCGAACATCGCCGCGCGCAGTGCGCCGGACGAGATGCCATAAACGAGCAACGGGCGCGGGCCGCGCAGGTTTGCGATGTAGTCGGAGGCGGCCTTGCAGTCTTCGGCGCCCATCGCAAGCGGCGCGTTGTTGTCGCGGCTCTTCTCGGAGCGGCCGTAGCCCTCCATGTCGACGCACCAGGTATCGTAACCGCGCGTCGCGAAGTGTTCCATGATCGACGAGTCCGGCCGGCCCGGGACCTCCAGGTCGAAAGTCGGCTGCGATGCCATCGACGAGCCATGCACGAACAGGATGGTGCCCTTGGTCGCCTTCGCGTCGCCAACGCATTTGTTCCACAGGAACAGGCGCGCGCCGTCCGGCTTGTGCGTCCAATGCTCCTCACCTTTGATGGTGTGCGTGCCGATGGGCTCTGGCTTGTTCATTCGGTCCTGCCTTGTATGCTAGGTGTCATTGCCGGGCATAGCCGTTCGAAGAACGGCGTCGCTTCGCTCGCCCATGACCCGACGATCCATCGTTCGAGAACGATTCATTGTTTTGATGGATGCGCGGGTCAAGCCCGCGCATGACCAATAAATTGTCACTGGAAGATTTCATTGAAGCGGCGTTTCACGCGCACTGTGTCCTTCTCGACGGCGTCGTAGTCAACCGGGATCGACTTCAGCGTTCCGAGCGGGGCGGCATCGGCAGGCGGGTCGATATCGATACGCGCGGCATAGCCGCCGTCCTCGGGAAACAGCTTCTGCGCCGGCTCACTCAGCATGAATTCGGCGAACAGTTTGGCCGCGTTCGGATTGGGTGAGCCTTTCACGATCGAGGTCGGCGCCGGAATGATGAATACGCCGTCGGCAGGATAGATGGTCTTTATCGGGTGTCCGGCCTTGCGGTCGTCGGCGGCATAGGAGTCGAGCGCGCCGGCCGCGATCAGACGTTCGCCGCGTTTGAGCATGTCCGAGACCTGCTGGTTGCCCTGCACGACCATGATGTCGTTCTTGCGCAGTTTCTCGTAATAGTCCCAGCCGAGATTTTTCGAGAGCGTGGCCACCACCATCAGCCCGAGCGCGGTGAAGGACGGATCGGTCATCACCAGCTTGCCCTTGTATTTTGGGTCGGTGAGATCGGTCCAGCTCTTCGGCATATCCGCATCCGGCACCTTGTCCGTTCGCGCAAAGATTGTGATGAGGTTGAGACGCTGCGCGACATGAGCGCCGTCCGCGTCCTTGCCGGCCTCCGGCACCTTGTCGAAATGCGCAGGCTTGAACGGCACGAAGGTGCCTTTGCGCGCGAGAGCCGCGGCCGCTGCGGGATCGGATGTGGTGAGCACATCGACCGCGACGCGTCCTGCCTGCTGCTCCTGCAAAAAGCGGCGCAGAATGGCCGATCCACCCGACCGGAACAACTCGACCCGGATTCCGGTCTGCGCCTCAAACATCTTGGCGATCTTGTTGGCAGTCTCGACTGGCGTCGAGGTGTACCAGACGACCTTGCCTTCGGCCTTGGCGGCGGCGAGGTCAGTCTGTTGTGCCTGCGCAGGCAGCATCAGAGATGCGAGCAAAGCGCCCGCGGCGATCATCCGCACGATCATGGCTTTCCTCCGGAGTCTTGTTTGTCGTTTTGTGCAGCGCGGAACACGCTGATGCGGCTCGTCTCGAACGTGATGCCAACCGTACTGCCCTGGTTATGCACAACCTCAGGATGGGTTTGTGCGCGCAAGCTACGGCCGGAATTGAGACGGATATCGTATTCGCACAAGTTTCCAAGATAAGTGCGGTCGGTCACCGTACCGCTGAGCGCGGCGTCCGATCCGTTCAGCAAAATATTTTCCGGCCGCACAACGAGGTCGACGGCATCGCCTGTTGCGATCCCGCGCGGAAGATCGAGCGCAAGGCGCGGACCATCGTCGAGGGCGAGACCGCCCGCGACTGCGCGTGCCGGCAGCACATTGATATTGCCCATGAAGTCCGCGACAACGCGGTTCGCGGGCCGCGCATAGACCTCTTCCGGGGGCGCCACCTGTTGCAGGCGGCCGCGATCCATCACTGCGACCCGGTCGGATAATGCCAGCGCCTCCGCCTGGTCGTGCGTGACATAGATGAAGGTGATGCCGGTTCGTCGCTGCAACTGTTTGAGCTCGGAGCGCATGCGCTCGCGGAGCTTGGCGTCGAGATTGCTCAAAGGCTCGTCGAGCAGAAGGATTTGCGGCTCGACCACGAGACTGCGCGCAAGCGCAACGCGCTGCTGCTGACCGCCGCTGAGCTGATTCGGCAAACGATCCCCAAGGCCCGAGAGATTGACCAGAGCGAGCATCGCCTCGACCTTCTTGCGCGCGTCCTCCCTTGCGATTTTGCGAACGCGCAGGCCGAACACGACATTTTCGAAGACGGTCTTGTGCGGCCACACCGCATAATTCTGGAACACCATGCCCATGCCGCGCTCTTCCGGCGGCACAACGCCCTGAGGTGACGACATCGTCCGGCCGTCTATGTGAATAGTACCGGCATCGGGCGTGATATAGCCCGCGATCAGACGCAGCGTCGTTGTCTTGCCGCAGCCGCTGGGGCCGAGCAGGGTCACGAACTGGTTGTCGGCGATGTCGAGCGAGACATCGTTCACGGCCGCCATCTCGGTCGAGCGGCCGAAGGTCTTGGTCACGCCGTCAAGGACAATGCCCGCCATTCTCCCTCACTGCGCGTTCCTCCATGTAAATTGTTATGCTCTGCATGATGTCGTTATTCGCATCATGAGGTCGTCTGCTCGGTCTCACCGCCGAGCTTCTTCGCAATCCAGATCGCAACTGCAATGATCACCACGTTGATGATGGCCAGTGCCGCGACCGGTTCAGTGTAGCCGGTCTCGTAGAGATTGTAGACGGCAACCGCGAGCGTGATCGAACTCGAACTGAACAGCAGGATCGACGCGCTCAGTTCCTGGATCGCCGGCACGAACACCAGGAGCCATCCGGCGAACAGTCCCGGCCGGATCAGCGGCAGCGTCACTTCCCGCATTGTGAAACCCCAGGATGCGCCGAGGATGCGCGCGCTCTCTTCGAGCGAGGGGTCGACCTGCCGCATCGAGGCATTGGCCGCGCGCGCGCCAAGCGGCACATAGCGGCCGACATAGGCGAGCAGCAGGATCGTCAGCGTGCCGTAGAGCGCGAACGGCGTGGCAAGCCAGAACTGGATCAGCGCCACCGCCATCACGATGCCCGGCAAGCCGAGCGGGACCAGCGCGGCATAATCCAGGAACTTGCGGCCCGGCAGGGTGGTGCGCAGGTCGATCCAGCCGATCATGGTGCCGATCGCCACCGCAAAAGTGGCGGCGAGCGTCGCGAGGATCAGCGAATTGACGATTGCACGCTGTGTGACGTCGTATTCGAACAAGATGAAGCGGTAGTTGGCGAGGGTAATGCCCTTCCAGAATTCCAGTCCCCAGGACTTGGAGATCGAGACCGCGATCAGGGCGGTGTAGGGCAGGATGATCGCCACCACGAACACGGCGAGCGCAAAGCCGAATAAGACCCAGCGCGCGGGTCCTATATCGACAAGCTGTGCGCGCGATCCCTTTCCGGAGAGCGTCACATAGGACCGTCGCGCCAGAAAGCGTCTCTGCATGAACAGGGCGGCGACCGTCACCGCGATAAATACGAGCGAGAGCGCGGAGGCGAGGCCGTATTCCGGCGGAAAGTCGAACAATGCGTAGATGCGGGTCGGCAGCGTCACGATCCGCGCTGGAAGCCCGATGATCGCCTGCGAACCGAATAGCGCGATGGCGTTGACGAAGGCGAGCAGGGTGCCGGACAGGATCGCGGGCAGTACCAGGGGCAAGGTCACCGACATTGCGGTTCGAATCTTGCCGGCGCCCAGGATCTGGGCGGCTTCCTCATAAGAGGCGTCGACCGACTGCAGTGCCGAGCTTGCCAGCAGGAACACGAACGGAAAGGTGTGCAGCACCGTTACAAGGACGAGGCCGGACATCGAGAAGATGTTGAAGGTCAGCCAGGGGGCGCCCACGACGTCGCGCATGAACGCATTGATCAGTCCGGCATTCGGGCTGAACAGATTGACGAAGGCGATCGCAGTGAGAAACGGCGGCGACAGGTAGGAGAGGGTGGCGGTGACCCGGATGAGGGTCTTGAACGGCACATTGGTGCGCGCCACCGCCCAGGCCAGCGGCAGCCCGATCAGGACGCTGAACAGGGCCGTCCAAAGACCGAGAATCAGCGAATTGAGAATCGCCTGCACATACAGCCGGCCGGACAGGGCTTCGCGGAAGTTCTCCACGCTGATGCCGCCATCGCCCCGGACGCTCCCAAGCAGCAGCGAAACGATCGGGAACACCACCAGGATGAGAATCGCCAGCACCGCGAGTGCCATGGCGATGCGGTCGGCGCGCAGGAAAGAGGCAGAGAGGCGCCGAAATGCACCTCCGGCCGGGCTGACGGTGCCGGCGATTTCCCCCATCCGCGACATGCCCGGATCGTCCCCCTCGGGTGTTGCCTACAAACCCCGCGCGGCGCCTACAAATTCCTAGCACCGGAATGGCCGGTGGAGATTGTTTATTTGAGACTTTTCGGGCGCTTGCGGGGGCAAAAGGCGTGCGCTAAGGCTGCCGCGACTTCCTTCTTGGAACGAATCCTAGCTAGGTGGAGGGGGACGTCTGGCGGTTCCGCCGCTGGATGGTCGATGGACGGGGTATGGCCGGGTCAAAACCGGTTCAGCAGCCCGTGAGGTGAGATATGAGCGATCTTCTTCAGGACTATCTCCCGCTCGTGGTGTTCATCGCGGTCGCGCTGGGTTTGAGTCTGGCGCTTCTGATCGCGCCCTTCATGGTGGCCTATCGCCAACCCGATCCGGAAAAGCTCTCGGCTTATGAGTGCGGCTTCAACGCATTCGACGATGCCCGCATGAAGTTCGACGTGCGGTTTTATCTGGTTGCCATCCTTTTCATTATCTTCGACCTCGAGGTCGCGTTCCTGTTCCCGTGGGCCGTCTCGTTCGGGCAGCTGGGAGCCTTCGGATTCTGGTCGATGATGGTGTTCCTTGGCGTCCTGACGATTGGATTTATCTATGAGTGGAAGAAGGGGGCGCTCGAATGGGACTAGAGCGTCACGTCAAAAAGTGTGAGGCGGTTTTTGGGAACCGTCACGCTCCCCTGTCTTGGATGAGCGAACCATGACCGCTGTCACCGCACCCGTCGCAAAAGGCATTCTCGATCCGCGCACCGGCAAACCGATCGGCTCGGACGATCAGTTCTTTGCTGGTCTCAATGCCGAACTCGCCGACAAGGGTTTTCTCGTCACCACCGCCGACGATCTGATCACCTGGGCGCGCACCGGATCGCTGATGTGGATGACCTTCGGGCTGGCCTGCTGCGCCGTCGAGATGATGCAG
>CAZIKZ010000075.1:0-6791 GCA_964539845.1 uncultured Hyphomicrobiales bacterium
CCGAACACGTCGTGCGGCGGAATGCGCTTGCAATAGATGTAGCCGCGCGGCGGCAACGGCCCGCCTGACAGTTTCAGCGTCTGTTCGAAGCATTTCATCGGCTGCGGCATGCGTCGCGACGCGGCCCATGCGACATAATCCGCAGGTGTATCCGGCGGCATCGGATTGGCCGGAACGCGCCAGCCATCGCCGGCCGCAGCCCCTTCCCGCATTTTCGCTTCAGTCTCCGCACCCACAAGCTGGAACAGGCTTTGCCCATTCTTCGGCGCGAACGCATCGAGATAGATCAGCCTCGCAATCCGGCCTTCGGCACGATCCGCGACGCCGGTCGCGACCATGCCGCCATAGCTGTGTCCGATCAGCACGACATCGCACAGATCCTCGTATTGCAGAACGCCGAGGATGTCGGCGATATGCGTGTCGAGATCGATATCGGGCGACGCAAGATGCGCACGCTCGCCAAGCCCGGTGTAGCTCGGCGTGAAGATGTCGTGGCCTGCGGCGCGCAACAGCGGCCGCATCCTCTGCCACGCCCAGGCCGACGACCAGGCGCCATGCGCAACGACGATTGTGGCCACATATCCTCCCAACGCTTGCCGGCTTGCCGCTCAGCGGAAATTCGCGGCGATTGTCATCATGCCGGTTGGAAATGCAAACCCAATCCGGTTGCCAGCGGCGGAGCAGCACGCTAACGAAAACAAAAACAATCGAGGACGCGTCTGGAATGTCTGCCCGCACACGACCGCCGTTTCGCGCCGAACATGTCGGCAGCCTGCTGCGCCCCGCATCGCTGTTGAAAGCGCGCGAGGAGCACGCCCGCAACGCGATCTCCGGCGAGGACCTTCGCCGGATCGAGGACGACGCAGTTCGGGAGGTTGTGCGCCGGCAGGAGGATATCGGCCTCAAATCGGTCACCGACGGCGAGTTCCGCCGTGTCGACTGGTTCATGGATTTCAAATACGCGATCGGCGGCATCGAGAAGCTGACCGAAAAAATCAAGGTGCCGTTTCGCTCTGCGGCCGGCGGCCTCGATTTCGAATTCCTGGCTTACCGGGTGGGCGAACGCATGCGGCTCGACGAAACGATTTTCGCGCCGGATTTTGCCTTCCTGAAATCGGTCGCGACCGGGGCTGTGCCAAAACTCACCATCCCCTCGCCGTCGATGATGCATTACCCGGCCGGCCGCGGCGTCGACCGCAACATCTATCCCGACTGGGACATGTTCTACAGCGACCTCGCCGAGATCTACCGCCAGGAGATCGCGGGACTCGCCGCGCTCGGCTGCACATCCCTCCAACTCGACGATACCAGCCTCTCCTTCCTGAACGATCCGGCCCGCCGCGCCATGCTCGGCGAAGGCGCGGAGACCCAGCATCTTCGTTACATTAAATTGTTCAACGACTCCGTCGCGGACCGGCCGTCCGACATGACGATCTGCACGCATACCTGCCGGGGCAATTACAGGTCAGCCTGGATGGCGGAAGGCAGCTACGATCATGTCGCAGAAGCCTTGTTCAGCGACCTCGATGTCGACGGCTTCTTCCTCGAATTTGACGACGAGCGCTCGGGCGGCTTCGAGCCGCTGCGCTTCCTGCCGAAGGGCAAGATGGTGGTGCTCGGCCTTGTCACCACGAAGTCCGGCAAGCTCGAGAGCAAGGACGACCTGAAGCGCCGCATCGATCAGGCAGCCAAGTTCGCACCGCTCGATCAACTCTGCCTGTCGCCGCAATGCGGCTTCGCCTCAACCGCCGAAGGCAACCTGCTGACCATCGACGACCAATTCGCCAAGCTGAAACTCGTGGTCGAGACCGCGCGCGATGTGTGGGGTGATCTGTGAGCGAGCGTTTCGACGGCGTCATTGTCGCGGGCGCAGGCCCGGTCGGCCTCATCGCCGCGCTGAAAATTGCGCGCGCAGGCATTCCGGTTCTGGTTCTGGATTCCGAGCCGGGCATCGTCCAGTTGCCGCGCGCAGTCGTGTATCACGCGCCGACAGTGGAAATGCTCGACCGGCTCGGACTGCTCGACGACATGAAGGTCGCTGGTATTCTGAAGCAGGACTACCAGTTCCGTACCGTCACCGGCGACATCATCGCGGCGCCGCATATGTCGGTGCTGACGCCGGAAGACACCGCCTATCCTTTCAACTTGCATATGCCGCAGCACGAATTGGCGAGTGCGATCCTCCGCAATTTTCTCGCCATTCCCGGAGCCTCCGTGCGCTGGAATACGCGCGTGACCGGGGTCACGCAGGATAGCGACGGCGTCACCGTCGTATGCGAGGCAAACGGCATCATACAGGAGATCCGCTGCGACTGGCTGGTCGGCGCCGACGGCGGCAGCAGCTTTGTACGCCGCGCGGCCGGGCAATCCTTCGACGGCTATACCCATCCCGAACGCCTGGTCTCCACCAATCTCGTCTACGATTTCGAAGCACGCGGCTTCGCGCGGGCCAATTTCATCATCGATCCGAAATACTGGGCCGTGATCGTGAAAGTCGATCGTCACGGATTGTGGCGGGTCACCTATGGCGAGGACGCCAGCCTGCCGGAAGAGACAGTGCGCGACCGCATCGCGGATCATTATCGGGCGATCCTGCCCGACGATGGCGTCTATCAATTGGAAGCGTTCGCGCCGTTCCGGGTTCATGAGCGCAGCGCAGCAAACTTCCGTACGGGACGCATCCTGCTTGCGGGCGATGCCGCGCATGTATGCAATCCGTTCGGAGGACTCGGACTGACCTCCGGGCTGCTCGATGCCGATCTTTTGGGCGACGCCCTGTCCGCGGTCATCAAGCGGGCAGCAAACGAGGATCTGCTGGACCGCTACGCGCAGGAGCGTCTGCGGGTATTCAGCGAGGTGACCGGCCCGGCCGCTGCAGAGAACAAGCGGCGGCTGAAGGAGACCGATCCGGACAAAAAGCGCGCCGACAACGAGCGCTTCAAGAAATTGCGCGACGACCCGGCATTCCAGCGGGAAGCACTGACCTTCACCTACAAACTGGTCGGCCGGCCGATCGGATTGCCGCAATGATTTTCACCTCCCCCTGAAAGGGGGAGGTCGCCCGCCGAAGTGCAACGAAGGCGGGCGGGTGGGGGTCAGCCCACGTCGACCCCTCCCCACCCCTCCCCTTTCAGGGTGAGGGAGTCGACGCTGCAATGCTCGCCTCTTTGTTGAAACTTCACACGTCATTCCGATTGAATTGTTGGACATCCAACTATAGCCTGCGACGCAAGACCGACCGCAAGTTCGGCAACGACACAGGGAGGATGAGAATGATCGCCTATCGTTCGATCACGTTGGCAGGGACCGCGCTTGCGGCCGGCCTGATTGCGGCGCAGCCCGCCCCGGCTCAGGAGCTGATCTACGGCAGCTGGACGCCGGCGCGCGAGTACCAGAATGCGCATGTCATGCCCGGACTGTTCAAAAGCATTGAGGAAAAGACCAAGGGCGCGGTCAAATGGAAGCTCGTCGCGGGCGGCCAGCTGGTCGACGGCAAGACCACCTTCACCGGCGTCAAGGACGGATTGATCCAGGCTGGGCTTGCGATCCCGCAATATGTGCCGAACACCGTGCCGGCCATGTTCATGATCTACTCGACCGTGGTGCTCGGCCACAATGACGTGGTGGCCGCGACCGGCGCGGCACTGGAGACCGTGTATTTCAACTGTCCGGACTGCCTCGACGAGGTCAAGAAGCTCAACGCCGTATCGCTCGGCGGATGGACCTCCTCAGCCTATCTCCTCGCCTGCACGACGCCTGTGAAATCGCTCGCCGACCTGAAGGGCAAGCGTGTGCGCGCGGCCGGCGGCAACGCCGATATGCTCAAGATGGCAGGGGCGGTGCCGGTCGGCGCGACACTGGTCGAGGCCGTGAGCCTGCTGCAGCGTGGCGGTCTCGATTGCCAGCACGGCATCGCCGACTGGCTGCGCACCTTCGGCTACGCCGATTTCGCCAAATACGTCGTCGACATGCCGCTCGGCCTCAGCGGCCCGGCGCTCGGCTTCTTCATGAACCGCGATACCTGGAACAAGTTCACGCCCGAACAGAAGAAAATCCATCTCGACGAGGCGGTGAAACTCAGCGCCCAGATGGCGATCGGCAACTTCATCGTTGCCAATGAGGAAGGCCTCGACAGCGTGATCAAGGGCAAGGGCGTGCAGATGATCAAGCCCGACGCCGAATTCGAGAAGGTTGTCACCGAATACCAGAAGGTCCAGAAGGCCAGGAACGTCGAAATTGGCAAAAGCTTCGGCCTGAAGGATCCGGCTGCCATCATCGACGCTTACGAAAAGAACATCGAAAAGTGGCGCAAGCTCTCTCCGGAAATCGGCCGCGACGTCAACAAGTTCACCGAAGCGCTGAACCGCGAGATCTACTCCAAGCTCGACGTCAACAAGCTGTAGCTGTCATTGCCGGGCCGTCGCGCAGCGACGTGACCCGGCAATCCATCCTCGCCCAAAAATGATGGACCCCCGGGTCAAGCCCGGGGGTGGCCAGCAAAGGCCTCAAGCCCAAAGCGCAGCTCACACGTGATCGACCGCCTTCTCAAGTGGCTCGAATGGCCGATCCAGTTCTTTCTCTGGATCGCGCTCATTGCCGGCTTTCTGATGATGCTGCATGTCAGCGCTGACGTGACCGGACGCTATTTCTTCGGCAAGCCGGTCGAGGGCACGACCGAGTTCGTGGCGGCCTATTACATGGTAATCGTGGCCTACCTGCCGTGGGCCTATCTTGCGAGAAACGACAACCACATCTCCGTCAATATCTTCACACGCCTGATGCCGATGGCGTTCGCCCATTGGCTCGACGTGCTGGTGAAGGTCGTCGTCGTTCTCTATCTCTGCGTATTCGCTTATCAGACCGGATCGCAGGCAATCGGTCAGACCCGCATTCAAGAGGTCTGGCAGGCCGGCACCACCTTCATTCCGGTCTGGCCAAGCCGCTGGCTTCCGCCGCTCGCGTCATCGCTGATGCTGCTCTATCTCGTGATCAAGATCGTCGACGACATCATCAAGGGTCCGCGGCCGCTGCCTGTCCACAGCGTGGAGGAAGGCGTGTGACCACACTTCAGGTCGCCAGCACCAGCATCTTCATGATGCTGGTCCTGATCGGGCTGCGTGTCCCGATCGGCGTCGCCATGGGCGGCGTTGCGTTTCTCGGTCTCTGGTATCTGCGCAATCTGAACGTCGCGTTCAGCGTGCTGCGCGACACGCCGTTCGTGTTCGCTGCCAACTGGGACCTCTCGGCGATCCCGATGTTCCTGCTGATGGGCGCAATCGCATCCAATTCCGGTATCGGCGCGGCCCTGTTCCGCGCCGCCTATGCCTGGTTCGGGAGTTTACCGGGCGGGCTTGCGGTCGCCACCAACTGGGCATGTGCCGGCTTCGGCGCCGCGTCCGGATCGAGCATCGCCGCCGCCGCGGTGATGGCACGGCTCGCCGTGCCGGAAATGCTGAAGAACAAATACGACAAGGCGCTCGCCACCGGCGTCTGTGCTTCGGGCGGCACGCTCGACGCGCTGATCCCGCCCTCGATCCTGTTCGTGGTCTATGGCGTGTTCGCGGAAGTCTCGATCGCGAAACTCCTGCTCGCCGGCATCCTGCCGGGCCTGCTCACCGCCGCGGTCTACATGATCATGATCGTGGTGCGCTGCTGGCTCAATCCCAAGCTCGGCCCGCCGGTCGTATTCGCCAGCAATGAAGCAAAATGGAAAGAACGCTGGGCGTCGCTCCGTGAGATCTGGCCGATCCTCGTTCTGATCGTCGCGGTGATGGGCGGGCTCTATTGGGGCGTGGTGTCGCCGACCGAATCCGGCGCGGTCGGCGCCCTGGTCGCAACCATGATCGGCGTCGCACAGGGCAAGCTGTCGCTGCGCGGCTTCATCGAGAGCTTCAAGGACGCGATCGGCACCACCGCGCAGTTGTTCTTCATCGGCATCGGCGCGGTGATCTATACCAAATTCCTCGCGCTCTCCGGCAGCGCGACCCTGTTCACCGAACTGGTCGGGACCTGGGCGATCGATCCGCTGCTGCTCGTGATCGCGGTGTCGGCGATCTATCTCGTGCTCGGCATGTTCCTCGACCCGCTCGGGATGATCCTTCTGACCATCCCGGTCTTCGTGCCGATGTTCGCCGCACTCAATCTCGACCTCGTCTGGTTCGGCGTGCTGGTGGTGAAATACATCGGCATCGGCCTGCTCACGCCGCCGGTCGGCTTCAACATCTTTGTCGTCTCCGGCGCACTCAACAACCAGATCCCGCTACAGACGATCTTCCGCGGCTGCTACTGGTTCCTCGCCTGCGAGGCGGTGATCATGACACTCCTGATCGCATTCCCGCAGATCTCGCTCTGGCTGCCGAGCACCATGAACTGACCCGGCGGTTATTGCCGCCGGTTTACGTGGTACCGGCCGGCGTAGTGTTGACCGCGCCGTTGCGGCTGCTCTCGGCGGGCTGACGATTGTCAGCCGCGTTGTATGGGATGGTCATCCGGCATTCGAGACCTTCAGGCGGAAACGACGCATCGACCTTTCCGCCGAGACTCTTCACGCAGCCGACCACAAGCCGCGTACCGAAACCGCGCTGATCGGGTGGCGAAGCCGGCGGACCGCCGCGCTCGATCCAGTCGATTGTCAGGCCGGTATCGTCGGTGGCCCACGCAATCTCGATCCGGCCTTCCGGAAGCGACAGCGCGCCATGCTTGATCGCGTTGGTGACTAGCTCGTGGAATACGAGCGACAGATTGCGCGCGGCGTCCGCGGGCAACTTCACTTCGCCGCCCTTGAGACTGGC
>CAZIKZ010000075.1:6891-15024 GCA_964539845.1 uncultured Hyphomicrobiales bacterium
TTCTCCTGGGACTGATAGCGCGCGACAAGCTGGCGATAGGCCCCTCCCACTCCGATCATGAACAGGCAGGACAAGGCGAAGAACATGCTGTTCAGGACTTCGAGTCGCGTCGCGGATCCTGGCTGGCTGAACAGCGGTATTACCGTGACGACCGAGAGAATCGTCGCAAAGATCGCGGCCGGTACCCCTGCAAGCAGCGCAACCAGCAGCACTGCCGGGAAATGCGCGGCGAACGGCACCAGATTCGGATGAACGAAGCCAAACAGGTAGCGCACAAGAGTCGCAAGCGCGACGCAGGCGATCGCAAACAAGAATGCGCTCGCGGAATAAGGCGCGAAACTCCGGTCGGAAATCTTGCGCAGCCAGCCGGCCAGCATCCGATAGTCCCCCTGCAGCATCTTATCAGCCGCGGCGGGCCGGGTGCATTATCGAAAAGATGCAGGGGTCAGATGACTTTGTGTCAAATGACGTAGTTTCAGAAGACGTATTCAAGTGAGCTGGAGCCGTCCGGCCTGACGGCTCCAGCACATCCGGTATCGGGCTAGGCCGCTCCGAGCTTCATCTGCGCAAGCGCTGCGCGCCCGAGCTGGCCATAGGGGCTCGCCATCGTCTCGATAAACTCGAAATGGTTGTAGCCCTCCCCGCGGACAAGCTCCGCGGACTTGCCCGCCTTCTTCACCGCGTCCACGAAGTCCCGGCTCTGACGCTGGAATTCCGGCGTCTCGAGCGACCCGTAGGCGACGATGACCGGCGCGTTGAGTTTGTCGAGATGGCGCTGCGCGGACAGCGCGTGCTCTGTCGCGTCGGTGAATTTCACATAGCTCGAACGCGCCGACAGCCGGACCGGCTTCAGGTCGTACATGCCGGACACCAGCACCCCGCCCTTGAGGACGTCCTTCGGCAAGCCGAAATCCTTCTCCCAGTCGGTCACCATCACGACGCCGCCGAGATGGCCGCCCGAGGAATGGCCGGAGATATAGATGCGGTTCTGATCGCCGCCGAAGCTCGCGGCGTTCTTGTAGATCCAGGCCACCGCGCGACGGCACTGCTCCGCCATCGGCATCAGGTCGCCGTTCTTCTCCATGACGTTGTTGAAATCCACCGCGATGTAATGCGCGCCCGCATTGACGAACATCTCGGCCGGGAATGCATAATATTCCGCAAGCTCGGCGCGCCATGCGCCACCATGCAGGAACACGTTAATCGGCGCGTTCGGCGCCTTGGTCGCGAAAAGGTCGAGGCCCTCGATCGGCGTTGAACCATAGCTGAGACGCTTCGGCGCCCCGAGCTTCGTACGGGTCACAGCGCTGTTGGTGCGATAGCGCCCGACGACCTGGCGGATGTTGGCCGCGTATTTCGCCTGATCGTAGGCGTCGTCGAGTTCCTTCTGGTCCAGGTCGAGCCAGACTGCGGGGCCCTTGGGCGCGGCCTCTTTCGGCGCAGTGGTTTGCGCCTGGGCTTGCGAGGCTGCGAGAACGCTTGCGGCGGTTCCGGTCATGAAGGTTCGGCGGCTCAAAGTGTGGACCCATTCGGTTCGGGGCAACATGACGAACTCCCTGCTGGCGTGTCCAGCGGATTATCGCGCCCCTCTTATGCATCCACCAGCGCGTGACGCGCAATGCTGAGGCGACCGGAAGCGCACCGCCCGGCGTCACCTGCGGTCGTCTTGCCTCGTCCATACGTTGCGGCAACAGGTCGCGGCAGCCGGACCGGTCATCGTTTCAATGCTGCGTGCGCAGCCTTTCGTCCGGCTCGATCGTCACGCCCGAGACCGGATCGATCCAGACCATATCGTCATGCACGGCCTTCACGCCCGGCACATTCCCGACCAGCACCTTGATCGCGGCCCGCTGGCGCTCGTCGAGCACAAAGCCGGACAGCGTCACCACGCCCTGGCGCACGATCGCATCGACGGTCGCGGCCGGCGCCCATCGCTCCTCTTTCAATTCGCGCAGAATCGTTTCGCGGATCGCCGTGTCGCCGCTGACCGGCGTGCTTTCGGAGCGCATATAGCTCACCAGAGCACGCAGCAGATTGGCCCGCGTCACGATCCCGATCAGCTTCTTGCCTCGCAACACCGGCACGCGCTTGATGTGGTTGCGCTCCATCAGCGCGACGACATCGTTGAGCTGGGTGGCCTCGTCCACGGTCTTGACGCTGCGCGTCATCACCTCGGACACCTTGCGGCCATGCGAACGGACATAATCGTCGGCGAGCACCCCCGGACCCGCGAGGAATTCAAGCCAGCGCGGCTGGGTGTGCTGGGTGCCGGTCTCGGCGCGGCGCAGGAAATCGCCCTCGCTCACGACGCCGACCAGGTTTCCGCACCTATCCACAACCGGAAGCCCGCTGATCTTCTTTTGCAGCATCAGCCGGATCGCAAGGCTGATCGGCGCCTCGGAATCGACCGAGACAACCGGCTGGGTCATCACATCGCGAACCTTCATGCAGCGTTCCTCCATATTGGTTAGAGGATCGCGTGCGCGAAATCCGGTCTCCTTGCGCTAGATCAATTCAACGAGCACATCTGTTCAGAGAAGATGGAAGGCCGCTCAGCCGCTGTTCGCAAACGTCTGTTGCAGGTCCTCGGCGCTGTCAGTTCGCGCCGCCATGTTGTGATACATCCGCCGCAGCGTCTCGCGTGTGATCGCCAGATCGGCCGCCGGGATGCCCGCGACCGCTTCGGCCTCAAGCTCCCGTGCGCGCGGGATCAGCCGGTTCACCAGCGCCCGGCCCTTGGCGCTCAGTTCCACGCTCACCTCACGGTTGTTGGTGTCGGAGCGCGTACGGGTCACGAGGCCGAGGCTGACCAGACGGGTAATCAGCCGCGAGATGGTCGACACATCGATCGACGTAATCTCCGCGAGATCGATCTGCCGCTGCTTCGCACTCGCCGACAGCCCCGCCAGCACGCGCCACATCGCAATGCTGAGTTCGTGCTGCGCGATATCCTGCTCGTAGCCGGTCACAAAGGCCGCGCCGACCCGGTTGATCAGATACGGCAGATAGTCAGAGAGATCGAGATACGGACGGTCGGCCATTCGACACTCCAGCCAAATTCAAGCGGACTGCGGATTCGGGACACTAGATGTTGTTTGCTCTTATGCAGCGCGAAAGCACCCTGTCAAAAGGTCAGCGATCCTGTCCAAATCATGCATTTACAACTGTTGCATATGCAATTATGATTCCATCCAACGACAAGAACAAGAGCCTGCACAGGCCATCACGGGAGCGCACCATGGACGACATCACGCCCGATCTCGGCGGCAATTTCCGCAAGGCCATGCGCCGGCTGACCAGTGCCGTCAGCGTCATCTCCACCATGCATGACGGCGTGCGCCACGGCATCACCGTAACCTCGGTGACATCGGTGTCGATGATGCCGCCCTCGATCCTGTTCTGCATCAACCGCGCCTCAAGCGTGCACGACCCGGTGATCCGCGCCGGCCGCTTCTGCGTGAACATCCTGCACGCGCATCAGATCGACATCGCCGATGCATTCAGCGGCCGCCTGCGCGACAGGAATCGCTTCCTCTGCGGCGAATGGGCCAGCGACGACGACGAGGTTCCCTACCTGATCCCCGCGCAGGCCAGCATTTTCTGCGAGATGGATGCCATATCCAGTTACGGCACGCATTCGATCGTGATCGGGAAAGTTCATCACGTCGCGGTGCGCGGACAGGTCGCGCCGCTGCTTTATCAGGACGGCCAATATACAGTCGGGCTCGGACAGGGCGTCGACTGGGTGGTGCCGGTCGGCTGAACGCGCGCGAGGCCGCGACGACACAAAAGACTTTAAAGGGAGAACGAGGATGGAATTCGGTTATTTCACGCTGTCTGACAATCATTACGCGGGCAACACGCGCAACGCGAACCAGTTCGTACAGGATCTCACCGCCGAAGCGCTGTATGCCGACCAGCTCGGCATGCATTCGGCATGGATCGGCGAACATCATTTCAATTCGCTCGGCGTGAATTCATCGCCCGAAATGGTGCTGGCCTATATCGCCGCGCAGACGAAACACATTCGCCTCGCACCGGCCGTGACGGTGCTGCCCCTGCACAATCCGATCCGCGTGGCCGAACAATGGGCAACGCTCGATCTCCTGTCCGGCGGACGTGTCGATTTCGCGGCCGGCCGCGGCTACGACCGGCGTGAATACATCCCCTTCGGCATCTCGTTCGACGACAACCAGTCGATCTTCGACGAGGGCATGGAGGTTCTGCGTGACCTGTGGAATTCGGGCGGCGAGCGCATCGACCACAAGGGCAAGCATTACCAGTTCGAGGATGTGCGGATCACCCCGCAGCCGCTGCAGAACCCAATGCCGATGTATGTCGCATCCTTCTCCAAGCCCTCGATCGAACTCGCGGCACGGCTGAATTGCGGCCTGATCGTCGCTCCGTTCGCTGCGGCCATGAGCTTCGGCGGACTGAAGCAGGTGGCCGATCTCTATCACGAGAGCTGCGCCAAATACGGCACCAAGCCGCATCGCCTGATGTGCAGCTACTTCACGCATTTTGCCGACGATGCGGCCAGCGAGAAGGCGCAGCGCGAACGTCAGATCCGCTACTACAAGGAATGCGTGATCCCCTCCTTCCCGGGTGACCCGCGCACCGCACCTCCGAGCTACCGCTACTTCATCGACATGGTGGAGCGGCTGCACAAGGTGAAGCCGGAAGACCTGACCGAAAACTCGGTGCTGATCGGCAACTCGGCCCGCATGACCGAGATCCTGAAGAAGGTCGAAGCCGCCGGATTCGACGAGGTCATCCTCTATTTCAATGTCGGCATGAAGCCGCACCAGCAGGTCAAGGAAGAGATGGACCGCTTCATGCGCGAAGTGGCCCCGCATTTCCAGGGCAAGCATCAGGAACGGCGCGCGGCATAAGTTTTACCTCGGGCCTCCCAAGCAACGAGGATACTTGGCCGCAACCGTTACCCCGGTTGCGGCTTTCTTTTTAGCGTCAACCGCCGGCCTGCAATCAAAAACAATCGCCCGCACATGCAGGACGGCCCACATCACACGCGGGCGGACACACGGGAGACATGCACATGAAGAGGCTCGTCCAGGCGGCCGCGATCGCGCTTATCGCCGGCATCGGAGCGACACAGGCATCCGCACAGGGAACGAAGACACTCGACGTCATCGTATTTCCCGGCGGCTTCAACTGGCCGATCTTTGTCGGCCAGGACAAAGGCTTTTTTGAAAAGAACGGCGTCACGGTCAAGGTGATCCCGACGCCGAATTCGCAGTTCCAGCTTAAGGGACTGATCGAAGGCAAATTCGACATCGCGATGACCGCGATGGACAACGTCATCGCCTATAGCGAGGGACAGGGCGCGACCAAGACCGATGTCGAGCCCGACATCTTCGCCTTCATGGGTGGCGACAAAGGCTTCCTTCGGCTTGTGGCCGTTCCCGAAGTGAAGACCATTGCCGATCTCAAGGGCAAGCAGATTTCGGTCGATGCGCTCACCACCGGCTATGCCTTCGTGCTGCGAAAGCTCCTTGAAAATGGCGGCCTGAAGCAAGGCGATATCGAATTCGTCAGCGCCGGTGGCGGACGCGAACGCTTCACCGCCCTGATGGACAAGAAGCACGCGGCGACGCTGCTGATCTCGCCGTTCGACGTGGTGGCCGAAGCCAAGGGCTTCAACCGGCTTGCCAATGCCGACGAGGCGCTCGGTCATTATCAGGGCGTCGTCGGCGCAACCCGCCGCTCCTGGGCGAAGCAGAACGAAAAGGAACTGCTGTCTTACATCCGCGGCCATCGCGCGGCGCTCGACTGGCTGTTCGATCCGGCCAACAAGACCGAGGCGATTGCGATCCTGCGCAAGCACGTGCCCGACATGTCGGAGGAAGCCGCCACACGCTCCTACGGAATCCTGGTTCACCCCACCAAGGGCTTCACCCGTGGCGCGGTGCTGGATGTCGAGGGCGTCAGGACCGCTCTGCAGCTTCGCAGCCAGTATACCGGCAAGACGCTGACCGACCCGGCCAAGTATCTCGACCTCAGCTATTTCGACAAGGCAACCAAGAACTGAGGCGGCACCTCTCCCTCCCCCCGCTATGCGGGGGGAGGCCCGGCTTGCATTCGGTCCACCGCCGGGCCATCCATGCCGGGCCATGAGCGCGCCGCGATCCCTCGACCTCGCCGCCTTCGGAATAAGCCGCACCCGCGGCTTCGTGCCGGAGCACGACCCGCTGGACCGGCTGCCGGATGCGTACCGCGCCTTCGACGAGACGCTCGCGATCCTGCCGGCGCTGATCATGAACCGCGACGCGAGACGCTGGATCGCATCGCTCCCGCAATTCGATGTGACAGCGCTCGCAGGCCATGCTGAGGACGAGCGTGCCGCGCTGATCCTCTCCTCGCTGACCATGGCCCATGTGTGGGGCGGCACCGAGCCCGACTTCACCCTGCCCCGCAATATCGCGGTGCCTTTCATGGCCCTGTCGCAGCGGATCGGGCGTCCGCCCATCGTGATGCACGCGACACTTGTCCTGAACAACTGGCGGCGGCTCGATCCGGCGAGACCGCTCGCACTCGACAATGTCGATACGCAGGCGACCTTCACCGGTTCGTTCGATGAGAAATGGTTCTATCTGGCGACGCTCGGAGTCGAACTCGCCGGCGCGCCGGCCATCGTGGCGCTCGCCGCGGCGGTCGTGGCCTCAGAGGCCGAGAACGACGACGCGCTCGCCCGGGAACTCGCAACGCTGGAAGGCGGCCTCAGGCAGATGTCGGCCGCGCTGATGCGCATGACCGAGAGCTGCGATCCGTACGTGTTCTATCATCGCATCCGGCCCTATCTCGCCGGATGGCCCGCGCCCGGCCTCCTCTATGCCGGCACAGGGGCGCCGCCGCAGATATGGGCCGGCGGCAGCGCCGCGCAAAGCTCGCTTCTGCAATCGGTCGATGCCGGACTCGGCATTCGGCACGAACATGAGCATACCCGCGACTTCCTCAACGCGATGCTGCAATACATGCCGCCCAGGCACCGTGCTTTCGTCGCAGCGCTGCGCGAGCGCAGCACCATTCGCGAGCGAGCGTTGCAGGGCAAACCCGCATTACGCGACGCCTACAATGCCTGCATCGCCGCAGCCGACGAATTCCGCCGCAAACATATCGGACTTACATCGCAATACATCGTCAAGCAGGCCTCGACCCATGTCGGCCCGGGCACGATCGGAACCGGCGGAACGGACTTCGTTGAATTCCTGCGCGAGTCGCGCGTCGAAACAGCCCGCTCGCAACTGAAATAGGCGGGCGTGCGCCCACCAATCGCGGTCCGCACCGTTATAAACATACCGACCAGCCGTTATGTAACTTGACTCCCCTCGTTCGCCTTGGCCATGATCCGGTCAACGGCCGAGCAGAGCGTTTTCGAGCGAAGCGGATACCCTTCGCTTCAGGAAAACGCGTCACAACAAAGCGGCCGGACGGGAGGACAGGATGACACGCAGAAGCGCTTCCGCGCGTCCCGATCCGCGACGCTCGCCACAGACGCTGCGATCGCCAAAAGCAGACAGCGCACGCCGACCCGCCCGCCGCACCCAGGAATCGCGATCGAAAGCGGCGCGCGAAAAGCTCCTGCGCGCCACCATCGAACTGCTGCAGGAGCGCGGTTATAACGGCCTCACCACCAAGGAAGTGGCGACGCGCGCCGGATTTTCGAACGGCGCACTCATGCATCATTTCTCGACCAAGGCCGATCTCGTGATCGCGGCCGGGGCGCATATCTACGAACGCCACATCGAGGAAGGCCGCAAGATCGCCGGCAGCGCCGCGGCGCGCACCGATCCGCTCAAGGCCTTCATCGCCGATTGCGAGAATGTCTATCTCGGCAATTCGTTTATCCCGACCATCGAGATGATGGTCGCCGCACGCACCGATCCGCTGATGAATGCGCCGTTCGACGTATTCATGAACGACTATCGCAAGTCGATGAACGAGATCTGGCTGAAGGCATTCATGCGCGCCGGCTACAGCGAGGCGGAGGCGTCCTTCACCATCATGTCGACGCTCTACATCATCCGCGGCATGGCGATCAATTCGATCTGGCAGAAAAACCTGCCCTATTACCGGTCGTTCCTGCGCGAGTGGGAAAAGATCAAACAGAGCGGC
>CAZIKZ010000076.1:0-9288 GCA_964539845.1 uncultured Hyphomicrobiales bacterium
CGGCGGCGGTTACGCACAGCCGCAATATTATCAGCCGCGCCAATTTTACGACTGATTGCAATTGCGCGGCGTCGTGATGGTTTGTGTCTTGATCGCGTGATCGCGATGCCGCAGGCTCACGGCATCGATCGGGAGAAACACCATGGGCATCCTCGATATTCTTCTCGGTGGCGCTGGCGCACGCGGCGGAGGCGGTGGTGCGCGCGGCGACACCGGCGGCGGCAACATGACGAAGATCGGCATGGCGCTGATCGCGTATATGCTGTGGCGCTGGTACCAGAATTCAGGCGCGCGCGGCGGCGGCGAGACTGCACCGATGCCGGCTCCCGGTGGCGGAGGCCGCGGGCGCATGCCGCAGCAGGAGCCGCAGGCGCAATTGCCGCACAGCGAGCCGATGGACATTCCGCAGCCGCGGTCCGGCTCCTCCGACGACAGCGATTTCGGTCCGCTGATCGAATCCACGCGCCAGATGCCACCGTCGTCACGTGGCGGTGGACGCGGCCGTTCGATGGATAACGACGAGATGGACGGCGGCGGCAGTATGGGTGGCGGAGGCGGCATGGGCGGCGGCCTCGGCGACATTCTGAACGACATCCTGAACGGTGGTCGCGGCATGCCGGGTGGCGGCGGCAATCCCCGCGGCGGACCGGGCGGCGGTTCTCAGCGTGGCGGTCGTGGCGGCGGCCTCGAGGATATCCTGGGCGATATTCTCGGCGGCGGACGCGGTGGCGGCTTCCCAGGTGCACGCTTTGCCGGCTCGCAGAGCGACCCGCTCAGCGCGCTTTTGCAAGGTGCCGGCGTTGGCGGGCTCGGCGGCCTGCTCGCAGGCGGCACGGACGGTGGCATGCTCGCCGATATGATGCGGCAGTTCGATCAGTCCGGTGCGGGTAATGCCGCGCAATCCTGGGTCTCGCAGGGCGACAATATTCCGGTGACGCCGCAGCAGATAGAAAACACCTTCGGCTCGGACATCATCGACCAACTCGCGAACCAGTTCGGTCTGAACAAGAGCGAATTATTGCAGGGGCTCAGCGAGACGTTGCCGGACGTCGTCAATCAGCTCACACCGGATGGACGGTTGCCGACCGAGGACGAGATTTCACGCTGGAAGTGATGGCGCGACGCGCCACCCAGCGGCGACCGCAAAACAAAGAGGCCCGGCACAAGGCCGGGCCAAGTTGCGCATGCGGAGCGACACGACGTGACTCGGCCCTCCGCCACGGGAAACCGCCACAACGGCGATCACTGCGAGGCTAGACGACCTTCGCTGTCCGATAATTGATCGGGATCAAATCTGCGCCGGGCGATGCCCAGACTATTGGGGCCCCTGCGGAGCCCCCGGCCATTTGCGGTCGAGCCACCGCAGCATCCGCGCGAGCGGCGGTTGAAGCGCGGGAAAGTCAACCGCAAGCAGCAACAGCCCGAGCGGCAGCATCCAGATGCCGAGCACCGGCAGGAAACTGAACACACCACCGACGACCAGCAGCCCTGCCGTCGGCAAACGCACCAGCCTTGCCTGCGGCTCGCGCAGGAACCGCGACTTGCGCGCGATCCAGTCCGGCAGCCGATCCTCGAAACGATGCAGGAGTGCATCGAAATCAGATTTGTGCGGCAAGGTCACCTATAGCCACCCATCTCAATGCCCCACGCCAAGCGCTTGTTCGCCGCGATCGAGGATCAGCGGCACGATCAGATCTTCCTCGTCGTCGAGATGGCGGATCAATCCGCGCACCAGAACGGCGCCGCTTTGCATGTAAGCGTCGGCCGCGGCCTCAACGCGCTCGGATGCCCCATCGAGGGCCCGCAAAAAATCGTTCGCGGCCACCACCGAATCCTCAATGCAGATAGCGAGCGCCTCGTGATCGCCTTCCAGCATGTCGAAGCCGCGCGACAGGCGGTCATCGGCGTTCCGGAATATCGGGAAATAGTGATCGTCTTCGATATGATGATGCGCGTGCAATTGCTGCAGGAAAAACTGCAGACGCGGCGCGAAGAAACCCGCGAACTGATGTGCATCCATCTCACCTGCGCGAAAGCGCTCGGTGGAGTTGTCGAGCATCGCGCCAAGTTCGCGAAACATGGCGTGACGCGACAGCCAGAACCTCGCCATCTCACCGAGATTGGCATGTCCGTTCCAAACCTCGCGGGGATAGCGCGCAATCAGGAGCCTGAGATCCGGGGGAAGGCCCGCGCGCGTCGCCAGCGCGAGCTCGCCTTCAGTCGCAACGTCGTCGCTCATTTCTTCTCCAGAAGCAGCTTGCCGCGTGCGCGGATGGCCGCCTGTGCGACCTCGGCGAATTTCTGCAACAGCCACGGCAACGTCACCTCCAGCCGCACGTGATCCTCGGCAACATCGACAGTACCGGAGGCAGCTTGCCCGAGCGCGCGTACGCGAAAGGTCAGGCGGTCGCCCGACCAGAGTTCCTCATCGACCTTGAGCACAGGGAACGTCGCCGCGGCGCCAGACAGACCTGGTTTGAGCCGGCGCAGCGCCTCATCCTTGCCAAGCCTGTGCGGGATGGAAACGACAATCGGCTGGGACATGACCTCGTCCAGATGTGGCCCGTTTCACCGGGCGTCAGCGCCCGACGCCCGTCATGTAGGTAGTCCCTCTCACCCGGCCAATGCTGCCGCACACAGCATGCGCGAGATTCCGGCGAGAGATCCGAAATTCAGCAGCTGTGGAAAAATATGGGGAGAACGACGCGGGCACCCGGAAAATCAGTGCGTCGGGACCTTTGCCGCGTGAGATTTGCGGTGCAAAAGCCTGTGCGTAATAAGCGGTTCCGACCCCAATCCCTTCGATATCAACACGGCTGTGAGTTCCCGCCTGTGAAGTCCGGGGATTTCCGCTAACAACCGTCATCATGACCACCCCTGCCCCACATCCCGAAACATTTGTCGCGCGCGTCGCCACCGACGGCGCCTCAGCACACCGCATCGGTGACGCGCTCGCGGACGTGCTCGACCCCGACACCTGCGCCGTGTCTCTTTACGAGGATGGAGCGGGCTGGACGGTCGAAGCGGCCTTTCACGACGACGCGGATCGCGCGCTCATCGCCGACATCGTGGCGCGCACAGCGGACCAACAGGCGGCGAACGGCATCGTGTTCTCGACCATCGGCACCCGCGACTGGGTGGCAGCAAGTCTGGAGGGGCTTCCGCCGGTCCCTGCCGGGCGTTTCGTCGTTCACGGTTCGCATGACCGCGCGCGCGTCCGGTCGAATGAAATCGGGATCGAGATTGAGGCCGCGCTGGCCTTTGGGACAGGTCATCACGGCACCACGCGCGGCTGTCTGATCGCCTTCGAAATGCTGCGCAAGCAAGCGCGCAACGCACGGAGCTGGCGCATTCTCGACGTCGGGACCGGCACCGGCTTGCTGGCCATTGCCGCGGCACGCGCACTGCACGTGCCGGTGCTGGCCAGCGACATCGACCCGGTCGCAGTCCTGGTTGCGCGCGACAATGCGCGGCTCAACCACGTGGCGCCACTGGTTCACGCCTTTACAGCGAATGGCGTGGACGCCGGCTGGATCCGGCAAGACCGCTACGATCTGATCTTCGCCAATATTCTGGAAGCACCGCTGCGGCGGATGTCAGCGCCGCTGTCCACCCTGCTCACACGCAGCGGCCGGCTGGTCCTCTCAGGATTATTGCCAGCGCACGCGCCCGGCGTGATCGCAGCCTATCGGCGGCAAGGTCTTCGCCTGCAATCGCGGCTGACGCTGGACAACTGGGTCACGCTGGTGATGCGCCGGAGCCGGTGAGGCAAACAAAAAGCGCCCCGGGAACCGGGGCGCCTGGCAACTCAAACCGTTTTTCGCTTAGCGAACGAACGGCAGATCCTTTTCGCTGCGCGCGAGGCGCTCACCGACCGACTGAAACTCGCCGGGAAGCAGATGGACGTGGTTCGCGATCTCGCGCTCGGCCTGACGCATGCGGGCTTCAACATACGAGGCCCAGGCACGGGCAAAGAAACCCGGCGTCGCGGGCGAGGCTTTCGCGGGCGCGGTCCTGGAGGCCGCAACCTTTGAGGGAACATTGGCGGCGGCCGAACCGACGGTGATGGCTGTCATGGTGTCTCTCCTTCTCGAAAATCAATGGACACCCGGGTATCATCCGGCAGATTTTCTGCATTGCAACATAATGCGAGTCGGAGACTTTTGCAGGGGCGAAGAACTCATGGCTAACCCGCTAAGTATGCATAATCCCTTCATATTTTGGTAATGAATGGCGCGCTTCACGGCTATTGATGACGACGAATTCAGCACGCAATTTGTCGCATCGCACAAATTTCTGTTCACCCTCTCGGCGCGACATAAAATGTCCGCCCGATCACCGTTTTGAGGCGCATCCTTTCGTTGCATCCGAGGGCGCCGCAGAATGAGCACCCAATTTTGGGGCACCCGCGCTAAGGTCGATTCGATGTTTTCAGCCAAATTCCAGACCTTTAACGAGACGGCCGACCCGGCCGCGGCAGCCCCCCGGATCGCAGCGTTACGCGCGACCCTGAAACGTCAGGGACTGGACGGTTTCGCGATCCCGCGCGCGGACCGCCACCAGAACGAATACGTGCCCGATAACGAGGAGCGCATCGCCTTCCTCAGCGGCTTCACCGGCTCGGCCGGGTTCCTTCTCGTGCTCGCCGACAAGGCGGTGCTGTTCACCGACGGCCGCTACACGCTGCAGGCGCGCGAGCAGACCGATCCGGCCATCTTCACCCTCGTCAACAGCGCCGAGACCGCGCCGACCGCCTGGATTGAACAGAATCTGCCCGAGGGCGCGAAGCTCGGCTACGATCCCTGGCTGCACACTGCGGATAACGCCGAAAGACTGGCGAAAGCCTGCGCCAAGGCGGGAGCTTTGCTGGTCGCGAGCGACGCCAACCCGGTCGATGCGATCTGGGCCGACCGTCCCGCGCCGCCACTCGGGCCGGTCGTGCTCCACGACCCGCGCTTCGCCGGTGAGGCGGCGGAGGACAAGCTCAAGCGAATTACCGCCGAAATCGGCAAGCAGCGCGCCGACGCGCTCGTGATTTCCGATCCGCACAACATCGCCTGGACTTTCAATATCCGCGGGTCGGACGTGGCGCATACGCCGCTGCCGCTCGCTTTCGCTGTGGTCCCGAAGGAGGGACGGCCGGCGCTTTATGTCGATGCCCGCAAGCTCTCCAACAGCGTGCGCGACCGGCTTTCTGCCCTCGCCGAGATCCGCGAACCCGATGCACTGACGGCCGACCTGTCACGGCTCGCAGCCACCCAGGCCGCCATTCTTCTGGATCAGACAACGGCGGCCGACGCCCTCGTACATCTCGTGAAGCAGGCCGGCGGCAAGGTCACGCGTGCGGCCGATCCGATTACGGCGCTCAAGGCGGTGAAGAACGATACCGAGATCGCGGGCGCGCGCGCAGCGCAGGCGCGCGACGGCGCCGCCATGGCGCGCTTCCTGGCCTGGTTTGATCGCGAAGCGCCGCGCGGCGAACTCACCGAGATCATTGCGGTGGAGGCGCTCGAAACCTTCCGGCGAGACACCGGGCTTCTCAAGGACGTCTCGTTTCCGAGCATCTCGGGCGCCGGCCCGAACGGCGCCATCGTGCATTATCGCGTGACGCACAAGACCAACCGGCCGATCAAACCGGGCGAATTGTTCCTGATCGATTCCGGCGGACAATACGAAGACGGCACCACCGACATCACCCGCACCATCGCGGTCGGCACACCGACCGCGGAAATGCGCTTGCGCTTTACCCAAGTACTGCGCGGCCATATCGCGATCGCGCGCGCGGTGTTCCCAGACGGCATTACGGGCGCTCAGCTCGATACGCTGGCCCGGCAATTTCTGTGGCGGGCGGGCGTCGACTTCGACCACGGAACCGGCCATGGCGTCGGCAGCTATCTGTCCGTGCATGAGGGGCCGGCCCGCATCTCGAAACTGGGCGCGATCCCGCTGAAACGCGGCATGATCCTGTCGAACGAGCCCGGCTATTACAAAGAGGGCAGGTTCGGCATCCGGATCGAAAATCTGGTGCTGGTGATCGAGGCCCCGCAAATTCCGGGCGCCGAAAAGACGATGAATGCGTTCGAGACCATCACGCTCGCCCCCATCGACCGGCGGCTGATCGATGTCAGCCAGATGACCCCGGACGAGACCGCCTGGCTCGATAGCTACCATGCGCGGGTTGCAGAGACGGTTGGACCGCTAGTTGATAAGGACACGGCGAACTGGCTCGCAGCTGCGACCCGTCCGCTCCTGAACTCCTAGAGTCTGTTCCTTCGTGGATGCGCCAACCCATAAAAAAGAGTCGGCGGCCGATCAGCGTCCCGCGCCGCTCGGCCTGATCGTCCTCCTGATGGCGATGGGCGCCATCGGTCCGGTCTCGCTCAATATCCTGGTGCCGGCAACGCCCGGGCTTGCGGTGCTGTTCGACACCAAGGTCGAGACCGTTCAGCTCACCCTATCGCTCTATCTGTTCGGGCTCGCGGTGTCGCAGCTCGTGCTCGGCCCGCTTTCCGATCGTTTCGGGCGCAAGCCGGTGCTGCTGGTCGGTCTCTTCATCACCGCCGCCGCGAGCATCGGCGCGATATTCTCGACCTCAATCGAGATGCTGATCGTGTTCCGCACTTTGCAGGCACTCGGCGCATCATCCGGCCTTGTGATCGGTCGCGCGGTGATCCGCGACCTCTACTCTCGCGACCGCGCCGCCGCGATGATCGGCCTCGTCACCACCGTGATGGTGCTCGCGCCCATGGCCGCGCCCCTGATCGGCGGAATTCTGGATACGCATTTCGGCTGGGAATACACCTTCGTGTTGACCGGCGTCATGTCGGCGGTTGTCATGGCCTGGGCCTTCGCGTCTTTGCCGGAGACGCGTCCCGATCACATCACCGGCGGCGGCATGCGCTTCATCCTGGGCGAGAGCCGCGAATTGCTCTCGGACCGGAAATTCGTCGGCTATGCGCTGGTCTGCGCGATCGGTACGGCAACCTTCTTCGCTTTCCTCGGCGGCGGCCCCCATGTCGTGATCGGCATCATGGGACGCACCTCGGCGGAATACGGTCTGTGGTTCATCGCGACCTCGGGCGGCTTCATGCTGGGCAACTTCATCACCTCGCGCACGTCGCAGCGCTACGGCATCGATCGCATGATCGCTGTCGGAATTGCGCTATTGATCATCGGCTCGGTGCTGACAATCGCGACAGTCGCGGCATTTCCGGATGGGGGACCGTGGACGGTTTTCGTACCGCAACTCGCAATCTCGGTCGGCAATGGCATCTTCTTGCCAAATTGCGTCGCGGGCGCGGTGAGTGTGCGGCCGCAGGCTGCCGGCACGGCCTCCGGAATCACGGGGTTTGTCCAGATGTCGACCGGCGCCGTTGCCGCGCAGTGGATGAGCCACATCGTTGCGACCGCAACGACCGCGATGCCGCTCGCGATCGCCATGGGCGTGTTGTCGGCAGCCTCGGCCGTGGCCTTCTACGTCTTTCTCGGCCGCGGCCGCAGCTAGCGCTTATTCCACCTGCCCGTGCTGCGCCATGCAGGACCGGTAGAGATAATACTCGGTCGATCCGAAAGTCGTTTCGGCATATCGGCCCGCTATTACACTGCATTCGTGAACGGCAGCGGCGCGCGCCGCGTTCATGGGCCGGTCCTGAGCATATGCGTATGACAGGGGAGCCAGGGCGGCCGCACTCACCAATATGGCTGCGAGATAATGTTTCAACATGATCGGCGATCCTTCTGTGTCCCCAGGACATAGGATCAACGCCGCGCGGCCGGCCGGCGGTTCCGCCAACGCAGCCATGCAGTTTCATTCTGTCGGCAGCAGCGGCCGCGTTACTGCCCGGCCATCGCGAGCCACTCATCTTCCGTGAGTACCGTTACGCCAAGCGACTGCGCCTCCACGAGCTTCGAGCCCGCGCCCGGACCGGCCACCACATAATCCGTTTTCTTCGACACCGAACCGGCAACCTTCGCGCCGAGCCGCTCGGCCTGCGCCTTGGCTTCGTTGCGCGTCATCTTTTCCAGCGCACCGGTAAACACCACGGTCTTGCCCGCGATCGCGGAATCCGATTTCAGCTTCTCCATCGGCTCGACCTCGATCTGTTCGAGCAGCCGGTCGAGCGCCTCGCGGTTCTTTTCCTCTTTGAAGAATTCGACAATCGCACCGGCCACCACATCACCGATGCCGCCGATATTGTTCAGCTCCTGATAGGCCTCGGACTCCGGTCCCTGGCCCGCCGCCTTCATTCCTTCAAGGAAAGTAGCGACGTCCCCATAGTGACGCGCGATCAGCTTCGCATTCGTCTCGCCGATATGGCGGATCCCAAGTGCGTAGATCAGCTTGTTGAGCGGGATCTTGCGCCGCCCCTCGATTGCCGAGAACAGGTTGCGCACCGAGGTCTCGCCGTAACCCTCTCGCTCCGCGAGTTTTTCGGAAGCTTCCCCGTCACGCGCAGCGAGGGTAAAAATGTCCGCCGGCTCCATCACAAGGCCGTCGGCATAGAAGGCCTGCACCTGTTTCTCGCCCAGCCCTTCGATGTCGAACGCGTCGCGCGACACGAAATGGCGCAACCGCTCGACCTGCTGTGCGGGGCAGATCAGTCCGCCGGTACAGCGGCGAACCGCCTCACCCTCCTCGCGCACCGCATGACTGCCGCAGACCGGGCACGTGTCCGGAAACTTGTAGGGCCTGGCGCTCTTCGGCCGCTTTTCCAGCACCACGTCCAGCACCTGCGGGATGACGTCGCCGGCGCGCTGGATCAAAACGGTGTCGCCGATCCGAATATCCACGCCGCCGCGGATCGGAATGCCGTCGTTGCCGATGCCCTTGATATAGTCCTCGTTATGCAGCGTGGCGTTCTGCACCACGACGCCGCCCACGGTAACCGGCTCGAGCTTCGCGACCGGTGTCAGCGCGCCGGTGCGGCCGACCTGAATGTCGATGCCGTTGACGACCGTCGTCGCCTTCTCGGCCGGGAATTTATGCGCGATAGCCCACCGCGGCGACCGCGACACAAAACCAAGCCGCTGCTGCCAGTCAAGCCGATTGAGTTTGTAGACCACACCGTCGATATCGTAACCGAGTTGGGCGCGCTTCATTTCGATGTCGCGATACATCGCAAGCATCTGTTCGGCAGAATCGCACAGCTTGAACAGCGGATTGATGACAAAGCCGCGTTCGCCGATCCACTCGACCATGCCCGATTGCGTGTCCTGCGGCATCGCGCTCATCTCACCCCAGGCATAGGCGAAGAATTTCAGCTTGCGCGACGCCGTGATCTTCGGGTC
>CAZIKZ010000076.1:9388-14703 GCA_964539845.1 uncultured Hyphomicrobiales bacterium
GCCTTGATCAGCCGTTCCGCCGCGGCACGCGCCTCGTCGGTGATCTCGGCGCCTGCCAGCATGCGGGCGATCTCCTCGCGACGGCGTTCGGAGGCGACCTCCGTCACCCGCGTCGCGACCCGTTTGCCCTTGTCGAGCGCACCTTTGGCGATGACGTAGTGGCGGTTCGCACGCGCCGCGACCTGGGGCGCATGCGTCACCGCGATCGCCTGTACGCGCGAGGCGAGCTTCGCAAGCCGGACACCGATCGCATCGGCAACCGCTCCGCCGACGCCGGTGTCGATCTCATCAAACACCAGCGTTGGCGCGGAACCCTTGTCCGCCAGCACCACCTTCAGCGCGAGCAGAAAACGCGCAAGCTCGCCGCCGGACGCGACCTTCATCAGCGGGCCGGGCCGCGTGCCGGGATTGGTCTGCACCCAGAATTCCGCGCGGTCGAAGCCATGCGGACCGGCAGCCTCCGGATCGACCGCAATCGACGTTGAGAACACTGCGCGATCAAGCTTGAGCGGCTTGATCTCGGTATTTACCGCCTTGTCGAGCTTGGTGGCAGCCTTCTGGCGCGCGTCCGAAAGCACAGCAGCCGCCTTGCGGAAGCGCAGTTCGGTTTCGGCCGCGATCTTTTCAAGCGCGACAAGTTTCTCCGCGCCGGCATCGATCAGGGCGAGATTGCCGGTATAGCGCTCGGCAAGTGCTGCAAGGTTATCCACCGGAACATTGTATTTGCGTGCGGCGGCACGTAGCGAAAACAGCCGCTCCTCAATCCGCTCGAGTTCCGCGGGATCGAAATTCGCAGCACGCAACGCGCTTTCGAGATGTCCGCGCGCTTCGTCAATGGCGGTCAGCGCGGCGTCCAGCGCCTTGATTGCGGGATCTGCGAGACCCGGCGCCTGCGCGGAGCGACGCTCAAGTCTGCGGATGGCGGAGGCGAAGCCCGGCACCGGCGACGCATTGCCCGCCACGGCGTCATAGGCATCGCGCAGATCGCCCGCGATCTTCTCCGCCTGCATCATCGACGTGCGGCGTTCGGCAAGCGCGGTCTCCTCGCCCGCTTCCGGGCGCAGCTTTGTTAGTTCGTCGACCGCATGACGCAGATAATCGGCCTCACGCTGCGCCCGCTCGACCTCGACACGGTGGGTTTCGACCGCCTCGGCGGCCATACGGCGCTCGTCCCACAGCCGTGCGACCGCGGCGGCCTCATCGTCGAGACCGGCATAGGCATCGAGCAATGCCCGATGCGTCGCCGCATCGACAAGCGCACGGTCATCGTGCTGACCGTGGATTTCCACGAGCACAGCGCCGAAGCTCCGCAGCGTCTGGACCGATACCGGCTGATCGTTGATGAAAGCGCGGGTCTTGCCGTCGACCGACTGGACCCGGCGCAGGATCAGGTCGTCCTCCGCCTCGATCCCCTGCTCCTTCAGAAGCGCGCGTGCCGGATGCTTTCCCGGCACGTCGAAGACCGCGGTGACCTGCCCCTGCTCGGCACCCTGGCGCACCAGACCGGCATCGCCGCGCCCGCCAAGCGCAAGCGCAAACGCGTCGAGCAAAATCGATTTGCCCGCGCCGGTCTCGCCGGTCAGCACGGCGAGCCCTTTGGCGAAATCGAGATCGAGCTTGTCGATCAGAACGATGTCGCGAATGGACAGACGGACCAGCATGCGAAGTCTTTGTGAACCGGGGACAGGCAGCTTGCGTGTTGCGGCGGGAACAACACCGCTTCGCGTTACCCTAACACGAGGCGCAGCGCCGCCGGCCGGAAAAGGTATTTGATTCGGCGCCGGAAAAAACGGCGATCAGCGCACGACCGGCGTGCCGATCCGCACTTCGCCCGCGGGCGGCTTCTGCTGGAACAGCTTGCTGATCCAGGATTGCTTGTTCTCTGCGGGCTCAAGGCCGCCGCTCTGCACGAGCTTGTAGGCGTTCTGGTACCAGGGGCTGTCCGGGAAATTATGCCCGAGCACGGCGGCCGCAGTCTGCGCTTCCTGCACAATACCCAGCGCCATATAGCTCTCGGTCAGCCGCATCAGTGCTTCCTCGACATGACGCGTCGTCTGATACTGCGTCACCACGAGCTTGAAGCGGTTGATCGCGCCGGAGAAATCCTTCTTGTTCAGGTAGAAGCGCCCGATCATCATCTCCTTGCCGGCGAGCTGGTCGCGCGCGACATCGAGCTTCTTGCGGGCGCTCCCCGCATATTCGGTGTTCGGATAACGGCGGATGACCTGTTCGAGTTCACGCATCGCCTGCTCGGTGCGGGCCTGGTCGCGGGTCACGTCCGGGATCACCTCGTAATAGGACGAGCCGATCAGGTATTGCGCGTAAGCCGCATCCTGACTGCCGGGGTGCATCGACACATAGCGTTTGGCGGCGACGATCGTGTCGTCGTATTCCTTGGCCTCATAATAGGAATAGGCCTGCATCAGCAGCGCCTTGCGCGCCCAGTCCGAATACGGATGCTGGCGGTCGACCTCTTCGAACTTCTTGGCGGCCTCCTTGAAGTCCTTCTTCTGCTGCAGCAGATACAGGCCCTCGTTATAGAGCTTGTCAGCCGGCTCGTCCGGGATCGTCAAATCCTTGTCGGTCGCGCAGGCGGCGAACGCCACAGCGATGAGCGCAAAAGCGAAAACGCGCGACAGCACGCCACCAGCCGACCTTGCGGCCGGCGTTAGCCTGATGATGCGTTTACTCGCTGTCATACTCGCGCAACGATCCTTGCCGAGGCCGCCGATCGCGTGCCCCTATCCCGCCTTCCTAGCCGGAAAAGCGGCGATCCCCCAAGTGGACCCCATTGGGTTTCTTACGATATTGGGCCGGGATTAAGGCGACGGTCAATCGCGCCAGCGTTGCTGGCGCGCCGCACACGCGAAACCGGCGGTAAAGACGGGTTTCGCGTCCTCAGGACACGTCCGGGCCGTAGGCTGGGGCGACCATGCCGACGACCTCGGCGTGCCCACGGACGCGGCGGGCCTCACCAGCCTCGACCACTTCGTAAGCCGACGGATCGGACATCAGCGCGACCAGCACGGCATGATTGAGCCGGTGTCCGCCGCGGACCGAGCGATAAGCCCCGATGATCGGGGCACCAGCGAGCGCCAGATCGCCGACCGCATCGAGCGCCTTGTGACGCACGAATTCGTCCGCATAACGCAGGCCTTCGCTGTTCAGAATACGGTTATCGCTCAGCACGAGCGTATTTTCGAACGAAGCGCCGAGCGCCTTGCCAGCGCTCCACAGAGCCGACACGTCCTTCATGAAACCGAAGGTGCGGGCACGCGACAATTCGCTGCGGAAGCTGTCAGGGGTGAGATCCAGCGCAATCGACTGACGGCCGATCAGCACGGAGTCGAAGTTGATTTCCACATCGAGCCGGAACCCACTCTCGGCCGGGCGCAACTCGCCGAAGGACTCGCCCTTGGCGACAGAAACCGGCTTCAGAACCTTGATATAGCGGCGCGCGGCCGACAGCGTCTTGATCCCGACCTGATCGATCGCAGCCACAAACGGGGCCGCGCTGCCATCCATGATCGGAACTTCGGGGCCGTCGATTTCAACCAGCGCGTTGTCCACGCCAAGCCCGCGAAGGGCTGCGAGAATATGTTCGGCGGTCGAGCACAGAACGCCCGACTCATCGCCCAGCACGGTCGCCAGTTCCGTCGCGGTGACGGCGCGGTAATCAGCGCGGACTTCGCGCTCGCGTCCGTCCGGATCGGTCCGGGAAAACACGATGCCAGTGCCGGCATCGGCAGGATTGAGAGTGAGGTTAACGGGCAACCCGGAATGGACCCCAATCCCGGAAACCGTAACCTGTTCACGCAGCGTGGTCTGCCTTGCGGCTCTCATACGCTCGTTCCGTCTTGTTTTTCGGCTGACGCCACGCGATTTGCTGCGTAGCGCAATCCCCCGAAGTGACCCCAAGCGACAGACTTTTGCCTCGAATGCTCCCAGCAGGTAGTCTTTGAAGACCATCCCCCCTGCCCGAATCTCTGAGACGAAAACCCTCGTCGCATTCAGACCTTAGCCCCAGGCACCCCTCCTCCAAAGTCACGCTTTTTTACGTTTTGTTACCTTGATCCGGCCGCATTCAGGTCAGCCGCTTGCCTCATTTTCCTACGGACTGTTACTATTTTACAACAGACTTATTTCACATGCCGTAAGGCGGATTCCGCACCGCAAAACTCTGGTTAAAAATCAGCAACTTAGCGAAGCTCAAAAAGCAAAAAGCCCCAGCCGGGCGGCCGGGGCTTTCCGAGTTCATGGTCGCGAGGCGATCAATTGGCCTGCCGGCGCAGGAAGGCCGGAATTTCGAGTTGATCGTCCTCGGCAGAATTATTCACAGGCGCCTGCCTGCCATGCATATCGAGACCCTGCGGCCCTTGCGGACGGCGCGCATATTCGGACACCGGATCGCGTCCTTCCATCGGCCGAGGCGCCGCCCGTTGCGGCATCGGCGGCGTCTGAGGCATCCGCTGCTGCGGCTGCGCCGGCATCTGACGCGGATCCGGACGTGCCTGTGAGTCGTCTTCCGACTTCAGGCCCAGACCGGCCGACGCCAGACGCTTCAGCAGAGACATGCGCTGCTTTTCAGGTTCCTGCGGCGGCAGTTCCCCGCGGTGAGCCTGGATCTCGCGCTGAGCCTGCGGCGGCAACTCGTCGATTCGCGGCATACGCGGACGCTGAGGCACCCGCTCCGCGTGCGGCGGAATGAAGTTCCCGAAGCTTTCCGGCTGCTGAGGCGGCGGCGGTGCAGCCGGCTCGACGAACAGAGAGGGCTTCTGCGGCGTCGGACGGATGGTGACGTCGTCGATGGTGTCCTGATCGTGCAACATGTCCTGACCGAGCGCGGCGGCGACAGCAGCGGTCGCAGCAGCATCGATCGACGCGGCACCGTAAGAAGGCGCCGGAGCGGGCATCGGAGCTGGCGCAGTCGCGAGCGGCGTTTGCCGCTCGAGAGGACGCGGGATTTCGTGCGAGACACGCTTGACGGTCTCGACCGGAGGCTTCGCCTCCGCGGCCGGACGATCAACACCGGTCGCAACCACGGCGACACGGATGATGCCTTCAAGGCTGTCATCAAAGGTCGCACCGACGATGATGTTGGCGTCCTTGTCGACTTCCTCGCGAATCCGGGTCGCGGCCTCGTCGACCTCGTACAGAGTCAGGTCCTTGCCGCCGGTGATCGAGATCAGGAGACCCTTGGCGCCCTTCATCGTGTTGTCGTCGATGAGCGGGTTCGCAATGGCGGCTTCAGCCGCGGTGATCGCGCGCTTCTCGCCGGATGCTTCGCCGGTCCCCATCATCGCCTTGCCCATCTC
>CAZIKZ010000077.1:0-14698 GCA_964539845.1 uncultured Hyphomicrobiales bacterium
GCGATCCAGAAGCACATGTCCGACTATCTCAAGAAGGTCGGCCTCGATGTCGATATGTGGGAGACGAACTGGGAGGAGCTGAAAAAGCATCCCGGCTACCGCCCCGTCGACCGCGGCTATGAGGGCCGTCCCAATATCGTCGCAACGCTGAAAGGTACGGGCGGCGGCCGCTCGCTGCTGCTCAACGGTCATACCGACGTCATCCCCGTCGGCAATGGCGAGGGCTGGAGCGACAATCCCTGGTCGGCCAAGATCGAGAATGGCCGCATCTATGGCCGTGGCTCCTGCGACATGAAGAGCGGCGTCGCGAGCCATGTGCTCGCCGTGCAATATCTGAAGGAGCTTGGCCTCACCCCCAAGGGCGATGTGATGATCAACATCGTAATCGACGAGGAGGTCAGCGGACACGGCACGCTCGATACGGTGGCGCGCGGCTACAAGGCCGACGCCGGCATTTCGGGCGAGACCAGCGATCTCGGCGTGCAGCCGGCCTGCATCGGACGCATCTGGTTCCAAATCGACGTGCAGGGCAAGCCCGCGGGCATCCAGCAGCGCTATCTCGGCATCAGTGCCATCGAGCTTGGCAACAAGATCGTCAAAGCGGTGCAGGAACTGGAAGACCATCGCGTCGCCACGGTGAAGCACCCGCTTTATCCGAGTGCGATCGACTCGTTGCCCTGCATCATCGGCAGCTTCCAGGCCGGAAATTATCCGAGTGCCTTCCCGGCGAACGCCGTGCTCAAGGGCAGCATCGGCACCGTGCCGAGTGAAGACCACGAAGCCGTCAAGCAGAGCCTGGTGAAGAAAATTGCCGAGGTCGCGGCGCAGGACCCCTGGATGAAGGATCATCCGCCGGTGGTGCGTTTCGTCGGCTACGACGCGGAGGCTTCGGAAATTCCGGTCGGTCATCCGATCGTGGATACGGTCTGCAAGGCCTATACCGAAGTGACCGGCAAGAAGCCGGTGATCAGCGGCCGTCAAGGCGCTGCCGATACGCGCTTCCTCAACAAATACGCCGCTACGCCGACGGTGATCTTCGGTCCTGGCTCGACTGCGATCATGCACGCCAACGATGAGTATGTTTCCATCGACGACTATCTGGCGTCGATCAAGGTCATGGCGTTGTCGATCTATGACTGGTGCAACGGCGCGCCGGCCAAGTAGTCTGGCCAGATGATCCGGCCAGTGCTCTGGCCGGTGCTTTTGTGAGGATGCGGCGCGGCTGCTGGGGGCGGATCGAGGACTTGCTGGAGGACGCATGAAGCCGGTCAATTTCGATTATGCGCGGCCCGCGACCGTCGACGCCGTGCTCGATCTGCTGCGCGACCAGGACCGCCAGGTGAAACTGATCGCCGGCGGTCAATCCCTTGGTCCGATGCTCAATATGCGGCTTGTGCAGCCGGACCTCGTCGTCGACCTCACCGGCGTATCCGAATTAAAGCGCGTGGACGATAAGGGAGACAGCATCGTTATCGGCGCCTGCGTGACCCATTCCGATATCGAGGATGGCCGCGTCCCGGATGTCACGCGCGGCGCCCTGCCGACAGTCGCCGCCGGTATTGCGTATCGCGCGGTGCGCAATCGCGGCACCATCGGCGGCAGTCTGACGCATGCCGATCCATCCGCGGACTGGGTGTCGCTTCTGTCCACGCTCGGCGCGAAGGTGACACTGCGCGGGCTGTCCGGCAGCCGCACCATCCCAGTCGAAAGTTATATGGTCGGCGCGCTGGAGGCCGATCTGGCACCGGGCGAATTGCTGGTATCGGTCAGCGTCCCGAAATTGGGCGATCGTGCGCGCTGGGGCTATTACAAGACCTGCCGCAAGACTGGCGAGTTTGCGCACGCCATCGGCGCCTTCCTCAGCGACTCCGCGCGCGGTGTCAGCCGCGCCGTCTTCGGCGCCACCGAGAGCCGGCCGATCGTGGTGGCCGATGCCAAGCATCTGATCGGCGAAGTGAAGGGTGATGCGCCGGCGCAGGGTTTCGGCGCCGAGGCCGCCGAAGCCATCCTCACCGAAGGCGGCATGTCTGACCGCTTTGACCGGCACATCCATGTTGTCGCGCTGCGGCGCGCCCTCGAGCAGGCTCACTGACATGAATGTCGCGCTGACCGTCAACGGCAAGGCCGTCACGGCACCTTGCGAACCGCGCACGCATCTCGCCGATTATCTGCGGGACACTCATAATCTCACCGGTACGCATATCGGCTGCGAGCATGGTGTCTGCGGCGCCTGCACGCTCTTGATTGATGGCGTTCCCGCCCGCTCCTGCATCACGTTTGCGACGATGTGCGAAGGCGCGGAGATCACGACCGTCGAGGGCCTGGATAACGACGAGATCGCATCCGAACTGCGCGACGCGTTCAAGCGCGAGCATGGCCTGCAATGCGGCTATTGCACGCCCGGCATGATCGTGTCGGCGCGCGACGTGGTGATGCGCCTCGACAATCCAGCCGAGCATGACATCCGCGTTGCCATGAGCGGCAATCTGTGCCGCTGCACGGGTTATGTCGGCATTGTGCGCGCGATTCAGAGCGTGATTGCCGATCGCCGCGGACGCGGCATCGCGGCGGTCCCCGATGGCGGTCGCAAGGCACTTGGTCCGGCCGGCTCCGGCCATGCGACGGCGAGCGCGCAGCCCGCGGGCGCTGCCGCGCGTGCAAGCGCCAGGGCCGCGACATCCGCAGGTGCGGTTGCATCCGCTACGCTGAAGGTCGATGCCGACTGGAAGCCGCAGACCACCTTCACCCAAAGTTTCACTGTCGCTCATCCAGTGGATGTGGTGTGGGACTTTTTCGGCCGTCTCGACGACGTGGCCGGTTGTTTGCCCGGTGCGCAACTCGATGGGGCGCCGGTGGACGGGCATGTCCAGGGCAAGATCAAGGTGAAGGTGGGCCCGATGTCGGCGGATTTCCACGGCGTCGCGCAGGTGACGCGTGACGATGCCACGCGCAGCGGCACCATTGTCGGCAGCGGCAAGGATGCGCGCAGCAACTCGGCGACGCGAGGCGTCATCGCCTATGCGGTGAAGCCCGCGCAGACGCCGGGACAGACACGCGTGGATGTCACCATCGGTTTCACGCTGACCGGCATGCTGGCGCAGTTCAGCCGTGCCGGGCTGGTGCAGGATGTCGCCAACCGTCTGATTGGCACTTTCGTGCAAAATCTCGAAGCGCGGCTCGCCAATCCGGATGCCAAGGCGGCGCCGGTTGCCGCGGAATTCGATGCCGGATCGCTGATGACCGGCGTGATCAAGGATTGGGTGCGACGGTTCTTTGCAAGGCTGCTCGGCCGCGGCTGATCGAGCCCCGCATGCGGGGGAGCCTGAAATCTCCGCTCAGGCGGTTACACGGATCTCGTCCGGCGCCCTGCCGACGATATCCTGATAGCGCTGCTGATCGGTCGCGCCCTCGGTATTGATCAGGAAGATCCGCGAGGATGCATCGAGGCCGAGCGCCTTGCGCGTGGCCGGTTCGTCGAGTGCCCGGCGCAATCCGGCAAAGCCGGCGCCGCCGCTTTCACCGGCCACGATCGCGGGGTCCTGCGCAAGCGGCGTAGCGAGGCATCGCATGGCCTCGATAGCGTCGGTCTCGCTCACCGTCATGAAGGCATCGGCGGTGCGGCGCAGGATGCGCCAGGCGACCAGCGAAGGCTCGTAGCATTCCAGCATCGCCATGATGGTCGGCTCGCCATGTGCGATCTTGACCGGCGAGCCGATGCGGGCGCTCTCGTACAGGCAGGCCGCGCGTTCAGGTTCGACCACGATGAAGCGCGGGCGTGCTTTGCCATAGACCACGTCGAAATAGCCGGCCACGGCGGCCGCGAGCCCGCCGACGCCGGCCTGGATGAATACATGGGTCGGCGCTTCGGGAAGATCGCGCAGGGCCTCGTTCAGCATGGCGGTATAGCCCTGCATGACAAGAGCCGGGATACGCTCATAGCCGGGCCATGATGTATCGGAGACGACGATCCAGCCATTCTCCCGGCAGGCGCGCTCCGCCTCCACAAGCGAGTCGTCATAGGTGCCGTTCACACGCACCATGGTTGCACCGAACCGCGCGATCGCCTGCACGCGTTCGTCGGACACGCCCGCATGCACAAAAATGACGGCACGCGCCCCGATCATCTGGGCGCCGGCCGCGACCGAGCGCCCGTGATTGCCGTCGGTGGCACATCCGACCGTCATGCCGGCGGCAATGCGCCGGACTGCATCGGACCGGATTTCACCGATATCGACGGGGCGGCCGAGGTCGTTCGTTGCGCGTTCCAGCAGCAGCCGCACCACCGCATAAGACCCGCCCAGCGCCTTGAAGCTGCCGAGACCAAGCCGCGTGCTTTCATCCTTGATGTGGATGGATGCCACGCCGAGTGCGTCGGCCAGCGCGGGGAGGCTTCGCAGCGGTGTCGGCGCGTAGTTGTCGCGGTGGCGCAACATCCGCTCGACATCGGCTGCCGTATCGCGCGCTAGGGTCTGCGCGTCGGCGGCATCCAGTGGCTTGTTGCGGTCGGGATGGGAATTGATCAGGAACATGCCGGAAGAGACCTGTTTGGCGGTCGCCTCCAAACTCATCCCGGGCTGGCGCGCGAGGCCCTCCCTGGCAGATGCAGCGACCATGCGACAGATGATACTATCATTAGCATAACAGATCAATGGGCAGATATGACCACGTGGCCCTTTGAGGGCCCCCGTGATCGGTTTTCAGTTCCCTTAAAAAGGGAACTGCCCCGCTTTGTGTCTATCAATAGTAACTTAGTGCATTGCACCGGCTGGTGCGTCCTTGTTATGGTCATCCGACAAAGAGAACCCCGCCAAGGTTTCCGTGACAAAGCTGCTCACCGCTTACGATCGAAGCCGCGTCTCTCTCTATCTTCAGGTCGCGTCGGTTCTGCGCGAGCGCATCCATTCCGGGCAATGGGCGGCGGGCGACAAGATTTCGACCCTGGAAGAGCTGGAGAGCGAATTCGAGGTCGCGCGAGTCACTGTCCGTCAGGCCGTCGAGGTCCTGCGCGAGGAGGGGCTGCTGCAGACCCGGCAGGGGCGCGGCACCTTCGTGTCGGCGAAGCTGCAGAAACGCCTCTGGATCAAACTTGCCAATAACTGGAACAGCCTGATCGAGTCGTTACGCAATAATGTGCCACGCCGTCTATCGCTGGAAATGTCCGCGCCGATTCCGCAGCTCGATCCAAGCGAGGGCGCGCCCGCGGCGGGCTACGTCCGTCTGCAAAGCATTCAATATCGCAATGACGATCCTTATTCATCGGCCAGTGTTTTGCTGGCGCGTCATGTGTTCGATCTCGACCCGGCGCGATTCAAGAATGCGGCGGCGCTGGTCGTTCTTGATTCTCTGGCCGGCGTGACGCTGCGCGTTGCGCACCAGACGCTGACGGTTGGCAGCGCCGATCCGGGCGTGGCCGATGCATTGAAGGTGCCGATTGGGGCGCCGACGGTGAATGCGCATTGCGTCGTTGTCGATGAAGAGGGCGTCGCGATCTATATCGGCGACATCGTCTATCGCAGCGACAGCATCAAGCTGCAGATCAATCTGCTCGAAGGGGTCGATCTCGCGCAGCGGTCGGATCGTGCCAGCGGCAAGGACCAGAAGGCAAAGAAGGCCGACAAATCCGACAGGTCGGATGCACGGTCGTCCGGGAAACGCCGCGCGCGCTGAGGCGGTGCTGCCGCTTTCAGAGATTTACGTCGTCGTCGTTGCGCGTCCGCCTCGGCGGAACGTCCGGCCGATCCAAGAATGATGGCGCACGCTGGACCTCAGAGCTGCGGCAAAATAGCCGTGAAACTGCGTCATGTCCTGGCGATATGGTGCAAGCGATTGATTTCAAAAGGCATCGTGCGCGCTTTGGCTGCTGCTTGACGGCTTGTGTGTCTATGATATTAAAATACCAAAAATAGAATGATAAAGATGCGCAACGAGAGCCTTGAGGAGGCCAGCTTCGGGACACGGTTTGCTTGAACGGCGATGCGTTTCGGGGGGAGAGCGGGAGGAAAATGCAATGCCGAAATTGGAATTCGCGGCGGCCCATCCGGGCCGTTGTCACCCGGATCGCTGACACAAGGCTTTTTGAATTGCCTGCCGAAGGTCGTTTCCTCCGGACGGTAGCAAGTGAACGCGGCGGTCGCCCATCGCGACATGGCCCGCGCCTTATCTGGTCCATCGAAATTCTTCGCCAGGGGCTCAGTGTGTTCGCATGACCGAGTTTCTTCAGCATATCGTCAACATGCTGATCCTGGGCAGCACTTACGCGCTGCTCGGAATCGGATTGACGCTCATCTTCGGCATCATGCGCATCGTGAACTTCGCCCACGGCGAACTCTATGCGTTCGGCGCCTATTTCGTTTATCTCGTCGCGATCGTGATGGGGCTGAATTTCTTCATGGCGATCCTGGTGGCGATCGCCGCCGGATGCCTGCTCGGTGCGTTGATCGAATATGTCCTGTTGCGCCCCATGCGCGGCGCCGACATCGACACCACGATGCTGGTCATGATCGGCGCCATGATCGTGATGCAGAACGGCGAACAATATATCTGGGGCGGCGTCGCCAAGTCAGTCAAGTCGCCGTTCCCCGAGATGCCGCTGATCATCGGCTCGATTGCGATCTCCTGGCTGAACATCTTCGTCTTTTGCGCGTCGATCGCTCTGATCGCCGGTTCCTACGTGCTGATCAACCGCACCAAGCTCGGCAGGGCCATGCGCGCGACCTTTCAGGATCGTGACACCGCGGCGCTGATGGGCGTCAATATCCCGATGATCTATATGGCGACCTTCGCGATCGGATCCGCGCTGGCGGCGGCGGCAGGTGCCTTGCTCGGTCCGGTCTATGTCATCACGCCGCAGATGGGCAACATCGCCTCGCTCAAGGCCTTTGCCATCGTCATTCTCGGCGGCCTCGGCAGCATTCCCGGCGCGACGATCGGCGGCTTCATTCTGGCTTTCGCGGAAGAGATGGGCGCCGGCTATATCTCATCCGGCTATCGCGATGCGATGGGCTTCCTGATCATCATCCTGGTCCTGCTGTTCAAGCCGACCGGCCTCTCGGCCCGCGCGGAGCGGATCGGATGAAGTACCAATCGCTGTTCGCGCCGATCGCGCTGGTCGCTGCGGCCTCGGTGCCGCTCTGGCTGCATGACCCGTATATCCTCAACGCTTTCGTCACCACCGGCATTTTCATCATTGCCGCGATGAGCCTCAATCTGCTGCTCGGCTATACCGGGCAGCTCAGCCTCGGCCATGTCGCTTTCTTCGGCATCGGTGCCTATACCAGCGCACTGACGTCGCTCGGGTTCAATGTTGAGCTGTTCGGCGGCATCCGGATCGTGCACGAGCCGTGGCCGGTCTGGACCGGCATCCTGCTCGGAATCGTCGTGGCCGGCTTCTTCGGCTATATCGTAGGCAAGCTTTCGTTCCGCGTGCGCGGCGCTTACTTCGTGATCGTGACCATCAGCTTCGCCGAAGTCGTGCGCCTGGTTGCGCTCAACTGGGTCGAACTGACTCAAGGTCCAATGGCGCTGAGTTCGATTCCGCCGCTGACGCTTTGGCTGCCGGGACTGGGAACCTACGATTTCTATAGCAAGCTATCCTACTATTATCTGGTGCTTGCTTTCCTCGTCGTGTCTTACGTCATCATCAGCCGGCTGGTGAATTCGCGGACCGGTCGTGCAATGGTCGCGCTCAAGGAAAACGAATCTCTTGCGGTTTCCGTCGGCATCGACGTCACCAGCTACCTGGTGCTCGCCGCCGTGGTCTCCGCCGGCATGGCCGGCGCTGCCGGCGCGCTCTATGCGCATTATCTGAAGATCATCGACCCCGATGTGTTCCTGTTCGTCTACACGGTCACCATGGTCATCATGGTGGTGACGGGTGGCAAGGGAACGCTCGCGGGTCCGCTCGTCGGCGGCCTGATCTTCGGCTTTATTCCGGTGTTCAGCCGATCGTTCCTCGGTCCCGAACTGCAATGGATCATCTACGGCGTCTTCATGATCGTGATCGTGTTCGTACTGCCTGACGGAATCGTCCCGGCCATCGAAAAATGGTTCGCGCGCGACGACGGGAAAGAGAAGAAAACCGTCGCGCGGGCAACGCAAGCCGAGGTCACGGAAACGCCATGAGCGCCGTTCAATCCGTCGCCGCCGGGCAGCCGGCACTCGTGCTCGAACATGTCGCCGTTCATTTCGGCGGCCTGATCGCGATTTCAGACATGACCTTCAACGTCAATGAAGGTGAGGTGCTGAGTCTGATCGGCCCGAATGGCGCCGGCAAGACCACCGCTTTCAATGTCGTTACCGGCTTTCTGCGGCCCACCAAGGGAACGGTGGTGTATCGCGGCACGCCGCTCACCAGTCTGAAGCCCTATCAGGTGGCCTCGCTCGGCCTGGTGCGGACCTTCCAGCGCACCAGCGTGTTCCAGACCGTGAACGTGTTCGAAAACGTCATGATCGGCCTGCACCGCCGCGGCCGGTCGCGGCTGTGGGACACGCTGCTGGCGCTGCCGCGCGAGCGTCGAACGGAGAAGGAGTTGCGCGAGCGCGCTGCCGAAATCCTCGCAATGGTGGGCATCGAGCATCGCGCGCGCGAGCTTGCCGGGGCGCTCGCTTACGGCGATCAGCGCCTGCTCGGTGTCGCGATGGCGATCGCCGCGGATCCCTCGATGCTCCTGCTGGACGAGCCGGTGTCCGGCATGAACGCCACCGAGACCGGCCGCTTCATGGAATTGCTTGCGCGTCTGCGCAAGCGCGGCATGACCATCCTTCTCGTCGAGCACGACATGCCGATGGTGATGGGCGTGTCCGATCGCATTATCGTCTTGAACTACGGCCGCATCATCGCCGAGGGCCCGCCGGCTGCGATCCAGGGCAATCCCGAAGTCATTCGGGCTTATCTCGGGGAAGGAGTGAAGAAGCGTGCTAGAAGTTCGTGATCTCGTCTGCCGCTATGGCAAGGTCGAGGTGCTCAAGGGGATCTCGCTCAGCGTCAAGCAAGGCCAGTTTGTCGCGCTGATCGGCGCCAATGGCGCCGGCAAGAGCACGACGCTGCGCTTGAGTTCCGGTGTGCTTGCATCCGCATCGGGGCAGCGTCTGTTCGAGGGTAAGGACATCACGCGCTGCTCCGCACAGCAGATCCTCGCGCACGGCATCGCGCATTGCCCGGAAGGGCGCCGCGTGTTTCCGGAAATGACGGTCAACGAGAATCTCGATATGGGCGCCTATCTGCGCAAGGATACAGCCGAGGTCGAAGCCGACCGCGAGCGGATATTCGGGATATTCCCGCGCCTGAAGGAACGGCGGCAGCAGGTCGCCGGCACGCTTTCCGGCGGCGAACAGCAGATGCTGGCCATCAGCCGGGCCATCATGGCGAAGCCGAAATTGATGATGTTCGACGAACCTTCGCTTGGCCTTGCGCCCAATATCGTCGAGCAGGTCTTCGATATCATCGAGAATATCCGCAAGTCCGGCACCACCGTGCTGATGGTCGAGCAGAATGCTTATTCGGCCTTGGAGATGTGCGATTACGCTTATCTGATTGAAGCGGGCGTGATTGTCCTGTCGGGTACCGGTGACGAACTGATCGACAACAAGCATATCCGCGATGCCTATCTCGGCGGCACGGGGCACTAGCTCCGGGAGCATACGCTGCGTTCTGTGACAGTCTGTGATTGATGATGGCCGGGTTCGCCCGGCCTTTTTGTTTTGCGGCGTTCGCATAAAAAAGCCCCGGACCTCACGGTCCGGGGCGTTGAAAAAGTGCCGCGCGGGACGCTGAAGCCCCGGCGCGTTGCCTTCAGCGGGCGCCTGGGGCTTCCGCCTCGATCAGCTTGTCGACCATGCGCCGCATCTTCATTGGCGCGGCATCGATGCCGAGGATGATGCGCTTGAAGTCGGGGTCGCGCTCTTCCTCGAGCTGGATGCGTTCCAGGATCACCTTGTCTTCCTGGAAAGCGAAGTCGAGGCTCGCCGACAGGTCGGCGTCCATGTCGTGTTCCTCGGTCCGGAAGTTGCGCACGTGGAACCAGTGCTGCAGCACTGTGCGCTCATCGACCGGCAGCAGGACGTGGCACGTATACATCTGCACGCCCTCCGAGCGCCTTTCCATGTCCGGGATCGCACCCGTCGGGCAGGCGCCCATGTCGATCTTGAAGTAGGTCGGCGGCGAATAGACGTAATAGTGCCAGCGGTCGGTCATGCCCTTCAGCTTGCCGTATTTCTCGAACAGCGGGATCACCGGTCCATTGCGGATCCAGCGCCACACCGTGATGTTGCTTTTCGAATATTCGTTGTTGACCGGCACCGTGGCGCCTGCCGGCGTCCCGAGGGTCGTCGTGTGCACGAAAGTGACGTGCGCGGGATCGAGCAGGTTATCGCAGAGTGAGAGATAGTTGCATTCGATGCGCAGCGTGTTGCCCTGCACCGCATGCCAGCCGTCTTGGTCATACTGCTCGATGTGGAAGATCTTGCTGATATCGGCATTCTTCGGGTCGCCCATATAGAGCCAGACCAGCCCGTATTTCACCTCGAGCGGATAGGAACGTACCAGTGCGCTGCCGGGGATGATCGGCTGGCCGGGAATGAGCACGCACTTGCCGTTGCAGTCGAATTGCATGCCGTGATAGCCGCATTCGATGTTGTCGCCCTTCAGCTTGCCGAGCGAGAGCGGAGCGAGGCGGTGCGGGCAGGCATCCTGCAGTGCCGCGATCTTTCCGTTTTCCATGCGGTAGAGCACAATCGGCTCTTCGAGCACGACATGCCGCGTCAATTCGCGGCCCACGCGATCGGCCCAGACGACGGGGTACCAGGCTTCCTTGACATATTTCATGCTGCTCTCCGTATCGGCTGATGTGTAAGACGGCCCGGTACCGGCCGGTCAGTGGTAGTATGCACCACCGTCCACGACGAGCGTCTGGCCGGTGATGAAAGCTGCCTGTGGTCCCGCAAAGAAGGTGACTGCGCCGACGACATCGGCGGGAACCATGTCGCGCTTGAGCGCGCGACCGCGCACCGAGAAGGGCGACACGGTGCTGGCGAGCTCGGGATTGGCATGGACGCCATCGCTCAGGGTGAAGCCCGGCGCGACGCTGTTCACGAGGATGCCGTGGTCGCCGAGTTCGGTTGCGAGCGTGCGGGTCATCGATACGATCGCGCCTTTGGAAGCGACGTAATGCAACATGCCCGGATTGCCCTTAAAGGCGACGCCGGATGAAATGTTGATGATGCGTCCCGCGCGCTGCGCCTTGAAAGTCGGCAGCACCGCCTTGCAGCACAGAAACTGGCCGATGACATTGACATCCAGCATCTTGCGCCAGTCCGCGACCTCGAGTTGTTCGAACGGCTTCAGCGTCAGCGAGGAATAGATCGCCGCATTGTTGATCAGGATGTCGATCTGCCCGAAGGCCGCAAGCGCGGCGTCCGCCATGCGCAAGGTATCCTCCTCGCGCGAGACGTCGGTATCGGCATGTGCGGCCTTGTAGCCCCTGGCGCGCAATTTCTTGGCCGAAGCGGCGGCGCCCTTCATGTCCGCGATAACAATGGCGGCGCCTTGCGCCGCCAGCGCCTCGCATGCGGCAAACCCGATGCCCATCGCGCCGCCGGTGACGATCGCCACCTTGCCTTCCAAAGTCATAGTCAGTCTCCCGCGGAAAATAGCGCCGGCGGAATGATGTAGACGCCGCGGCCGATCGGCCCGCCCGCGCCGTCGCGGTCGAGAATACCGAGATTGATGACAGGGCCGAAGCCGGATTCGGCGACTTGCGCGGGATCGACGATGCCGGTGGCGGGATTGACGATACGCTCGCACCGCTCCTTCAGATTCGGCGGCAGTACTTGGGCCCATTCCTGCACGAGCGCGGCGACGTGATGCGTCGCCTGACCGCCGTAGCCGCAGATGTCCACCACAGCGCTGTCGCCGATGGCGCCGAGCGCATAGGCCGCGCGGTCATGCCGCAGGAAGCGCCCGCTCGGCGGCACCGCAGGGATCGTGCGCCATCTGGTTCCGCCTCGCCGCCGCAAGCCGGCGTCGATCCCGTTGCCGCCGACCGCCGCGATCGTCGAGCCGCTGGTCTGGAGCTTCCAGGCTGCCCAGGCCATCCAGATGCCGAGGACGAAGCCGGGATTGCCGAGCAGCGCCGCTTTCATGGTGTCCGGAAGCGCCGCGAGGGCGTTGACGAACAACGTGTTTCCGGCCGCCGTGATGGCATGGCAGTCGTCGCCCTGTTGCAGGGCGGTCTGCATCAACGCCTCGACCGCGGGAAGATCGGGCAGGCGGGGATTAAGAATGGCCGCGGCTTCGGCGCACCAGTCGCGGGCGCGCGTGACGCAGCCGGGATCGGCGGAGCCGAAGCGCAAAGCGGGGGGCGGGCCCTCGCTGACCGGTGCGTAGACCTGGACGGCGTCGTCACCGACCTCGTAGCACCACATGGCGGGAGCCAGCACCATCGAGAGCGGTACGACGATGCCGTGATCCTGGGCGGGCGCGAGAGACAGCGTCCCTTTCCCGATCAAGCGCTCGGCTTCGGCGATATCGCCGGCCAGCCCGCCGATGACCGCGGCCTGAGCAGCGGCAATGGCGACCGCTTTCGGCGGTTGTCCCCGGTAGGGCGGCCCGGCATGATAGAGCACATGGGCCGGAACGTCCGGTCTGGCCTCACGCAATGGCACAAGGCGGCGGAGGCGGGCCTGCTTGACGGTCATTGCATGTCTACGTCCGTATCGCTCCGGTGGGCCAGAGGCGGTTTCGGGCCTATGATCGCAAATCATCCTATCTATAGCAAGATAGTTTTTTTAGCGCCCCTGCCGCACAAAGGGGCGCAAACTGCGCTAATTTGCAGCTTGAATTGAATGACTTTGAAGTGCGATCATACTATTGTTATGCTGATAGTGTCATTGTGACGCAACGTCGTCGGCAGCGACGCAGCGGGGAAAACGCAGGGAGAGTGAGATGAGAAGGTCTGGGTCGACGATTGCCGCGGCAATCGTATTTGCCAGTATCGGAACCGGCGCTCTGGCGCAGGACGTGATCAAGATCGGCGTCAATGAGCCGCTGACCGGCGTGGTCGCCGCCTCCGGCACAATGGTGACGGCCGGCACGAAAATCGCCGCCGAGGAAATCAATGCCAAGGGCGGCGTCCTCGGGAAGAAGATTCAACTGATTATCGAAGACAACAAGAGCAACCCGACGGAAGCGGCCAGCGTCGCCGAGAAGCTCATCACCCGCGACAAGGTGCCGGCGATGATCGGCGCCTGGAGCTCGACCTATACGCTCGCGGTGATGCCGAAGCTGATGGAATACAAGATCCCGATGATCGTCGAGACATCGAGCGCCGACAAGATCACCACCTCGGGCAACCCTTATATCTTCCGCATCAGCCCGACCAATTCCTCGGAAGCCAAGAGCTTCACGCGCTTCATCAAGGATCTCGGCATCAAGAAGGCGGACTTCCTGGTCGTGAACAATGACTGGGGTCTTGGTGCCGCCCACGAATTCGGCAAGGTGCTGAAAGAGAATGGCGTCACCGTCAACCGAACTCTGAACATGGACGCGGCGGCGCAGGATCTCTCCGCGCAGCTTTCGTCGCTCAAAGGCTCGGATGCCGACACGCTGTTCGTCACCACCAGCGTCGAGCAGATGACGCTGCTGATGAAGCAGGCGCAGGCGCTCGGCATGAAGCGCCGGATCGTGACCACCGGCGGTACGCTGCCCGATCAGTTGATCGCGCAGGCCGGTACCGCGGCCAACGACTCGTATCACGACGCGATGTTCGCGCCCTGGTTCCCGGACACGGCCGCCGATCCGGCCGCGGCGCGCGAATTCATCGCTGCCTGGACCAAGGCCGGCCTGCCGTCTTCGGGTATGCCGGAAGGTGCGCGCGGCTATGACGCCGTGAAGGTGCTCGCCAAGGCGATCGAGAAGGCGGGCGCAGCCGATTCGGAGAAGATCCGTGCGGCGCTTTGGGAAGTCGGTTATGCGGGCCTGACCGGCAACATCAAGTTCGAGAAGGTCGGTCCGGCCGGCAAGGAAAGCGGCCAGAGCCCGGCGACCACGCATCTCGTTAAGATTCAGGACGGCAAGGTCGTTCTGATCAGCAAGTAAGATCGAAGCGAGCGGGTCGCGCCGGTCGGCGGCCCGTCCTTCACTCCAACGAAAAGCGGCGGCACCATGTGCCGCCGTTTTTTTTTAAGAAGCGCGCGATCTTCAGGCCGAAGCGGGCCGAAATTGTGCGAGATTGAATGCGGTATCGCGCACTTGTTCTGCGGTCGGCGATACGTTTGCGGCGATCAATTGGCGCGCCAGCATGTGGTCCTTGGCGGCGTTGATCGAGTCGACGGCGATCAGGCGGTCGCCGCGATAGTGGTAGATCGAAAAGGACATTCCGTTCATGTTCCCGCGCGCGACCCAGTTGTCGGCGCCGCGCGATAGCCCCGCAATCTGCAGCTTGGCGTCGTATTGATCCGACCAGAACCACGGCGTCGCCGTGAACGGGCGCTCCTCGCCCAGCAGCGCATAGGCCGCCGCACGCCCCTGCTCGACGGCATTCTGCACCGACTCCAGCCGCAGCATCGCCCCGTCCGGCAGGCGCCGCACCGTGCAATCGCCGGCGGCGACGATGCCGGGCACGGACGTGCGGCCGCACTCGTCGACGAGAATGCCATTGTCGCAGGCGATGCTGGCGGCCTGCGCCAGCGTGTCGTTGGGGCG
>CAZIKZ010000078.1:0-14694 GCA_964539845.1 uncultured Hyphomicrobiales bacterium
GCGCCAACGAGTTGCACGCCGATCGGCAGACCGCCCTCGCCGGTGAGCAGCGGCAGTGAAAGCGACGGCAGCCCCGACAGCGTCCACATCGTGCAGAACACCGGATTGCCGGTCGCGTCGAGGCCCTTCGGCGCGACACCCGTGGTCGCGGGCGTGATGATGGCGTTGCAGTGCTGGAAATACCCTTCGAGCGAGCGCGAAAGCGCGCCCGCTTCATCCAGAGCGCGCTGATACTGAACCGCAGTAATCGCGCGCCCGTCGGCAATCAGTTTGCGCAGAACCTCGCTTACCGAGTCTGCACCCCGTTCGGTGAGGTCACCGAGATTATAGGCCATCTCCGCGAGCATGATGGTGCGCTGAATCTCCCAGGCCTCGGCATATTCCGGCGGCAGGTCGATCCGTATGCAGGCCTCTCCGAGCGTTTCCGCCAGTTGTTCGAACGCCCGCTGCGTTTCAGAATCGGCCTTGTCCCACATCGGCGTGCGCACGAATGCGAAACGCGGATCGACCGGAAACTTCTCTTCCGCGAATGCGCGGAAATTCGGCACCACCGACGGACGCGTGTCAGGATCTCCCGCATCGTGACCGGCGATCACACCGAGAAGCAGCGCGAGGTCCGACAACGAACGCGCGAATGGGCCGGCGACGTCGAGCGTTTCCGACAACGGCAAAATGCCGGTCCGCGGGACCAGCCCCTTTGAAGGCTTGGCCCCGAACACCCCGCAAAATGATGCGGGCCGGATAATCGATCCGTTGGTCTGAGTTCCGATTGCGAGCGGCACCATGCCGGCCGCCACCGCAGCGGCGGAGCCGGACGACGACCCGCCCGGCGTGCGGTCTGTGTCATGCGGGTTGCGGGTCTTGCCCGGATGAAAATAAGCGAATTCTGTCGAGACCGTCTTGCCGATAATGACCGCGCCAGCCGCCCGCAGTTTGGTAACCAGCGCGGCATCGCTGCCCGCTCTCCTGCCAGCGAAAATCGGCGAACCGAATTCGGTCGGATAGTCTTCGGTATCGATGATGTCCTTGATCGCAACCGGAATGCCGTGCAGGGCTCCAAGCGGCTTGCCCTGCAGCCTGAGTTGATCGAGATGGCGGGCCTGATCGATTGCGTATTCAGGCACCAGATGCGCGAACGCCTGCACGTCCGGCTCGACCTGTTCGATCCGGGCGAGACAGGCTCGGACATAATCCTCCGAGGAGATCGCGCCGCTGGCGATGCGGGACGCCACATCCGTGGCCGGCAACGCTACGAGATCCGCATTTGTCACGATCACACGATCCTATCTGAATCCATTCCACGCGGCTGCAAGGTCAGCGTGGACCGTACAGATAGTTCGGCAGCCACAGCGTCATACCCGGCCAAAGATACAAGATGACCATGCAAACGATGACGATCAACATATACGGCATCATGCCGGCAAAAATCTGATTCAGCGTCACGTGTTTCGGCGCAACCCCCTTCAGATAGAAGGCCGACATCGCGACCGGGGGCGACAGGAACGCCGCCTGAAGGTTCACGAACACAAGCACGCCCCACAGAATCGGATCGATGTTGAAATGTTGCAGCATCGGGAGGAAGATCGGCACGAAGATGATGATGATCTCGGTCCATTCCAGCGGCCAGCCAAGAACGAAGATGACCGCCATCGACAGAATCATGAATTGCGTTGGCGACATGTTGAGGGCAAGCACCCAGCTTTCCAACAAGGCCTGACCGCCAAGAATCGCAAACACCGCAGAAAACAGCGCCGAGCCGACGAACAGCCAGCAAACCATGGCCGTGGTCTTCGCTGTGAGAAAGACCGCTTCCTTGGTGCGTTTCCAGTCCAGCGTCCGCGCCTGGAATGCGAGCAGGAACGCACCGGCCGCACCGACAGCCGCGGATTCCGTTGCGGTCGTTATCCCGAACAGGATGACTCCAAGCACGACGATGGTGAGGATCCCGAGCGGCATCACCGACGCGGTCAACAGCTTGATGACCACGAGCCGGTCGCTTCTCATCCGCGCGTAATAGCGGACCATGATGATGGCGGCCAAAGCGGCGATAACACCAAACCAGACATAAAAGGCAGTGTCCGGACCCGCTTCAGCTGCGGTTATAGGAGCCGCAGCTTGCGAGCCGAGCGGTTGCAGTCCTTCGGGTAACGCCTCTTCGGCGCCACGCTGCTGATGGATCACAACATACCACCAGACGAGCCATACGGTCAGCGCGATAAAGCCGCCGGGCACGAGCGAATAGCCGAAATTTTTCAGAAGCGCCCATCGCCCGATCGGGCGGCCATCCTCGTCGATCGCCCTCGCAGGCGAAACGAATGCCTTGATCAGCGCGACGAAGATGTTCTGCGAATAGCTATCCTGCAGCTTGATCATCCACGGCGGCACCGGGACCCTAGTCTGCTCTTCCGGCAGCTTTGGCGCGATCTGCGGCCTGAGGTACGCCCAACCGAGGATATAAAGAAGATACAGGAACGACAGAAAGAAGCTCGGGAACATGGCAGCCGCGTAAAGCTTTACAACGGACTGACCCGCGACCGCGGCATAGACGATAATCATCACCGATGGCGGAATCAGAATGCCAAGCGTCCCACCGGCGGTAATGACGCCCGCCGCGAGTTTCACATCGTAACCGGCCTTCAGCATCGGATTGAATGCGATGACGCCCATCAAAACGACGACGGCGCCCACCAGACCGGAAGCGATGCCCCAGAATGTGCAGACGATCAGGGTTGCGACCGCAAGCGATGCCGGAACGCGCCGGAACGCGAGCTGAATCGAATAGAACATCTTGTCGACCAGCGCGCCGCGCTCCATCACATAGCCCATCAGGACGAAGAGCGGGATGGAGATCAGAACGTCATTGGTCATCGCCCCATAGGTGCGCTGGACCATGAGTTCGAAGACGCGGTTATCCGTCCAGGCCTGTCCGGGCACGTAGAAGGCGATGAAGCCGAAGAACATGCCAAGGCCCATCAGCGTGAAGGCCGTGGCGAAGCCCATTATGATGACGACGACAATAAGCGCCAGCATCAAGAGGCCGAGAGCGGGATCACTCATGTCAGCAAGTCCCCGCCCATACCCCGTTGTCGCGCGGTCTCGTCGATCGTCTTGGCGCGCTCGATCGCGATCTTGCGTGCTTCCTCATCGACATATTCGCTGTGGACGAGTTGCTCTTCGATCACATCGGTTTCAGAAACGTCCTTGAGGCGGCTCGGCCATTGACCGGTGCGAAGGCAAACGACACAGCGCACAATCTCTGCCACGCCCTGCATCATCAGCAGCGCACCGGCGACCGGGATAACCGCCTTGAAATGATAGACCGGCGGCCCGTCGGCGGTAACGTTGGAGTGTTCCGCGATGCGCCATGAATCGGCCGCGAAGTAAAAGCCCGCGTAACAAAGCGCTGCGATGCCTGGGATGAAAAACACGAAATACAGCACAAGATCGAGCCCGGCCTGCGTTCTCGGCTTCATCGAGCTGTACAGGAAATCGCCTCGAACGTGTGCGTTCTGCGCGAGCGTGTAAGCGCCCGCCAGCATGAACAGCGAACCGTACAACATATTGTTGAGGTCGAAGATCCAGGATGTCGGGGCGTTGAGGATGTAACGCTTGAACACCTCGACGCAGACCACTGTCATCAACACGATCATGAGCCAGGCCGCAGCCTTGCCCACCCATGTGCTGATTGCGTCGACCGTGTGCAAGAAGCTTTGGACGCTCATGCGCTTTGGCCGTCAGAGTGAATGTTGGAAAGAACCTGACACGACAAGTGCGTGGGGCACCACCCGGCAAATCTCCGGATGGTGCCCCGCACGAGTTTAAGCTAGCATCAAATCTTTTTCGCCGCGCCGTTCGCGCCGAAATAGTGATCGTAGGCCATACGACGGTTCACGACCGTGTCCTGCTCCCACTTGACCGCACGCTCGGCGAACTTGATCTGCGACTGCAGGATTTCCTTGAACAGCGGATTTTCAGCCGCCTTCTTTTTGACGACCTCGTCGTAAATTTCGAGCTGGGACTTCAGAATGCTGTCGGGCGTCTTATAGAAACGCACGTTATCCTTGGACTGCAGGGTCTGATAATCCTGCGAATAGCGGTCGATCGCCTTCAAGGACATGTCCTGGCTCGCCGCTTCCACCGCGTTGGCGATGATCGCACGCATCTTTTCCGGCAGCGCGTTGTACTTGTCCTTGTTGAACATGATTTCGAACTGCTCGGCGTTCTGATGGAAGCTCTGCAACATGCAGACCTTCGACACGTCCGCAAAGCCAAGCGAACGATCCGACGACGCGTTGTTGAACTCAGCCGCATCGAGCAGGCCTCGATCCATCGCCGCGACGATTTCACCGCCGGGCAGCGCATTGACCGCGAGACCCATGCCGGTGAACACGTCAATCGAAATACCGACGGTGCGGAATTTCAAGCCCTTCATGTCTTCGGCGCGGGCGATCGGCTTTTTGAACCAGCCGAGCGGCTGCGTCGGCATCGGACCATAGGGGAACGACACCACGTTGCCGCCCACGGACGCATAGAGCTTTTCAAGCAGTTCCTTGCCGCCGCCGTATTTGTGCCAGGCGAGCAGCATTTCCGCGTCCATGCCAAAGCCCGGACCCGAACCCCACAGCGCCAGCGCTGTCTGCTTGCCGTAGTGATACACGAGAACGCCGTGCCCACCGTCGAGCAGGCCCTTCGAGACGGCGTCGAGCAACTGGAAGGCCGGCACGACAGCGCCAGCCGGCAACACGTCGATCTTCAGATCGCCGCCGGTCATATCGTTGACCTTTTTGGCGTAATCCAGCGCGAATTCGTGGAAAATGTCCTTCGCGGGCCACGTGCTCTGCCAGCGCATGCTGATCGGGCCCTGCGCCTTTGCAACGCGCGGAGCCGCGACAGCGGCCGAAGCCGCCGCGCCGATCGCCAGCACAAATTTGCGGCGCGACGTCTTTTCAACTTTCTTGGTCATGAGGTCCTCCCTAGCGACCGTTTCTATTCGGCATTGATTGCCGTTATCGTGACTAACCACCGGAGCATATGTGATATTCCAGCAGCCTTGGTCATAGTTTGGACGGGTTGCCCGGTTTGCACAAGTCTACCGGCTACGAGATTTTGCCGGATTCGGATGCCCAGGAAAATGGCAGCTAAAATTGGCGCTCCGAACCGGGGGCGGGGACGGACGACAGCGCGGTCACATCTCATAATGGGCCATTTCTCAGAGGTGACGGCGTGAAGGAGCTGGTCCGGGTATTCCGCGAAGTATTCCGGCTGTCGTTGCCCTATTTCAGGTCGGAAGACCGGCGTGCCGGACTTATCCTGCTGTCCGCGGTAATCGGGATCGAATTGTCGATCGTGGCAGTGAACGTCCTGATCAATCAATGGAACGCCCGGTTCTTCAACGCTTTGCAGGAGCGGAACTGGGATCAATTCGTACGCGAGTTGAGCATTTTTTGCGTGCTGGCGGCGATTTTCATCGTCCTTGCGGTCTACCAACTGTACCTGAACCAATGGCTCCAGATTCGCTGGCGAACCTGGATGACGCGGGTCTATCTCGACCGCTGGCTCGACAGATCGACCCATTACCGGATGCAGCTTTTCGGCGACGCCGCAGACAATCCCGATCAGCGCATCGCCGACGACATCAACCAGTTCGTCGAGAAGTCGCTCAACATTGTGGTTCGCCTGCTCGGGGCGATCGTGACGCTTCTGTCATTCTTCGCGATCCTGTGGGGGCTCTCCGCATCGGCACCGCTCACAGTGTTTGGCGCGCCGATCGCAATCCCGGGCTATCTGGTCTGGGTCGCACTGATCTACTCAGTGATCGGCACCCTGATCGCGCACTGGATCGGCTGGCCGTTGGCTGCGATCAATTTCCGTCAGCAACGATACGAAGCCGACTTCCGCTTCAGCCTGATTCGCGTTCGCGAGAACGCCGAGCAGATTGCGATGCTGCGTGGCGAGGACGCCGAAAAAAGCCGGCTCGGCGAGCGCTTTGCAAACGTCATCACCAATTTCATGCAGTTGATGTCGCGGCAGAAGAAGGTGATCTTCGTACAGCAGAGCCATTCTCAAGTGGCCACCATTCTTCCTTATGTCATCGTAAGCCCGGCTTATTTCTCCGGAGCGGTGCCACTCGGGACACTCACGCAGACCGCGAGCGCCTTCAACAGCGTTCAGGAATCGCTGTCGTTCTTCGTCACCTTCTATCGCAGCATCGCGGAATGGGCGGCGGTCGTCGATCGACTGACGGGATTTAACCGCGCGCTCGATCAGGCACAGGCGACCGCGGCGGCATCAAACATCAGGGTCAGTTCGGAGGCTGGCGCACGATCCGTCCGGATTGAAGACCTGTCGGTGCACCGGCCCGACAGCAAGCCCTTGCTGACGCCGGCGGCAACAGAATTTCATCCGCGCGAACGGGTGCTGGTGAGCGGTCCGTCGGGAGCCGGAAAATCGACGCTGTTTCGAGCGCTAGCAGGGCTGTGGCCATTCGGATCCGGGCGCGTCGTGATCCCGGAGGGCGCGCGCATCATGGTGCTGCCTCAGAGGCCATATTTTCCGGAAACCACACTGGCCAATGCGCTGTCCTATCCGACCTCCGGTTCATTCGACGATGCCGTGCTCACCCAGGTGCTGCTGGCGGTCGGTCTGCCCGGCCTCAGCGGCCGGCTGCATGAAGAGGCGCACTGGAACCGCATCCTTTCGCTTGGCGAGCAGCAGCGTCTCGGACTGGCGCGCGCGCTTTTGCAGGCGCCGGACTACCTGTTTCTCGACGAAGCGACAGCTTCACTCGATGAACCGTCCGAGGCGAGGCTCTACGGACTGCTGCATGAGAGGCTGAAGACGACCACGATTATATCGATCGGACACCGCTCCACCCTGACCGAGTTGCACGACCGGCACGTCGTCTTCGAGCCGGACAGCGAAGGCTCCCACACGCTTTCAGAGAAAAAGCCGGCCGCCGCCGCCGAATAGGCCATGTGCAAGCCAAGGCTTGCCGACGGCTCATGCACAACGAGAGGGCCTACCACCAGCGTTCGGGCCATGGGGTGCGCCGGACAACATTGGTCCAGACGAAAGTGTAAGCCAGCAGCAGCAGCGCGCCGGCCGCAACCGGCGCCAGCACAAAGCCCCAGGACATGCTGTTCATCACGATGATCAGTGGGTTGATCCCGGCCGGCGGATGAAAGGTGTCGGTCGCAAGCATCGCCAGCATTGCGACCCCAACCGCGAGCGCAGCAACCCAAGCCTGCGGGCCGGCGATCTTGACCGCGAGCACGCCGATAATCGCCGAGAGGATATGGCCGCCAACCAAAGTACGCGGCCTTGCGGGCGGAGCCTCGGGCGTGCCGGTCACGAGCACGATCGATGTCGCAAAAGGAATCGCTGCCAGAGGGAACTCGGTCTGCAGCGAAAGGTAATACATCAGGCCGATGGCAAGGCTCCCGCCCGCTGCACCCGCCGCCATTAATCCGAATCGTCGGTCGATACGCATGAGACCGAGTTAGCAACGAGAGTGCCAAGCGCTGAGATGTCGCCTCGACGATCACCAAAAACAAGGGCGGCGGCCTTTCGGCCGCCGCCCCCGCAGCAACTTGGAGAGGTTTGACGCCTACTTGAGGTCGTTCAGAGTCGTGTCGAAGGAAAGCTTCGCGATGTACGCTTGGCCACACCACTTCGACATCGGCGCTCCCGTCACGGTGAACCCGGCACCGGCGTTGCCGGTAACGGTGCCGCACTGCTCTTCCGAAAGATTGGTGTCGTGGTAGCGCAGGTCGACGGTCAAGGCCTTGTAAGTCAGGCCGATGCCCGCGTTCCAGTAGGTATAATCGGGCAGGTCGATCGACCCCAGCACGGGGGTCGTGGTGCCGAGCCAGTAATGCGCGAGTTCGCCGGACACATACGCGCCCCACGGACCCGATGCCGGAAACACATACTTGGCAGTGCCGGACAGATAGGTGCCCGATGCGCCCGTGTTCAGCCAGTCGTCCGCGTAGTACACGCCACCGCCGAGCGCGAACTGATCTGTCACCGCCCAGTTCAGCTTGCCGTAGAATTCAAGGAAGTCGGTGTCGACCGGCGGCAGACCGACGATGCCTTCCTTCGGGTAGTGGTAATACCACACACCTAAATCCCAGCTCAGCTTGCCCGTCGTAATACGAACGCCGCCGTAATAGTCGATTTCGGCGGTCGGATTGGTCGGAAGGTCAACACTCACGCCGGCGATCGCCGCATAGAATGTGACCGCGTCGCTGGCCTTGTATTGTCCCTCGAAATAGGCGCCAACCGACGGCCCGCGATCCGACTGCGAGATACCGCGGAAGTTATAGTCGGTCATCACCGAACCACCGACCGCGATATTCCACGGATTGATTGCGACCGGCGCCGGCGGCGCCTTGTAAACGGGTGCGATATCCGCAGCGAGTGCCGGCGCGGCGGTCACAACAGCGGCGGCAACAAACGCCGGAATTACGTATTTCTTCATTTCGAGCCCCTTCGAATTCGACGCTTTCGGTGACTGAGCGGCGGCTGTTCACGACAAACGCCCGATCCCGAAACCCCCTGCTCTTGCATCTGCAGTCGCGGCAATTCCGCATGGAAGGAGGGTTAACGCCAACGCGAAGTTTTGCGCATATGCTGCCTTTTTGGGCGTTGTCGTCCAAAAACAGCTCGAATTCACACGGCTCTGTGACAATCCGTAATGCTGTTGCAGGAAAGCAACGAAAGAACGCCCGGAAACCAGAGGTTTCCGGGCGTTTCTGGATGAGTTTTCAACAACGCCGTATCGGTCAGGCCGCTTTCTTGCGATTCGCTTCGAGCCGCTGATCCACAAGCGCCACCTGAGCGTCGATTGCAGGCAGGCTCAGGCCCTTCTGCTTGGCAATGAGCTGCACCAGCTTGTCGGCGCGCTCGATGAAGGGCACGCCATTGTTCAGCGCCCGCGCGGCCGACGCCGGCCGCGACAGACTTTGCGCCGCGGCAGCGTATTTCTCGAACGGCACGAGATCGTTCGGATTGGCACCGAGTTTTACCACCAGATCGTTCACGAAGTTATAGACGGTACGTGACGTCTCGATGTCGGTGTGCACGGCCTCCTGCGCTGTGCGCATCCCATCCGCGGTGATGCAGCGGTAATTGCCGGCGAGCAGCATCGCCCATTTGGCGAGCGGCACGAACAGGGAGTCATAGACCCGCAGCTTGACCGGCAATTCGACGCTGGTGCCATCGCCCGGGTCGAAGCGGATCGCGTCGATTTCCTTCTCGAGCTGACGCAGGATCGCAGTGTCCTTGTCGTCATCGAATTTGGCGACCTTGAAATTGGTCGGCAACGTAACCTGCAGCACATTGGCTTTCTCGTCCGGCGGACGGATCGCCTGCGGATCGGGGCTGCACAGGGTCAGCTTGCCGGGATCAAAATTGTCCCAGACGCTCGGATCGGTATAGGCCGGCTTCAACGAGTCGGCGTTCAGTCCCGGGATGCGCCGCATGTAAGGCAGCGGCGGCATGTTCATGATCGACATGCAGGGCACGCGCGATTTCGCCACCGCGTCGAGAAGCTCGCGCACACCGGGCGAACGGTATTGCGGCTCCTGCATCGCGAGTCCGACGAGATCGTAATCGGCCGGGTTCACGCCGGCCGCACCGCCGGCGGTCACCTTGCCGGGAAGTTTGCGCGAATCGAGGATCACCGGGTCCTTCCGGCCCTTGACCGGCAGGCGGACGATGAAGCCCTCGGCATTGATCAGGTCGGCTTCGGCAGGCAGGCAGACGTGATGGATCTTGTTGCCGCCAAACAGCATCTTGGAGGCGAGCAGCGAACCATAGGCCGCGCCCAGGATAAGGATGTTGTACGCCATCGACCGAACCTCCCGATTGTCATGAATGCTTGGGCGGGCGCCCCGCCACATTGAGGGGCGATGCTATTCAGCCATGGCCTGCGATGCAATGCGACGGAACAGTCGGCTGATACAGATTTCATATCGCTGATGGGAACCGGGCGCTTCCCCTCGCTCTCCATCGGGGTGAAGGCTCCGGACCCAGGAGAGGGTGAGGCTCGATCCGGCCAGGGACAAAACGCCTCAGCCGGCTCGGTCCTGGAGCAGCCCTCTCCCCGTGTCACGGACAGAGCGAAAGCCGTTATGGTTTGTAAACGATGTCGAACAGCGGCGCGATCTCGCCCGCGGTCTTTGCCGCAGAGATATACTTGTAAGCGAGCGCGTCCTGCAACGTGAGATCGAGGCCCTTGATCTCGCTGATCTGCAAACCTGTTTTCGGATAAAACTCGAACACCGCCTTTTTTGCGATATCGACCGGCAGCTTGTTGTTCTCGGCGAAGATATCGACCGCTTTCTGGTTCTGATACGCCCAGTCGATCGCGCGCGCATAAACGCGCATGAATTTCTCGATCGCCGCCCGCTTCGTCTTCAGCGCATTCTCGTTGGCGATATTGACGCGGATGGTCTGATTGGCCAGTTGCGGAACGTCGGTCGTTTTCGCGATCACCCGTATCTGATTTTCGTTGAGCTGACGCAGCCCGAAGGGCGCGGCCGCCCAGCCGACATCGATCTGGCCGGTCATGATCTGCGTCAGCGTCGCCGGGGCGCCGCCGGTCGCGACCGTTTTGGCGTTCGATCCCGCCTGCTTCATTAGCGCGAGCAGGATCAGGTTCGACGACGAGCCCGGCGATGAGAATGACACGGTCTTGATCGCCGGATCCTTCAACGACTGGATCGGGCTGTCGGATTTTACGTACCAGTAGAGTTCGCCTGCGCCAGTCATCTGCGCCGAGATCACGCGAACCGGCGCGCCCTTCACATAGGCTCCGATCACGCCGAGGAGGCCGTTGGACAGGCCGATATCGGCGCTTCCGGACAGCACGGTGGTGAGCGTTGCCGCGCCGCCATCGGTATAGAAAGGCTCGACGCTAAGCCCTGCCTCTTTGAAGAAGCCGGCCTTCTCGGCGAACTCGACAAACGATGAATCCCAGAAGAAGCGCTGCGAGATCGCAACTTTCAGCGAATCGGTCTGCGCAGAAGCCGCAAGTGGCGCGAAAACGAGCGCGATCGCGGCGAATACAAGCCTCACCATAACATCCTCCCGTGTTCCAATTCGCTCATACCCGCGACGGCGGGTATCCAGATTCTTGCGCTGGGCCCCCGCTTTTCGCGGGGACGAACGAGTTAACCTAGCATCAAAGCCTCAGGCCACCTGCCCCATTTTCTGTGCAGGGAGTTTCAGATCGAACAGGCGGATCGCGTTTCCACCGAGAATATTGCGCTTTGCCGTCTCGGACAGAAACGGCAGGTCGTAGATCGTGGATGGCAGGTCGAAATCCCAGTGCGGATAGTCAGACGAATACATCAGCTGGGTCTCGGCGTTGATCATGCGCATCGTCGTTTCCAGCGCGCCCATGTCGGTCATTTCCATCGGCTGGCTGGTGTAGAACATGTCGCGCATATAATCGCTCGGCAGCTTCCTCAGCGCCGGCGCTTCCGACGAACGCATCATGTATTCATTATCGAAGCGCTGCATCATGAAGGGAATCCAGGCCAGACCGCTTTCGATCCAGACCACCTTCAGCTTCGGAAACCGCTCGGGAATCCCGTTCACGATCCAGTTCGCCATGTGCACCATGTTATGGAACGTGAAGCCGAGTGCGTGCACCGAAATGAACCGGTTCAGCATCGACATCGACTGGTCGTTCCAGTTGTAGGCGGCGTGGAAACCGAGCGGCAGCCCGAGATCTTCCAAGAGCGCGTAGGTCTTCATGTAGGAATTATGATGGACGGGCCGATAGCGCGCCGCCGTCACCATGAAGCCGCAGACGCCCTCGTGCTTGCCGAATTCCTGCACCATCCGGAACGTGGCTTCCGCGTCGTTGAACGGCAGATACAACATCGAGCGGATGCGCGGCTCCTTCGTGAGCACCTTCTCGCAGAGCCACTGGTTATAGGCGCGCGCCAGCGCGACCTCGACCTCGACCTGCGGATGCACGCCGAGCTGCAACATCGGCGTCGGGAACAGGATTGCAACATCAATCCCGATCGAATCCATCCAGCGTTTTGTCAGCGTGACGTCGCGATGCTGAGGACCCTCGGCCTTTTCCAGCTTGCGGAGCGGATAGCGCATCACGCGGCCGCCCATGTCCTGATAGCCGACGCCGGACGGCATCACGCCGTTGCTCTTGGCATTGGCCTGGCCTGCGCTGAGCGCGAGCTGGCGCAGCACCGGATCGTCGAGATAGTCGAGAATCTCCATCATGGATTCGGATTCGTAGTGATGTGAATCCACGTCCACGATCGGAAAGCGCTCGTAGCCGCGTTCCTTCGCCTGCTGCGCAGCATGCGCGAGCAGCTTGGTGGTATCGAATTCGGCGACCGCCATCTTGCGATAATCGCTGAGCGGAAGATCCATGTTCTCGCTTCCTAAAACGTCTCGGCGTTTCGCTCGACGCCAGGCCCGGACTCCGTTCGTTCCCGCGAGAGCGGGAACCCAGTCTTCCCGACTCTGGGTCCCCGCTTGCGTGGGGACGAACGGATAGACTTCGAATCCATCGACATCACCGTCCCGACCAGGATTGCCACATGCCGAGTTCGAACACCTGGATGTTCACGGCTTTCAGGATAGCAGAAACGGCAAGCATCGCCTCGGTCGCGGTGACGCCGGAATCAGGCAGCAGGGCAGGCAGCGGCTCGTCGCGCGCTTCGGCCCGCGCGGCATATTCACGGATCGCGGCCGCGAACAGCAATTGCAGATCGTTGTCGTGCAGCCCGGTCAGATCACCTTGACCCGCGGCCATGGGCAATTCAGCCGGCGCGGACATAAATGTCCCCGCCGCGCTGAACCACCTCGTAGGTCTTCAGCTTGAGCCTGCGGTCGGTTGCGCATTCGCCGGTGCGAATGTCGTATTCGTAACCGTGCCAGGGACAGACAAAATGCACTTCATCGGACGAGAAGCGCTGTCCGTGCCAGGTGCGGTCGGGCGCCAGCACGTCCTCGACCTTGTGCATGATCAGGCCTTCGCAGGCGGGGCCACCCTGATGCACACAGAGATTCTGATAGGCGTAGAACGCGCCCTGCCAATGAAAGACACCTATCTCTACGCCGTCGCAGGAGACGATACGACGCTCGCCGTCCGGCAGTTCGGCGGCCTTGGCGACAAAGATCTCGGTCATGGGGCGTACCGCTCCAAGTAATGAAACCGCAGAGATCGCTGTGTCATCACGACTTCAATAATCGTATGGTTGCATACGAACTGAGTCAATCTCGGAGACTTGATGCCGATATCCTCACCGGCCCGGAACCAGCTTCAAGCCAAAAGACCCGCGCGGCAGAGCGTCGGGTACCTCATGCGCTATGGATACCGGGCCTTCGCCAAGGCGATCAGCGCCGAACTGCACCCATTTCAGATTTCCAGCGGCCAATGGTCGGTGTTGCGCGTCCTGTGGGAAGAAGAGGGTCTGAGTCAGGTCGAGCTTGCCGAGCGAATGCGGGTCGAAAAGGCTTCGCTGACCGGCGTTCTGGACACCATGGACAAGCATGGGCTGATTGCGCGCGCGCGCAACACAAGGGACCGCCGCAAGGTCAACATTCATCTGACAGCGCGCGCGCGCAAGCTCAAGGACAAGCTCCTGCCTTTCGGCACGCTGATCAACAAGAGAGCCACCAAGGGCATGTCACAGTCCGAGGTCGAAACGCTGCGCCGGCTGTTGACGCAGGTGATCGATAACCTCGACGCCTGATCCACTATGCCGCGCCGGCCGCCGAAATCTTTGCCGGCCATTCCCAGCGCACGGTCTTGCTGCGAGCATTCGCGTGGATAGCAAAAACGAACGGCCCGGCTCGCAAGAGCCGGGCCGTTCCAAATCCATATCGCTCGTGCGAATTCAGGTACTGCTGGTGTCGCTGAACGGCCTGTAACCGCCCATGTCACTTGCTGGCGCTGGCGCTGGCGCGGGTTCAGGTTCGGGCGCCGGTGCCGGCGGCGGGGTTACCGCTTTCGGCGCAGCGGCTCTTTTCGCCCTTTTCTTCTTCGGGGCCGCGGTTTTCTTGGGAGCTGCGGTTTTCCTGGATGCAGCCTTCCTGGGAGCAGCTTTTCTGGCCTTAGCTTTTTTGGCTTTTTTGGCTTTTTTGCCCTTCTTCGGAGCGCTCTTCTTCGCGCCCTTTTTCTTTTTGGGCATGCTCATCTTCTTGGCTTTTTTGCCCTTCTTGGCCTTCTTGGCCTTTTTCCCCTTCTTCGCCTTCTTCGCCATGACTTCTCTCCGAAAAGGTTGCGCTAGGCTGCGGCTAGGCTGGTGCTGTGGTTTGTGTCGCCGTCACCAGATCCTCTTTGACCGGCATCGCTCGCGCGCCGCCGGACAATCCCGCCGGCTTCGGGCCTCCTGTGGCCCAATCGATCAACTCGACCGGGTGAACCACCGGTATCGCCGTGCCAGATGCAATCTGAGTCATACATCCGATATTGCCAGCCGCGATCACGTCGGGACTCAGTTGAGCGATGTTTGCGATCTTACGATCCCTCAGCGTCTGCGCAATCTCGCTTTGCAAGATATTGTAGGTCCCGGCCGAGCCGCAGCAGAGATGACCTTCGGCGATATCCTTCACGATGAAGCCGTGGCGAGCCAGAAGCTCCTTCGGCTGACGGACGATGCGCTGACCGTGCTGCAGCGAGCAGGCGGCATGATAGGCGACGGTCAAACC
>CAZIKZ010000079.1:0-14560 GCA_964539845.1 uncultured Hyphomicrobiales bacterium
CAGCGGCCGCTGATCCGGGAAATGAATCACGCAATCCGGCCGCGTGTTGTTCGACAATGTGAACTGGAATTCGTAGGCGCCCTTCGGCAGCCCGTCCTCGATGATCATCTCCATGCGGCCCTGTCCGAAGGCGCCGCGCTGCTGCTTGTTGGACAGCACGCTCTGCAATGAGGTGACCTGCGAGGCGAGGCTGGTGATGTTCTTCTGCGCGGCGTCGATGACGGCGAGCCGCTCGTTCAGGCGATTGAGGTTCTCACCGGTCTGCTGGGTGGTGTTCTGGATCGACTGGCCGATCCGGTGAGTCACCGTATCGAGCCGCTCGGAGAACGTCTTCTCGAACAGCGACTGGCGGTTGGCCAGCATGTCGCCCATGGCGCGGACGAGGCCGGTGGTCTCTGCCTGCAGCCGGCGCAGCTCCGCCATGCGGGCCTCGTTCTCCTCGGCCTCGATCTGCTCGGCTTCGGCGGCTTCTTCCATGCGGCGCCGGCGGCGGGCGATCAGCAGGATGGTGACACCAATGGTGGCGGCGAGGATGAACGCGCAAACCGCCGCGATCACCGCGACGACCAGCAGCGGGTCGAGGCCGGTGAGACGGTCCCGGATCAGGGCGAGGCTGTCCATCCGGACCTTCTAGCACGATTCGGAACGGGATGGAACAAAAAGGGAACATATTTTCCATATGGTGTGTCCACCGGCGACGGGCAGTCCTCGCAGGCGAAAGGCGGCGCGAAAGGAAATTGACCGCGCGCCGCGCAATTATTACATCGCGCGCATGGCCCTGCGCGACATCCTGATCCTCCCCGACAAGCTCCTCCGTGTCGTCTCCAAGCCCGTGGAGACTGTGAACGCACCGATCCGTGCGCTCGCCGAGGATATGATGGAGACGATGTACGACGCGCCCGGCATCGGCCTGGCCGCGATCCAGATCGGTGAGCCGCTGCGTCTCGTCACCATGGACCTCTCCAAGAAGGACGACGAGAAGGATCCGCACGTCTTCATCAACCCGGAAATCACCTGGTCATCGGATGAACTGAACGTGCATGAGGAGGGCTGCCTCTCGATCCCGGAATATTACGAGGAGGTCGAGCGACCGGCGAAGGTGCGGTTCACGTATCTTGATCTCGATGGCAAGCTGCAGGAGGTCGAGGCCGACGGCATTTTCGCCACCTGCATCCAGCACGAGATCGATCACCTGAACGGCGTGCTGTTCATCGACCATATCTCGAAGCTGAAGCGCGACCGCGTCATCAAGAAATTCGCGAAGATGGCGAAGCAGGCTGCGGAATAGCATTGAACCCGCCGCGTTGCCGGCGAGGGAAAAGGAACAGCGATGCCGCTCCGCCTGATCTTCATGGGCACGCCCGACTTTGCGGTGCCGCCGCTGATCGAAATCGTCGGTGCCGGCCACGAGGTTGTTGCGGTCTATAGCCGCGCGCCCAAGCCGGCCGGACGCGGCATGGATCTGCAGGACACGCCGGTGGCGCGCGAGGCAAAGCGGCTGGGTTTGCCGGTGCTGACGCCGAAGACGCTGCGGACCGCAGATGCACAGGCTGAATTCGCGGCGTTCGATGCGGACGCCGCGGTGGTCGTCGCCTATGGCCTGATCCTGCCGAAACCGATCCTCGAGGCGGTGCCGCTCGGATGCTTTAACCTGCATGCATCGCTGTTGCCGCGCTGGCGCGGTGCGGCGCCGATCAACCGCGCTGTCATGGCGGGAGACGCCGAGAGTGGCGTGACCGTCATGAAAATGGACGAAGGACTCGATACCGGCGGGATGGCGATGATCGAGCGCATTCCGATCGGCCCCGACATGACCGCAGGCGAATTGCATGACGGGCTGGCGGCGATCGGCGGCGACCTGATGCATCGCGCACTCGGCGCGCTGGAGCGTGGATTGTTGCAGGTGACGCCGCAGCCGGACGCCGGCGTGACCTATGCCGAGAAGATCGACAAGAGCGAGTCCCGCATTGACTGGTCGCGACCTGCGCAGGACGTGCACAACCACATTCGCGGCCTGTCTCCGTTTCCCGGCGCCTGGTTCGAAATGCCGGGCGAAAAGGCGCCGGTGCGTGTGAAGGTGCTCCGCTCAACCCGCGCGGAGGGGAGCGGTGCACCCGGCACTGCGCTCGACGACAATCTTACGATTGCATGCGGGAGCGGTGCGATCCGAATCCTCGATCTGCAGCGCGCCGGCAAGCAACCGATGAATGCGGACGAGTTTCTGCGCGGCACCAGGCTTTCGCGCGGGACGCAGTTGTTGTGACCATACTCATCCGGCCTGAAACACCGGCGGATGCCGGTGACATTCGTGCGGTCAACCGCGCGGCGTTTGGCGTTTCCGTCGAAGCCGATCTGGTCGATCGCCTGCGCGCAGACCTCGATCTGCATCTGTCGCTGATTGCCGAAGACGCTGGCCGGATCGTCGGACATTGCGGCTTCTCCCGACTGATAGTTCGCGACGGTGGGGAAGCTGCGAAAGCGGTATCCCTGGGACCTGTGTCGGTGCTGCCCGATTGTCAGAGACAAGGCGCCGGACAGATAATGATCCGCGACGGGATCGTGCGGTTGACGCGATCCGGCGAGACATTGATCTTCGTGTTGGGCGATCCGCATTATTATTCCCGTTTCGGCTTTGACGCAGCCGCCGCAACCGCGTACCGGACGCCGTATGACGGGCCTTATATGCAGGTGCTGCGCCTGTCAGATGATGCGCCGGTGCGCGGCGACGTGTCCTATGCGCCGGCATTTGCGAGCTTGTGAGAATGCCCCGCTACAAGCTTCTGATCGAATATGACGGCACGCCCTATCGCGGCTGGCAATTCCAGGCCGATGTGCCGAGCGTGCAGGGCGCGATCGAGGATGCCATCGCGCAGTTCGACGGGCAGCGCATCACCATCCAGGGTTCGGGGCGCACCGATGCCGGCGTGCATGCGCTCGGTCAGGTCGCGCATTGCGATTTGCGCGGAGAGTATGACGGCGGCACGGTGCGCGACGCGCTTAATTTCTATCTGCGGCCGCAGCCTGTTGCGATTCTCACGGCCGAGCGCGTAAGCGACGATTTCAACGCGCGTTTCTCCGCCACGAAGCGGCATTATCTTTATCGCGTGGTGAACAGGCGGCCCGATCTCGCGATCGATCTTGGCCGTGCCTGGCGGGTGGGGCGTGCGCTCGACATCGCCGCGATGCGGGAAGCGGCAAAGCGGTTGCTTGGCCATCACGACTTCACGACGTTCCGCTCGACCGAATGTCAGTCGAAGTCACCCGTGAAGACCCTCGACCAGATCGATATCGAAACCGAAGGCTGGAACGTCAATGTGCTCGTTTCGGCGCGCTCATTCCTGCACAATCAGGTGCGCTCGATGGTTGGCTCGCTGGTGCATGTCGGTGAGGGCAAATGGACACCGGACGACATTACGCGGATTCTGAACGCGCGCGACCGGACGCTGTGCGGACAGGTGGCCCCGGCGGAGGGGCTTTATCTGGTGCGGGTGGATTATTGAGGTTCTCATCCTTCCCCTGAAAGGGGAGCGATCAACCGAAATAACGATCCAGAATCCGCCGGTAGATCGCAGTGAGTTCGACAAGCTCGGAGACCGGCACGCGCTCGTCGATCGCGTGCATGGTCTGGCCGACCAGACCGAATTCGACGACCGGACAATAATTCTTGATGAAGCGCGCGTCGGATGTGCCGCCGGTGGTGGAGAGGACGGGCTTGCGCCCGGTTACGTCGGCGACCGCATTCGCAACCAGCTCGGTAAACGGGCCGGGCTCGACCACGAACACGTCGGCGTTGGAAGGCTCCCATTCGAACGAGAACCGGATCCTGTCGCCCGCGGCTGCGATCACGCGCGTCTCGAGCAGCGCTTTCAGCGATTCCTGATTGTGCAGGTCGTTGAAGCGGATGTTGAAGCGGGCCCGTGCTTCACCCGGAATGAGGTTCACAGTCGGATTGCCGACATCGACCGATGTGAATTCGAGGTTCGAGGGATCGAACAGTTTCGAGCCATGGTCCAGGGGTTCGCTTTTCAGCGCTGAGATCAGCGTCACCAGACCAGTCACCGGATTGTCGGCCCGCTCCGGATAGGCGACATGGCCCTGCTTGCCGTGCACGATCAGGGTGCCGTTCTGCGACCCGCGCCGCCCGATCTTGATGGTGTCGCCGAGCGTCTCGCGATTGCTCGGTTCGCCGAGAATGCAGTGGTCGAATGTTTCGCCGTGCTTCGCGGCCCAGTCGAGCAGCTTGGGCGTACCGTTGATCGCGACGCTTTCCTCATCGCCGGTAATCAGGAACGAGATCGAGCCCTTGCCGGTTTTTTGCGGCTTGCCGCCACTGGCCACGAGATGGTCGAGCGCGGCCGCGACGCAGGCTGCGATCCCGCCCTTCATGTCGACGGCGCCACGCCCGTACAGCACGCCGTCCGCGATCTGGCCGGCAAAGGGCGGATGCGTCCAGGCCTTCTCGTTGCCAGGCGGCACCACATCGGTATGGCCCGCGAACATCACATGCGGGGAGCCGGTGCCGATGCGGGCGTAGAAATTCTCCACGTCCGGAGTGCCGGCTTCCGAAAAGGTCATGCGGTGGGTGGTGAAGCCCGCGGATTTCAGTGTTGCTTCCAGATAGGCGAGCGCGCCGCCTTCCGCCGGTGTGACGGACGGGCAGCGCAGCAGGCTCTGGGCAATGGCGACGGGATCAGCGGTCATCAGAATGCATTGCCCAGGCCGGTGTGCGATCAGGCATCACGCGCGGGCGTCGATCCGACCTCCTCCGATGGGGCCGGACGATACTGGGATTTCGCGAGCGGGTCGGGTCCATAGTCGTTGTCGCCATCGGTGCCGCGCAGAAAGCCGATTTCGACCAGCCCCCAGAGGCTGAGCGCGCAACCGGCCGCGATCAGCACCCACCACAAAGCTTCGCCCTCCGTCAACGTGTCACTGACGCTATTGAGCAGATGCGGGACAAAGATGAAGGGGACGACCCACCATCCGCTCCTGCCGCGGTCGTGCAGGCGTTTGATGGCGAGGATCAGGATGGCAAGCGGCCAGAGAACAAAGACAACGACCGCGAAGGCCGGCACGAGCCACATGACGACGAGGACCGTCAGCGCGAGCACTGCTGCGGCCCCGAGCATGCCGAGCCAGAATTGCAGCCGGCTGATCCGTCCGTCCGCTCTGAAATAAAGTTTGAGAGGATTCATCGGCGCATCCTCCGCGACTCTTATGCCTTTGCCGGCTCCGTCGGCGAGGCCTGGTCCGTCTTGCCGAGCGGATCGGGTCCGTAGTCGTTGGCGCCATCGGTGCCGCGCCGGAAGCCCAGTTCGATCAGGCCCCACAAGCTCAGTGCCGCGCCGGCCAGCACCAGCACCCACCATATCGCGCTGTCTTCCGCCACCTTGTTGCTGATCCGGTCGAGCACACCCGGCGTCCACAGGAAGACCAGGGTCCACCATCCGCTCTTGTTGCGATCGTGCAGCCGCTTGATGGCCAGAATATAGGTCGAGACAAACGCGAACAGAATGAAGGGGGCGGCGGCATAGGCGAAACTGGTCAGAAAAGCGAAGCCGAAGGCCACCGCAAGGGCGCAGAACACGCCCAGCATGCCGAGCCAGAACCGCGACCGGCTGATGCGGCCTCTTGGGCTAAAACAGAAACCAAAAACGTTCATCGCGCGCCCCTCGCATTGCGTCAATTCAAGGGTTGGTCGCGCTGAAATGCGTTTCGGTTCAGTCTCGCAGCAACTCGTTGATCGAGGTCTTGGAGCGGGTCTTCTCGTCGACGCGCTTGACGATCACGGCGCAGTAGAGATTCGGACCTGGCTGGCCGTTCGGCAGCGGCTTGCCCGGCATGGTGCCCGACACCACCACCGAATAGGGCGGCACTTCGCCGCGGAAGACTTCGCCGGTCGCGCGGTCAATGATCGTGGTCGAAGCGCCGAGATAGACGCCCATCGACAGCACCGAGCCCTCGCGCACCACAACGCCTTCGGCGACTTCAGCGCGCGCGCCGATGAAACAATTGTCCTCGATGATGACGGGGCCCGCCTGCAACGGCTCGAGCACACCGCCGATGCCGGCGCCGCCCGAAATGTGACAGTTCTTGCCGATCTGCGCGCAGGAGCCGACCGTCGCCCACGTATCAACCATGGTGCCGGAATCGACATACGCGCCGAGATTGACGAAGGACGGCATCAGCACGACGCCCGGCGCGATAAACGCCGACTTGCGCACGATGCAGTTCGGGACGGCGCGGAACCCCGCCTTCTTGAACTTCGCCGCGGTCCAGCCGTCGAATTTCGACGGCACCTTGTCCCACCAGACCGACTTGCCGGGACCGCCCTTGATCACGCTCATGTCGTTCAGACGGAATGACAGCAGGACCGCCTTTTTCAGCCATTGATTGACCTGCCAGCGGCCGTCGGCCTGCTTCTCGGCAACGCGCGCGGTGCCGGAATCCATCAGCGCGAGCGCCTGCTCCACCGCCTTGCGCACCGGTCCCCTGGTCTTGGGCGAAATGCCGTCGCGCTTTTCGAAGGCGGCGTCGATTGTTTGAGCGAGCTTTTCGTGAGCCATGCTGGTCCCCGTCCTAGTGCCCCGTTTCCGAAGTTCGTGATACGTCGCGGCGCATTCTGATACGAACTTCGGAAACGGAGGGCACTAGCATATCTATGATTCCAGTGCCGCTTTTCGATTTGAAGATCCTCATCGAGCTTGCGGCAAGCGGTGCAGGATCTTCAAATCGGCGGCACTAGGCGCCGCTGTGTCGCGCGGCGGGGGAGGCTGTGTCAATGGCGCGGAACGGCTCCGCGACGTCCTGCCCATCATCCAGGGATTGGACTGCATTGATATGCCGCAAGCCGCCGGACGGCCCGCGCGGTATGCAGGGTTTTCGTCATTCGCCATTGCGGCGGCGCGCTCATTTTGGCAGCCTAGCACCACAACACAAAAATCGGCCCGTCGTGAGGGCCGATCGGGAGGAATACGATCATGACTGGATTCACCCGGCGGGCCCTGCTGCCGGCCGCCTTCGCCCTTGCTCTCACGACCGGCGCGGCAACCGCGCAGCAGCAGCCGATCGAATTGAAGCTCGCCTATTATGTGGGCGATCAGCACGCCATGTCGCAGTGGTTGATCAAGTGGGCCGACAAGCTGGAAAAGGATTCCGGCGGACGGCTGGTGTTCAAGCGCTTCCCGAGTGCTCAGATGGGCCCGGTGCCGCAGCATTACGATTTCGCGCGGACGGGTCAGGCCGACATTTCGTGGTTCCTGCATGGCGCGACTCCCGGCCGCTTCCCGCTGACCGGAATCGTGCAGGTGCCGTATCTCGTCGGCAGCGCCGAGATCGGGACCAAGGTGCTCAACGATCCCGAACTGCGCTCGAAATATCTCGACGCGGAACACAAGGGCGTGAAGGTATTGATGCTGTTCACGCATCAGCCGGGCAACATTCACACCACCAAGAAAGCGGTCAAGACCGTCGACGATGTGAAGGGCATGCGCCTGCGCTTCGCCTCGCCTGAAATCCGTGACTTCGTTGCAGCGCTTGGCGGCTCGCCGGTTGGCGTGGCGCCGACCGAACAGGTCGAGCAGATGCAGAAGGGCACGCTCGACGGCGTCGTGATCGATTATGGGGGCGCCGGTATCGCCTTCAAGATGGGCGGTACGGTGAAGCATTCGACCGAGATGTACTCCTACGTCGCAAGCTTCGGTCTCGCGATGAATGAAGACACCTGGAAGAAGCTGCCGCCGGACCTGCAGCAATTGATCGCCAAGTCGCTGGTTGGCGTCGAAAAGGAAGTCGGTCAGGCTTGGGATAGCCTCGACGCGCCCGGCAAGAAGGCGCTGCTTGACGGTGGTGCCGAAGCGGTCAAGCTGTCGCCCGAGGAAAACGCCAAGTTCCGCAAGATCGGTGCTGACGTCGCCGCGGCGAAGGTCAAGGAGCTGGACGGCAAGGGGCTTCCGGCCAGCGCCGTCCACGGCATGATGAAGTCGCTCGCGGATAAGCACGCGAAGGACTCGCGGAATTTCTGGAACTGAGCGAAACAGGCTTGGTGGCTCTCCCTCTCCCCGCAAGCGGGGAGAGGGAGCAGAGTGTGCTTGCGGCTGAGGCGATGTATTGCCGTTGCAGGTTGGGGACGTTGTGAAGCGCTGGGGCAATATCGCGTCGACGGTCTGCGGGGGCATCGCAGCCGCTTTCTTGGCCGGCATGCTGGTGCTGACGGTCGCGGACGTTTTTCTGCGTACCTTTTTCAACTACCCGCTGCGCGGCGTGTATGAGCTGATCGAGCTGATGCTCGCCGGCTCCTTCTTTCTGGCGCTGCCCTGCGTGTTTCTGCGCGACGACAACATCCTCGTGAATTCCATCGACGAGATCTGGCCGCGCATTGTGCCGCTGTTGAAGCGTCTGGCTTTGGTCCTGTCTGTCCTGACGTTCGTCGTGCTGGTCTGGCAAGGCTGGTCCGCCGCCTGGGACTCCTATGAATTTCACGACATCACCGCCGATCTCGGCCTGCCGCGTTTCTGGCACTGGACGATCGTGCTTGTCGGCATGAGCCTCGCGGCGCTTGCCGCGCTGTTCATGCTGTTCCGCAGCGACGACAAGGGACCCGATTCGGTTGAGCACCGCATCGAGGATCGCGTATGAGCATCACCGCGATCGGGTTTGCCGGCGTCATCCTTCTGCTGGTGATGATCTTCATACGGGTGCCGATCGCGATCGCGCTCGCCGCGGCGGGCTTCCTCGGCTACGCGGCGATCGACGGCTTGGGGCACGCACTCAAGATGGCGGGAAGCGTGCCGTACCAGATGGCGAGCGCGTATTCGCTCTCCGTGATTCCGCTGTTCATTCTGATGGGCGCTGTGGCGTCGCGCGCCAATATGGCGAGTGAGCTTTTCCAGGCCTGCAACGCCGTATTTTCGGGCATCCGTGGCGCGCTGGCGAATGCGAGCATCGGCGCCTGCACGCTGTTCGGAGCCATTTGCGGCTCCTCGATTGCCACTGCGGCGACGTTCTCGCGCGTAGCGATCCCCGAGATGCGGCGGCACGGCTACGACCCCGCCTTCGCGGGCGGCACCGTGGCGTCCGCCGGCACGCTGAGCGTCCTGATTCCACCGTCGGTGCTGACCGCGATCTATTCCATCGTTGCCGAAGTTTCGCTGGTGAAGCTTTACGCGGCCGCTTTCATCCCGGGCTTCGTGCTGGCTGGCCTGTATGTCCTCACGGTGTGGACTGTGGCCTGGTTCAAGCCGAAGTGGATTCCGCGCGTGCCGTCGATGCCGTGGCGGGAGCGGCTGCGCGCCTCGATCGGCATGTGGAAGCTCGGAGTTCTGTTTTTCATCGCCGTGTTCGGCATCTATTTCGGCTGGTTTTCGCCGACCGAAGCCGCGGGGGTCGCGGCCTTCCTCGCGATCGTAATCGGATTTGCCACGCGTTCGATGACCCTGCGTGCGCTGATCGATTGCATGCTTGAAACCGTCTACACCACGGCATCGATTCTTCTGGTCGTGGCCGGCGCCTTCATCTTTTCGCGCTTCATCGTGCTGACGCAGTTCCCGACCGAACTGACCAAATGGGCGCACCTGAGCGAGTTGTCGCCGTTCTGGATCCTGATGGCGGTGATGGCGCTCTATATCGTGCTCGGCACGTTCCTCGACGAAGTGTCGACCATCCTGATCACGGTGCCGATCACGCTGCCGCTGGTCAACGCGATCGGCTATGACGGCATCTGGTTCGGCATCTTCGTCACCGTCATGTGCACGATCGGCCTGATCACGCCGCCGACGGGGATGACCGTGTTCGTGATCCAGGCGCAGCATCCGGAAATTCCGGTCATGCGGATTTACGGCGGGACGCTGCCGTTCCTTGCCGCGGATTTCGTGCTGATCGCGCTGCTGATCCTGTTCCCGGCAATGGCGCTGTGGCTACCGAGTATCGTGGGATAGGTGACGATTTTCAGTCTGGCTTGAAACAACGTCATTGCGAGCGAAGCGAAGCAATCCAGTTTTCAAGGGAAAATGGATTGCTTCGTCGCTGACGCTCCTCGCAATGACAAATCACCGATTCAGCCTCAAATCATCACGCTCTACCGCCAGCACTTCGCCTGCAGAAATCCTGACAGGTCGTCGGTGACGTAATCGACATGCGCCGCGTCGCGGCCTTCGAGCTCCCAATCCTCGCGGAAGACTTCGCGCGTGCCTTCCGGGACGATCAGCACGGTGGTCATGCCGAGCGCGTGCGGCACAGTCAGGTTGCGTGCCAAATCCTCGAACATGGCGGCGCTCGAAGGGTCGACATCGTGCAGCGCCAGGAAGCGTTCGTAGGTCTTTTGCGATGGCTTCGGTTCGAGTTCGGCGGCGACGATGTCAAACACGTCCTCGAAATGGCCGTGGATCTCAAGCCGTTGCATCACTGCGTCGGCATGCTTGCGGGTGCCGTTGGTCAGGATCAGCTTGCGGCCAGGAAGCTTTTCGAGAGCCGTGCCCAGCACCGGGTTCGGCTCGAGCGGGGAATGATCGATCTGGTGCACAAAATCGAGGAAGTCGTCGGGCTTCATGCCGTGCTCGGTCATCAGCCCGCGCATCGATGTGCCATAGCGGCGATAATAGTCCTTCTGCAGCCGAAAGGCCTCGTCGTGCGTGATGTCGAGAAGCTTTGCGATGTAGTCGCGAATGCGCTCGTCGACCTGCTGCCAGAGATTGAGGTGATGCGGGTAGAGCGTGTTGTCGAGATCGAAAATCCAGGTCTTCACATGGGAGAAGACGCGCAGATCGTCCGATACGGTCGCGCGAACAGGCCCGCCGTCTTCCCCACCTGCGGAGGGCGGGGCATTGGGGCGCGAAAGAGGTCTGGATTTCATGGCGGCTATGTATTGCAGCCGGCGGCAATCCGCCAGCGTAGAGGCCATCATTCCGGGACGGCCCAAAGAGCCGGACCCGGAATCTAGCGACTTGCTTGAGCGCGAATGTCTGGATTCCGGGTTCGTCCGCTGCGCGGATGCCCCGGAATGACTGCCACTATTTGAACCGTACCGTGATCGGGTCCGCGCCGATCTCGAGAACCGCAAACCCGGTCTGCGTCAGTCCGCGCGCCGTGCAGTCGGCGTGGTCATAGGACTCGAACTTGGCCGCCCGCGTGCAAAGCGACGTATTGCCGCCCCATGCGAGCGGCTTGCCGCCACTCATCAGGGGCTGGCCATTGCCGTCGACCGCCTCGCCGAACGAGAAAATGCGTTTCGCCTGGGCGCCGGTTTCCGGCCGCAGGCAGCGGCCGGGCTCGACCCGGTACCAGCCGCGGGTCGTGACCGCGTTGCCGTCCTCGAAACCGATGGCCGCCATCACCGCATGCGGGGTGTCGTTGCACCAGCTGAAGCCGGTGCCGGGCTTTTGCGCAGCGGCCATCAGCACGGCGAAAAAGTCGGAGCGCGCGGCGGCTGTGACCGCGACGTTGTTGTCGTGCGCGAACTGGCGAAGCGCATTGTCGGTCTTGTCGCCGCGTACGCCGTCGATCGGGCCGGGATCGTAGCCTGCGACCGCGAGAAGCCTCTGGATGCCGGCATCGCGCGCCTGGCCGTCCGAATAGCCGGCCTCCTCGCCGAGCGTCACGCGGACGTCCTTGTCGGATTGCTCGGATGGCGACGGCGTGACAGCCGTGAACAGGGCCGGTTTCTGACCGCCCCTGCAATTGCGGGCGGTGGCGCTCGAAAAGTCCACCGCGTCGACGCAGAACTCGGTATCGCCACGTTGCGGCAAGGGCAGGGAGCCATACAGCGCAGGGATACGCGCATGAACAAACAGGTCGCCGGCGGGGAGGGCGCCTTGCAAGGCATTGCCGCACTGGCCGGGATCGAGCCGGTACCAGCCGCGCGAGGTGGAAGCGCCGCGATCATCCACCGCGATCGCGACATCGATCACGTAGCTCATGGTGTTGCAGAGTTTCAGATCGGCTTGCGCGGATGTGGCAGCGAGACCGGTCAACAGACCGGCCGCGAACCCCAGCCACCGAGATGCCACAGCCATCGTCCGCGCCCTGCCTGAGGGCAAGGTGATGGGCGGCGGTTAACGCGCAGTAAAGGTGATCAGCGGCCGGGCGTGGGGTCCGCCCGGAACGGATCGAACCGCTTGGTCGCGGCCGCCGTAATGATGTGATCCCGATATTCTTTGGTCGGATCGTTCGAGTCGTTGTGCAGATAACGATAATCGAACCGCAGGTCCCATTCCTTCCAGAAGAAGCCTGGAAACAGCACCATTGCGCCGGGGATCAGCAGCGTGTCCTCGCGGTTCAAGCTGGTGCCGGGGACGATATCGCCGCTGTAATCGCGCCAGCTTGCAGACAGGCTCGCGCCAACCGTCACCCATGCCGTGAGCTGCTGATAGATTTCAGCGCGCCCGCCGAGCTCCCGATACTTGCCGGGCTGGATTTCCGTCACGATCGCATTGGTGACGGCGCCCGAAATGTCACTCCACAGAATCCACGGCGACAGCGCGACCAAGTTGCCTTCGCCGAACACCTTCGGGATCGCGACGCGAGCCCGGATGTCGTAGTACCAGCCTTCCTGGCTCGGGAAGTAGCTGTCATACGAGCGATAGGCTGCGCGCGCGCGTAGCATGTGAAAGATGCCCTCGCGCGTCTGTCCTTCAAACGTCGCGGCGCCAGAGCCTTCGGCATAATAGAAGCGGTCGTCGAAATAGCCGACGGCGGCGCCGAGGGTCGGCGAGAAGCTCAGTCCCGGCAACACGTCGAACACCGGACCGGTGTCGCCGCCTGCGTGCGCGTAATTCAGATCGCCGTAACGGCTGTTGACCTTGCCGAAAACCGCGGCGTTGCTGCGCCAGGCTTGGCCGCCGATCTTGCGCTCGTCCTGCAGCGCGACCAGGCCCGTTCCAAGCCAGGCCCCCTTGCCTTGCCCGCTGCCCGGGGCGGTGTACGGGTTCTGGTTGGCGGGCAGGTAGTAAAGCGGGTTGGATTCGTAGCCGGTGCCAAGCTCGAGGGTGACAAGAGTGAAATCCGGCTGAATGGCGCGGCGCACGCGCATCAGGCCGACCTTGGCGTCCCAGTTATTCGGATCATTCAGGACGACGCGCTCGTAAGCCATCAGGGCCCAGCGCATCACACCCTGCTCTTCGGCGAGGCGCGCAAAACGCAGATTTAATTCGGTATTTGCCGGCTCGCGCAACACGCGCGCGTACAGCGTATCGATTTCTTTTGCGCTTGCAGCGGCTGTGCCGGCTATCGCCGCAAATGCCACCAGTAGCCAGACAATCCCGCGATGCAATGTCACGCGTGCATTCCCAACTTTGCGGCAACACTCAGCCGCTAATTACCATCTCATCTAGCTTAATCACGGGCACTCGGCTATGCAGGAAATGCCGCAAGCGACATCAAGCTTGTGGGCCGTGTTTCTGAAACCACACCCGAACAAACGGGTAACAAGGTAGCGACAGCACAGCCATGCCTCCGTCAGGTCCAGCCGCCCTCCCATATTCAATCGCTATTGCCGCACTCACGCTTGCAGGTCAGGGCGCCGCACTCGCGGATGCCAGGATCGGCGTCGCCGCGGTGGTGAAAAACGACGTGCGAGGCAAGAGTGGCTCGCTGGCCGTCGGCAGTTCGGTGTTCGCCAATGAGCGCATCAAGACCGGCGATGCCGCGTCCGCGCAGCTCATGTTTGTCGACAAGACCGTTGTAAATGTGGGGCCGAAGGCGGAATTGCTGCTCGACAAGTATGTCTACAATCCCAACCGCGGATCCGGCCAGGTGGTCGTGAACGCGGTGCAGGGCTCGATGCGGTTCGTGACCGGCTCGCAGAATCCGACGAATTATTCGATCAAGACACCGGTCGCGACGCTCGGTATTCGCGGCACCGTGGTGGATCTGCAAATTTCAGGTCTTGAAACTTTCATCGGCGTTCTGGAAGGCTCGCTCACAATCCGCATGATGGACGGCTCGCTGATGACCGTGAATGCGGGCCAGTATGTCGTCATCGCTGCCAACGGCAGCAAAAAGGCCAGTGGACCCTACAAGGGCAACGGAGCGACACACCCCGACTTCCCCGATTATGTGCGTATCGACGAGATCAATCAGCTCAACGCGATCGATGCACGCAACTTCGTGGCAAAGCCGCCGGTCTGCACGTCCTCGTATTATTGCAGCAATAACTGACCGCGTCTGTGCATTAACCGGCGTCACCGGCCGTCAGGCGGTTTGCAGAGTGTCCCCGGCGGCGATGAGGCCGCCCGCCGTCACTTCGGCGTAGACGCCGCAATCCATGTGGCCGAACGACTGCATCAGCGTTTTCGATATTTCCAGGTCTCGAATGCCGGTGCGCGGCTCCACATTGGTGGCCGCGCAGCGCACGATCCGCTTCACGACTTTCAGCCGGACGTCGCCGATGGCGAGCGTCTGTCCGAGCAGATCGAATTCCTGCCAGGCCGGCAGGTCCGCAACGTAAACGTTGCCCCGAAACCGTAACGGATCGACCGGCGCGCCCACGGCGCCTTCCACGGCCGCCACCGACGCGAGGTTGATGATCGACACGACCCGGGCGGCGACGTCGGAAAAGCTGTGGCCC
>CAZIKZ010000080.1:0-4791 GCA_964539845.1 uncultured Hyphomicrobiales bacterium
AACGAAATCACCATTGCGCCGATGATCACGAAATAGAGCATCGACGTGGAACGGGTCGCTTCGCCGATCACCCCCCCAAGGCTCGCCCGTGTGAGCTTGCCCCGATAAACGCAAATCACGAACGCGATGGTCGCGCCGACCGCCGCCGCCTCGGTCGCGGTGAAGAATCCGGTATAGATCCCGCCGATGACAATGCCGAAAAGCGCGAAGACGCTCTTGCAGCCATTCAGAGCCTGAATGAACTCTTTGGCATCGAACGAAGCGCGACCCGGCGCGATCTTCGGACTGAGCGCGACCCAGATCATGATGGTCGCGGAGTAGAGAAAGATCGTCAGCGCGGCTGGGATCAGAACAGCGATATAGAGCCGCCCGATCGATTCTTCGACGAGGATGGCATATAGAACGATTGCGGTGGAGGGCGGAACCAATTGTCCCAAAGTGCCGCCCGCAGCGATGCTGCCAGCGGACAGTTGCATTGCATAACCACGCTGCTTCATTTCCGGGATTGCGACACTGCCGATGGTCGCGACGGTTGCGAGGGACGATCCGGTCAGCGCGCCAAATCCCGCACAGCCGCCGACGCTGGCAAGGGCAAGCCCGCCGCGAAACGGCGCGAATGTCGCATGCGCTAGGCGGTAGATATCGGACGAGAGGCCGGCGACGCCAGCTAACGCGCCCATGATCATGAACAACGGCAGGACGGCGAGGTCTTCGCTGGTGATCAGACCGACCGTCTCGGAACCAAGAATGGTCAAAGCGGTCGGGTAGCCCATTAGAACGCCGGTGCCGATCAGCGCGCTGATCACAAGGGCCGCAGCGATCGGAATGAAAAGCAGAATCAGCACCCACAGCAGGAAGAAGATCGAGACTGAAAAGGCGGTGCTCGCGCCAGACAACGCGGGCTGCAGGCCGGTGGTGCCGAAATATATGACGGCTGCAAGCAGCAAGGCGCCCACCGACATTGCAGCGAAAATGATGTAGATCCGAGAAGCACTGTAGCTTAGGTGGCCGCTCGCAGTGGCAGTGGAATCCGATTGCAACTGCTCGGAAATCATCGACAGGACAACGACGGCCTGGATGGGAACGCAGAGCGCAAAGAAGAACGAGATAGTCAGCAGGAACGGCCAAAGTGTCCATTGCAGGACGATGGTAATCTTGCCGATGCTCAGGGCTTCAAGACTATAGGCGAAGACCTGCCAGCTGGTCAGGCAGAGGATCAGCAGAAACAGCGTTTGGCCGAAAATGCGCATCCATTCGGCCGCACGATTGCTGACGACGAGTTTGATAAAGTCAATCTCAAGACTCGCACGTTGCGCTAGTCCGCTCACGAGCACCGCCGAAATCGCAACGGCGAAGATCGTCCCCAGGAACTCATTGGATCCGGCGATCGGAGAATTGAAAATCGAACGCAGGATGACCACGTCCAGCGTCGTGAGAACGCCGATTATCAGCATTCCCACCACGCCGACAAACGCGGCCACCCGGCTCACGGCATTGCTTATGGCTTCAATGCGAGCCAGCATCCGATCCTGCATGAGACGAAGGCCTTGTCCTGCTTACTTTTTGGCCTTCGCCTTGTCGAACTCGGCCTTGAATTGCTCCAGGACCGTCTTGCCGTCCGGCGTATCCGCGACCCACTGAGCCTGGGCCGTCTCCAATGCTTTGGTCCAGCGCGCCTTTTCCTCCGGGCTGATCTCGATCACATTGTACTTGCTGTTGTTCTTAACGATCGAGTCACGCAGGTTGTGTGAGAGCTCTTCGAGACCGTTGCCGATATCGCGCGACATGCCGGCGCCGATGTGTTTCTCGAGGATTTTTTTGCCCTTCTCCGAAAGCTTTTCGTACGCCCTCTCATTCATCACGATGAAGCCCGACGGCGATCCGAGAGAGATGCCGGTGACATAGTCATTTGTCACTTCAGTGAGGCGGAAAGCGCCCATCATGATCCAGTTTGCGATGGCGGAATCGACGACGCCGCGGCTGAGCGCCTGGTAAACTTCGGTCGCCGACAGGGAGATCGGCGAGCCGCCGAGCGCCGAGGCAATGTCGCCGGACAACTTGTCGGCAGACCGGATCTTCTGACCCTTGATGTCGTCGAGTTTTGCAACCTTGGACTTCGAAGCGAGCCCCTGAACCGGCAGGGCGACAAGCCCGAGCACCTTTATGCCCTTGTACTCGCTCGCCAGAATCCCACTCTCGTAGAGTTTCCACAGCGCGGAAGAGGCTGCCCCGGCTTGCGTATCTTCAACCAGCGCCGGCAGCGTGATCACCGATGTCTTCGGAAATGGTAGGCCGACGGTGCCGTGCAGCGCCCAGCCGATATCGACGACGCCATTAAGGGTGCGCTCCCACACATTACGGCTGTTCGCGAGTTCGAGCCCGTAAACCTGGATCCTGAACTCACCTTTTGCATCCTCGTTGACCTTGTCAGCCCAAGGCTTGAACACCCGCTGCGCGGTTGCATTCTCCAGCGGCACTGTCGTAGCGAATTTTAGCACGGTCTCCGCCGTCGCGGTGCCTGCCAGCATCGGCAGAGCGAGCGCAATCGCGCTGGCGAACAGCGACGCGCGAACGGCATAAGATGCTCCCGGCCGGCGCACTCGCTCGTAAAAGTTCAGGTTGATAGCCATGAATCTCTCCCCTGGATTTATATTGTTCTTTTCGACATTTCAGCATAGCGACATCGGCGTGTCTTGATCTTAGTTCGCTTAATGTCGCGCGGTCGAATTAAGTATGAAACCTCATGCAGTCCGTCACTGCGTCAAGTGTCCTTGCCAGCCGATCCGTTGCGAGATGCGGTTTGCCGTGGTGCACAAGTCATCGACGATCGAATTTGGCAAATCAACCAGACTGGGCTGATTGCTGACGAGCGATATCGCGGCGCGAAGTTCGCCCTGCGGGTCGAAGATCGGAGCCGCGATCGCGCGAATACCGTGAAACACCTGTCCGTCGATCCAGGCGAAGCCGTCGCGGCGGACATCCGCTGCGGCTGAGGCAACGTCTTTTGCTGAGGGCTTGTTCTCCTCACGTCTTGCGAGTTCGGATCTGAGGACCGGCTTGACTTGGGTTTGTGGCTGATGAGCGAGGAAGAGCCGTCCTGCGGCGGAATCATACAGCGGCAGAACGGCGCCGAGCCGTAAATCCGAGAGCAGGGGCGCCTGGCTGTTGTAGATGCGGACGATCGTCACGCCGTAATCGCCCCAGACCGACAAATGGCCGTCAACATTTACGCGCGTCACAAGGCGGCGGAACTCGTCATCGGCAATCTGAATGAAATCGGCACGGTTCAGCGCCGCCATTCCCACGCGTAGCGCAAATGTACCGAGGTCGTAGTGACCGCTGTCGGAATGCTGTTGCACGAGCCCGGCCCGGATGAAGCTAGTCAGATAGCGGTGCGCCATGCTCGGCGACATCCCCGACGTCTGCGCGAGTGTGCGCAGCGGGAGTGGTTTGCGGGAGGCGATCAAGGTCTCCAGGAGTTTCACTCCCTGCTCGACGGACTGTATGCCCTTGCGCTGAACGGCCATTATGTTGATCATTTGCTATTAGGCAAGGAATTTGTCAATGAGAAACGCGGTCGCGCTCGCGGCCGGTCCAATCGAACCGTCCGGACGCAGGCAGTTCAAATGCGCGGATGGTGTGTTCGGGAGTGAGATCACGAATATGTCGTCCGCCAATGCCGTTCCCACTCAACGATTGCGTCTCGCTGCCGATATCGGCGGCACGTTTACCGACGTCGCAGCCTTCGATGAATCCTCGCGCCGTCTGCTACTCGGCAAGAGCCTATCGACGCCGCGCGCGATGGTTGAAGGCATCGAGGCTGGGGTGGCTAAGGCTGGAACCGCATTCTCCGAGGCGGGCCTGTTCCTTCACGGTTCGACCGTCGCGATCAACACGATGCTGGAACGCACTGGAGCGAAAACCGCCCTGATCACGACCCGTGGTTTTCGCGACGTGTATGAGATCGGGCGCATCAACCGACCCGACGCCTACAATCTGTTCTTTCAGAAGCACGTGCCGCTGGTCCCGCGCGCACTTTGCTTCGAGGTGACGGAGCGGCTGTTCGCCGATGGGCGGGTTTACAAGCCGCTCGACGAAGCCGAGCTCATGGCCATTGCCGATACGCTCGCGCGCGAGAACATCGAGGCAGTCGCGGTTCTGTTCCTGCATTGCTACCGCAATCCTGCGCATGAGCTGCGTGCCAAGGAATTGCTGCAGAAGCGATTGCCTGATGTCTTCGTCTCCACTTCGCACGAATTGTCGCAGGAATATCGCGAGTTCGAGCGTTGTTCGACGGTGGTTGCGAATGCCTTCATTGGTCCGCGCGTTCAGCGTTATCTAACCGAGATCGGCGAACGTATTACTTCCGAAGGCTTCCGCGGCACATTCCTCGTGGTCCAGTCAACTGGCGGCTTGTTCGAACTCGACAAGGCGCGGCGCGAATGTATCCGCATTCTCGAATCAGGCCCGGCCTCCGGTGTAATCGGGACGCAGGCGCTGTGCCATGCGCTCGGCATGCCGAATGCGATCGCGTTCGACATGGGCGGCACGACAGCTAAGGCGGGCGTGATCCAGGATGGGCGAGCGTTGACGACCGGTCATGCGCTGATTGGAAGCTATGACCGTGCCTTGCCGATCCAGGTGCCAACCATCGATATTTTCGAGGTCGGTACTGGTGGCGGCTCGATTGCCCGAGTGGAGCATGGCGGCGCTCTGCATGTTGGTCCGCGCAGCGCGGGCGCCGAGCCCGGGCCGGCCTGCTACGGCCGCGGCGGAACGGAGCCGACCATT
>CAZIKZ010000080.1:4801-14494 GCA_964539845.1 uncultured Hyphomicrobiales bacterium
CCTTATCCTCGGCCGGCTCGGCGCCGATCGCTTTCTCGGCGGCGAGATGCGCCTTGACGTGGATGCTGCCGAGCGCGCGATGCACGACAAGGTCGCCAAGCCACTGGGGCTAAGCACAACCGAGGCAGCGAGCGGCATCCTGCGGATCGCTGCGACCAAGATGTCCTATGCGGTGAAGGGCGTGACGACCGAACGCGGCCTGGATGCCGGCAGCTTCGCACTCGTGGCCTATGGCGGTGCTGGGCCGCTGCATGCGACTGCAGTCGCGCGCGAGATCGGCATCCGCAGGGTCATCGTCCCGCGAGCGCCGGGGCATTTTTCGGCTTTTGGGATGCTGTTCTCCGACCTACGTTACGATTTCGTCCGCACTTGGTTCACGGCACTCGACAAGTTCGAGTTCGAGCGCTTCGAGACGGTCTATCGAGAGCTCGAGGCCGAAGGCCGCGAAGCTATCGCGGATTCGTCAATCGCGCCGAAAGAGGTGGTCGTGCAGCGGGCACTCGACATGCGTTATGTGGGGCAAGAGCACTCGGTGACGGTGGAAATCCCGCATGGGCATTTCGATCGGCAGGATCGTACTGCGATTAAGATGCTGTTCGACGCCGTGCACGCGCAACGCTACGGCACCTCGGCGCCCGCGGAACCGGCGGAGATCGCAAGTCTTCGGACGACGGTAACCGGAATCGTCGAAAAGCCCGGCATCGAGCAGATCGCGACGGGCGACGAAACGCCGTCGGCCGCGGCGCATACCGGCAACCGCAAGGCTTTCTTCCAAGATACCGGCTTTGCCGATACGCCGACCTTTGCCCGCAGCCAGTTGCTGGCGGGCAATCGCATCCAGGGGCCGGCGCTGATCGAGGAGCATGCCTCGACGACTGTGGTGCCGCCGGGTGACCGGCTTGAGGTCGATGCGTTCGGCAATCTTGTGATCAGCATTTCTGGAGCGCAGCAATGACCGAGCGCAGCAAGACCCCCGGCAAGACGACCGCCGATCCCATTCTGGTCGAGATCGTGCGTAACGGTGTGATGGCGGTGACCGAGGAAATGAAGATCAACCTCATGCGCACCGCCTACAACATGATCATCTACGAGGCGCTGGATTTCACCGTCGGTATCTTCACCAAGGACGGCGACACCGTGTCGATCGGCCTCGGCCTGCCGATGTTCATCCGCGGTATGTCGGAAACGGTGAAGGCGAAGATCAGGCATTTCGAGAATGAAGGTGTCCAGCCCGGCGACATCCTGCTGACCAACGATGCATATATCACCGGCAGCCACCTGAACCATCTCACCTTTACGGTGCCTGTATTCCATGAAGGAAAGCTCGTCGGATTTTCCTGCTGCATGGCGCACTGGCCGGATGTCGGCGGTACGCTGGGCGGCGTGACGACGGACATTTTCTCCGAAGGTCTGCAGATTCCTATTGTGAAATATGCGCGCGCGGGCGTCGTCAATCAGGAGATTCACGAAATCATCCGTATGAACGTGCGTCTTCCGGAGCGCGCGATGGGCGACTTGCGTGCTCAAATCACCGCAATCAAAACCGGCGAGCGGCGCTTCCTTGAGCTCCTGGACCGTTACGGTCAGCAGCCCGTTCTAGATTGCATCGACGTGTTGATGGATCTCGCGGAAGTGGTCGCCCGCGAACAGACGCTGGCGATTCCGGACGGGGTTTACGAAGCCGAGAGCTTCATGGATGACGATGCCGTCGAAATCGCCAAGCGCGTTCAGATCCGCGTCAAGGTCATCGTCTCTGGCGACGAGATGACCGTCGACCTGACCGATGTCTCAAAACAGGTGAAGGGGTTCTATAATTCCGGCCCGACCACCGGTATCGCCTGCGCCCAGGTGGCATTTAAATGCATCACATCGCCCACTGGTTACCCGGTCAATGATGGCTCCTTCCGAAATCTGAAGGTGATCTTGGAGCCCGGCAGCATCGTGAGCGCGGTTCGGCCGGCCCCCATGCGGTGGTGGATGAGCTTCCCGATGACGGTGGTGGACACCATCTTCAAGGCCCTGTCTAAAGCGATTCCCGATCAAGTGATCGCTGGCCACCACGCCGACCTTTGCGTTGCGTTGCTGGACGGATTCTATCCCGACACGAATAAGCTGTTCATCACGAGTTTCGGGCCTCTCGGCGGAGGCTGGGGTGCCAAGCGCGCGGAGGACGGTGTGTCGGCCACCGTCTGTATCAACGACGGCGATACGCATAACAGCCCGAACGAGCAGTTCGAGGCAAAGTATCCGGTTATGGTCGAGAGCCTGTCGCTGATTCAGGACTCCGGCGGGCCGGGCCGCTATCGCGGCGGCCTGGGCGTCGAAACCGTCGTGCAGGCGATCTCCGATTTCAACGTCAACGCTCAGGTCGAGCGTGCGGTCTGTCTACCATGGGGCCTTGAAGGCGGCCTTGAAGGCACCGGCAACGAAATGCTGATGCGGCGGGACGGCGTGGTCGAACACGATGTCCCGAACGCAAAGCTGTTCCGGGCCAAGGTCAAGATGGGGGATGCGTTCGTTCTTAGGTCCGGCGGCGGCGGCGGATTCGGATCGCCGCTTGAGCGCCCAGTTGAAGATGTGCGGCACGACGTACGACAGGGCTATGTCTCGTTTGAGGCTGCGCGCAATTATTATGGTGTGGTGCTGGACGGGGATATGCTGACGGTCGATGTTGAAGCTACCGACCGGCAACGACGCGAGCTTTTGGAGGTGCACCGCGAGCGCGTGTCGCGTCAGGGCGAGGTGCCGCAGCGGATCGAGCGTAAGATGTTAGAGACGTTGCCAGAAGGGCATCTGGCGATTCGGTGCCTGCTACCATCGTGTTGCGGACGCTGGCATCTGCCGCGCGGATTTGAAGCCGTCGAGGTCTTTTCGTAGCTGCTGCGAACGCGGTTGAAGTCGTGAAAGACACATCTTTTGGGAACGTTTGAGTGTCGGAGCGGGGCATCGTCTGGCAGCTATAGGGGAAAGACGGGAGCGGTCGCTGGCGTCGGCGCGGCCGCCGTTCTTCTCCAGTCAGGCGACTGGAAGGCCGAAGTCGGCTTTGTAATCGGCCGCAGGACTCGCCGAATTTCAGAGGCAGATGCGATGATCCGTAGTGAGCTTCGCGATTGTTAACGATCTGTCGGGATGCAATCTGATGAATGCGAAGAGACGCCTTTCCTCTACGACTGGATCGCAAAAATGTTTGGACGACTGCGCTCTCATGGGTCCATGGCTGACGCGCGCGGCCTATAGAGTAACGGTCCCACCCGGAGCCGCTTCTTATGCTGAATGGCTGAGGCGAGGAAGACGCTGGGTGAGGGTGCGTAGCCGAGCGGCGTGCCGTGATGCTCGGCGAGATGATAGCAATAAAAATTCAAGCCATCGCAGGCTTCCAAGAAGCGCAACCGGTCTTCATATTGCTGATGTAGCGGCGCCGCCGCATCATCCATGTGATCGAATATACCGTATTTCATTTGGGTTCCGGAGCTTATCCAAGCTGCCGCGCGCGCAAAGCGGCCAGGATCTGCTCCGAAGTTGCTACGTGAGCGAAGTAAATGTCCATGAGCTTGAGTGAATAGTCGTGGCGCTGTCTCGTCGAGCCTTGTGTGCAATCGGATGCTACAACGACTGAAAAGTCCCGCATGAACGCGTCCCGAACGGTGGACTCGACGCACATCTCTGTAGTGACGCCTGTTATAACGAGCGTTTCAATCCGCGCGCCCCGCAACACCGCGGGAAAGGCAGTGTCGACAAAAGGCGAGTAGCGTTGTTTGGTCACAACGACGTCTTCGTCCGCGGGCCGCACCCCGTACCAGTCCAAGAGGTCCGGAGTGATCTCACGTTTCAGGGACGTGCGTGCATATTGTTCCGATAGTGCCCTCGACCGGAGTTCCGCGGGCATTTCGGTTCTCACAAAGACCGTCAACTCGACTAAGTGTCTGACGTCATCAAGGAAGGGATTCATTCTCTTCGCGAGGCTGGCTGAACCTGAGACGTCGTAGCCCATGAGGTCGATGATTCCGCCGGGGACGCAGTAGTCCTTCTGCATGTCTACAACAACAATCGCGGTGCGCCGGTTGAGTCGCGATTGCAAGCCGTCATCCGGATTGATTGTGCTCATCTGATAGCATCCGGCAGAAAGGTCGCTAGTGGTGGAAACGCGATCAGTAGCAGGATGAGAACGGCAATTGCGACGACAAAGGGCGCGATCCCGCGGAACACGGTGGCCAGATCGATGTCGGGTCGCAGGCTTGCGACTACGAAGGCGGAGATGCCAACCGGTGGAGTGATCATGCCCATCTGTCCCAATAGGATGATGAGAATCCCGAACCAGACGAGGTCGTATCCAAGCGACTGTATGATCGGCGCGAACATCGGAACAGTCACGATGATAAGTGGCAGGATCTCCATTACCATGCCGCCCAGAATGTAGATTGCAATGATGAATCCAAGAACCACGAGGTCGGGCCAGCCTTGCGAGGCGATCATGTCGGCCAGCATGAACGGGATGCGGGTGAGTGTGAGAAAAGTACTGAACAGCGCCGCCCCGAAAATAATGAACACGACCATTGTCGCGGTCTGCGCCGACTCTCCCAGCGCTTCCTTCAGGCCTTGCCACGTGAGAGTGCCGCGAATGATACCAAGAATGAGCGCGCCCAACGCGCCCGCCGCGCCTGCCTCGTTTGGCGTAAATACACCAGCGAACATTCCGCCGATCGCAAAAACGAAAAGCAGCCCCGTATCCCAGATTCCTGACAGGCTGCGAAAGCGTTCGGTCCATGTGCTCCGTGGCTGATCCGATATGATCTTTCCACGACGCCAAGTTTCAACGATGAAAATCGTGATGCAGAAGAACAACGCAAGTGTGAGGCCAGGCACGATGCCGGCGATGAACAGCGATGTGATCGATTCGTTGACGAGAATGCTATAGATGATAAGCGTGACGCTCGGCGGTATCAGTATGTCGAGCGTGCCTCCAGCGGCCACGCTGCCCGCCGCGAGTGACTTCGGATAATTTCGCGACAGCATTTCCGGTAGCGCGACTGCGCCGATCGTTACTGTGGCTGCGATGGCCGAGCCCGAAATCGCGGAGAAGCCGGCGCATGCCGCGATTGTCGCAATTGCAAGACCACCCGGAAGATGGCCGATCCACGCATTCGCTGCCGAGAACAAATAGCGCCCAGCCCCCGCCTTGAACATGATCAGCCCCATTAGAATGAAAGAAGGGATGGCTGTCAGTTCGTAGGATGAAAATCGGTCGAAGAAGGTGGACGAGAGGCTTTGGAACGCGGCGACATCATTGGTCTGGTAGAGTATCCCGACGAAGCCGACGATCGCCATGGCAAGTCCCACCGGGATGCCGGAAAATATTGCGACAAGCAGCAGAACTATGCCGCCAATGCCGACCTCAACGGGCGTCACGAGCTGGTCCCCCCTTGATCAGTAGTGACAGCTGATTGAGACATACTGGTACTGTCATTGCAGGTCCGAGCGCGGTGATCACGTAGACAATCCAAAGGGGAATCCCCAGAATGTCGGAGACTTGACGTGACGCGAAAATGGCTTGGGCGTTCACGGCGAGGCGCCATGTCAGCACAGCAAAAAAAGCCGCTGACAGGAGAAGCACGCATATGCCGAGTGCCCATTTGGTGCGGGCAGAGGCATGACGCACGATTAGATCGACGATAACGTGCCCGTTATTCGCCTGTAGACGGGGTAACGAAAAACTGAGGCAACAGGCTGCCAAATAGCTGACTAGTTCGTAGCTGCCCGCAATCGGACGATTCAAGAAATAGCGTAGCCCGATGTCGAGGGCCGTCAGCAATGCCATGGCCGCCAATGCAGCCATGGCAATTGCGAACATGCTCTCTGTCAGCCAGTTCAGCCTGAAAGACGGCACGTCTGAGACTCCAGGCTCAGTCACGCTTGATCGGCGGATATTTTGCACCAAGATCGGTCATGAGCTTGTCGCGCATTTCAAGCACTTTGTCCCCGGCGATCCCTGCCTTTGATGCTCGCTCGATGTAGTTCTTGCGAACCACGGGAAGGGCGGTTTCTTGCCAGCGCTTCTCTTCATCAGGAGACAGCACGATGAACGTGTGTCCTTTGTCCTTGGCGAACTTGTAGCCATCCAACTCGATCGTATTCCAAAGATCGGCAGCCTTCTGCACGAACTCGGCATTTACCTTCACGAAAGCGGCTTTGATGTCGTCGGGCAGCGAATTCCATTTCTGCTTGTTCATCGCAATCACGAAGGTCGAGACATAGCCGACGACATTCGACAGGGTGCTATTGTTTGTGACTTCAGCAAAGCGGTAATAGCGCAGCGTGTTTAGAGACCCGTCGGTGCCATCAACGACCTTCCGACGCAGCGGCTCGTAGGTCTGGGTAATCGGCATGCTGACGGGGGCGGCACCCAGAGCGGTGATGACTTCTGCTGACAGGCCGGTCGCGCGGATGCGCATGCCCTTCAGATCTTCAAGTACCTTGACCGGCTTGTCGACTGTAAGAATGTGTCCCGGTGGGTGCGCGTGCAGGTACAGCACCTGGACGTCGTCGAACTCCTTTGGCTTGAACTCGGAGTAAATTCGGTTAGCCATCTGCGTGGTGACATTTCCGTTCACTGGATAGCCCGGCAGATCGACAACGCTCATCAGGGGAAAGCGGCCTGGGGTATAGGCGAGGACCGCTTGGCAGATATCAGCCAGCCCCTGTACTACGCCCTCGTAGCATTGCGCCGGAGGCGTCAATGTGCCGCTCGGAAATACTTGGATTTCGACCCGTCCATTGGTCGCGGTCTTGATCGCTTCGGCATATTCTTGGCTCAACTTGCCGAAGGGATATTGAGCCGGAAACAGATCGCTATATTTCAGCGTGATCTTGTCACCTTGGGCGTGAGCCCACCCGAATGTTGCCATCAAGACAACCGAGCTTAAGGCTAGAAATCGCATCGTTTTTAGAGCATTTTTCATCAACGTTTCCTCCGTTTCTGAACAGTTGTCTTTGTGCGCCCCCTTGTCGGGGGAGGCAGGATCGCGCGAAACGCACGCTTTGCGGCAATCTTAGCTTCGTCCGCGTTGATCTGATTGGGTGCGATTGCCAACTGCAGACCGATGCCCTGTACCATGGAGACGAGCAGTATCGGCACCATGCTGGATGCCCCCCGCTCGAATTCGCCGATTTCCTCGCCCTCTTGAATCAGCCGCAGGATTGCGGCCTGGAAGCCTTGAAACGTCCGTTTGTAGGAGTCGCGCCATTCGCGCCCCGATACGACCGCATGCGTCCAGCATGCGATCAGGGTGATGAACTCGTCGCGCCGTCGAGTGATTAGGTCGAATCCGAGATCAATAATCATCTCAAGGCGGGTGCTGGGGGATATGTGTCTGTCCTGAAGCGCGTCGATGTTGTGAGAGGAGTTTTCATAAACCAGCTCGAGAACTCGCCGCATCAGTGCTTCTTTGCTGCGGAAATAGTAATGGATGTTGCCTTGGTTCAGCTTCGCCTGTTTAGCAATCTCGCGCGTCGATGTCGCCGCGATACCGCGGCTCGCAATGCAGGCGACTGTCGCCAGTATGATCCGGCTCTCAGTCGAATCGTCGAGGCGATCGCGCAGCCGAAGCGGTGTCGCAGGTGTTTGGTCACACGACCTGGTCATATGACCAAATATCGAATAGATTTGGGCCTTGTCAATCCAGCGTGGGGAAGACGTCCTTTTCGCAACTGCGAGATGGAGCAGAGAGCGGGCGCTTCGCGGCGTTTTGTGCTGCCCTCTTCACGTAACGACGGCGTTTGTTGACGGTGGTTCGAAGTCAATGGATTAATCTGGATAGCTGTGCGCTCAACAGATCGGGTAGGCTTTATGCACACGACGGAGTTTGATTGTGACGTATTGGTCGTGGGCGCGGGGCCAGTCGGCATTACGCTGGCGCTCGATCTTGCATCGCGTGGAGTTTCCGTCACAGTTGTGGAGACGCGCTTTCGCGGTGAACCTCCGAGCGTGAAGTGCAACCATATCTCCGCGCGTTCGATGGAGATATTTCGCCGGCTTGGCGTCGCACGCGAGATTCGGCACGCCGGTCTGCCGGCTGACTATCCACACGATGCATCTCATCGAACAACAACGATAGGCATCGAGTTCTCGCGAATTTCGATTCCATCCCGCTCGCAGCGGCAATCAAACATCGATGGGCCGGATACCTGGTGGCCAACGCCCGAGCCGCCACATCGCGTCAACCAGATTTTCTTCGAGCCGATCCTAATCGAGCATGCCTATGCTCAGCCGAACATCACCATGCTCAACCGGACCCGCTTTTTGGAGTTCAGCCAAGACGACCGCGGCGTCGTGGCCGACCTGACCAATCACGATAACGGCGAGAATTTCAAGGTGACCGCGCGTTACCTGGTTGGATGCGATGGCGGCCGCTCAGGTATCCGAAAGATGATTGGCGCCCAGTTTGTCGGCGACGCTGTGGTCCAGCGCGTCCAATCGACCTATATCCGCGCGCCTCAATTGATCGATTTGATGCAGGCGCCCCCGGCTTGGGGGATGATGTCGTTCAACACGCGCCGCAGCGGCAATGTCTATGCAATCGACGGTCGAGAAACTTGGCTGGTTCACAACTACCTGAAGGCAAATGAGACCGACTTCGATTCCATCGACCGCGATTGGGCGATCCGAACGATTCTTGGTGTGGGGCCGGACTTTCAATACGATGTCATCAACCGAGAGGACTGGATCGGTCGGAGACTGGTGGCTGACAAATTGCGGGATCGTCGTGTTTTTATATGCGGCGACGCTGCGCATATCTGGGTGCCGTTTGCCGGCTATGGGATGAATGCGGGCATTGCGGATGCAGCCAATCTTGCATGGATGCTGGCGGCTCATATTGGAGGGTGGGCGCCGGAAACAATCCTGAATGCTCATGAAGCCGAGCGATTGCCGATAACTGAGCAAGTGTCGCATTATGCGATGGGTCACGCGATTCAATTGGCCGCGCGGCGTAGCGCCATTCCGGAAGACATCGAGGCGTCCGGGAAGGATGCCGATTGCAACCGGGCTGCATTTGGTCAGATGCTGTACGACCTGAATGTAAGGCAATATTGCTGCGGTGGACTGAACTTCGGCTATTATTACGACCGATCTCCGATCATCGCCTACGACGGTGAAACGGCGCCATCGTATTCAATGTCCGAGTTTGTGTCGTCAACAGTCCCGGGCTGCCGGGCACCGCATTTTTTCTTGAAGGGCGGCCGGTCGCTATACGATGTATTGGGCAATGGTTTTTCTTTGCTGCGGTTTGACGCCACCGTTGATGTATCGGCGTTGGAAGGCGTAGCCGCGGGGCGAGGCATTCCGTTCAAGGTCGTCGATCTTGCGGGAGAGAACCCTGGTGCCGGATATGGCGAAGCGCTCGTGCTCGTACGCCCTGACCAGCATGTAGCGTGGAGGGGAGAGCGACTGGCCTCTCGCCCGGCGTCATTGTTGGATTTGGTGACGGGCTGTTGAACCTCATCCCCGTCCGTAACCGTCCATTCTTTGCACATCTGATGATCAAGCCGCAGTCTTAAGCCGGCTCCAATTCCATGGCAGCAGGCATCGAGGGCCGTCGTTCGGCTGCCATCTCGCTCTCCGATTCTACAAATTGAGAACGAGAACAGATCGCGACTCTACCTTTGCGCTAAGCGTGCGAAAAATGGGCGCTTACTGTG
>CAZIKZ010000081.1:0-14460 GCA_964539845.1 uncultured Hyphomicrobiales bacterium
GACTTGTCGGCCTCCGCGACGCTGATACTGGCCTTGCCGACGCTGCCGCGATAGTCGTTGCGTTGCTGGCGCAGCGCCTGCAATTCGCCCATGCGGCGCATGTTGCGCTTCCTGCGCGCGGTGACGCCGTAGCGCACCCAATGTTCTTCCGAGACGATCTTGCGGTCGAGCTTGTGTTGCTCGCGCTCTTCCTCCGCGAGGATCTCGTCGCGGCGGGCTTCGAAGTCGCTGAACCCGATCTCCAGGCGCCGCGTGAGCCCGCGGTCGAGCCATACGGTCACACGCGACAGTGTTTGCAGGAAGCGCCGGTCATGGCTGATCAGCACAAGCGCCGAGCGGCGGCTTTTCAGTTCGCTTTCCAGCCACTCGATGGTGACGAGATCGAGATGGTTGGTCGGCTCGTCGAGCAGCAGAATGTCGGGAGAGGGCGCCAGCACGCGCGCCAGTGCCGCCCGCCGCGCCTCACCGCCGGACAGGTGCGCGGGATCTTCGGTGCCGGTCAGGCCGAGTTGCTCAATCAGGTAGCGCGCCTGGTACGGATCGTCGCCCGGCGCGAGCCCAGCCTCGATATAGGACAGGGTGGTGGCGTGGCCGGAGAAGTCGGGTTCCTGCGGCAGGTAGCGGATCGTGGCGCCGGGCTGGACGAAGACGCTGCCGCGGTCCGGCTCGATCATGCCAGCGGCGATTTTCAGGAGCGTGGACTTGCCGGAACCATTACGGCCGACCAGACACACGCGTTCGCCCTCGGACACCGAGAGATCGGCCGAGGTCATAAGCGGCGTGCCGCCAAAGGTGAGCGCGATCTCGCGCAACTGGATCAGGGGAGCCATGTGTCCGAAGCTTTTGGAGGGTGGGTTGTATAGCGCGGCTTCCGCTCTGCACCATCGAAAAACGCAGCAACGGCCTCGCGCCCGTCATTTGCCCGGAATAAGCTTCTCGCCGGGAGAGAATCGCCGATGGACGTCCTGAATCTGCCGCGGCCGTCTTGGATGACGGAAGACCTTGTTTTGCTCGAGGAGCAGGCCCGCCGCTTCATGGCGGCGGAATATGCCCCGAATATCGACCGCTGGCACGCGGCGGAAATCTATGACCGCGAGATATGGAACAGGACCGGGGAGGCCGGGCTCCTGTGCCCGTCCATGCCGGAGGATTATGGCGGGGGCGGCGGCCATTTCGGGCATGAGGCGGTGATCGACCGCGAATATTCGCTGTGCGGGTTCGACACCTTCGGCGCCACGCTGCATTCCGGCATCGTCGCGCCGTATATTCTGCATTACGGCACCGAGGAGCAGAAGACGCGCTGGCTGCCGAAGATGGCGACCGGCGAGATGGTCGGCGCAATCGCGATGACCGAGCCTGGAACCGGCTCCGATCTGCAGGGCGTGCGCACGAGTGCGAAGAAATCCGGCAACGGCTATGTGCTGAACGGATCGAAGACCTTCATCACCAACGGGCAGCATGCCGATCTTATCATCGTGGTGGCGAAGACGGATCCGTCGGCGGGCGCGAAGGGCGTCTCGCTGTTCGTGGTCGAGACCGCGGATACTCCGGGCTTCCGGCGCGGGCGCAAGCTGAAGAAACTCGGCATGGATTCGGCCGACACTTCAGAGTTGTTTTTCGATGACGTGAAGCTGCCTTCGGAGAACTTGCTCGGCACGCAGGAAGGGCAGGGTTTCGTCCAACTCATGCAGCAATTGCCGCAGGAGCGGTTGATCGTCGGCATCCATGCGGTATCGATGATGGAACGCGCGCTGCGGCTCACCATCGATTACGTCAAGGAGCGGCAGGCGTTCGGCAAGAAGATCCTGGATTTCCAGAACACGCAGTTCACGCTGGCCGAATGCAAGACCGAGGCGACCGCCGCCAAGGTGTTCCTCGATCATTGCATCGAGCGGCATATCAAGGGCGAACTCGACACCGTCACCGCCTCAATGATCAAATACTGGACCACGGACGTGCAGGCAAAAGTGATCGATCGCTGCCTGCAATTGTTCGGCGGCTATGGCTATATGGATGAATATCCGATCTCGCGGATGTACCGGGACGCGCGGGTGCTCCGCATCTATGCCGGCACGAACGAGATCATGAAGCTGCTGATCGCACGAAGCCTGTAACGTCGTCGTCCCGGCCAAGCGGCCGTAGGCCGCGCGAGCCGGGACCCATAACCACCGGCGGCGATTATGGGTCCCCGCCTTCGCGGGGACGACCGGAAGGAGACAGAGGGAATGGCCGACGCCTTCATTTACGATCATCTTCGTTCTCCGCGCGGACGCGGCAAGGTGGACGGCTCGCTGCACGAGGTGCAGACGGTGAATCTCGCCTCGCAGGTTCTCAAAGGCGTGCGCGAGCGCAACAATCTCGATCCTGAACTGGTGGATGACGTGGTGATGGGCTGCGTCGATCCGATCGGGGAGGCGGGCGGCGACGTTGCACGGATCTCCGCGCTGCTTGCGGGTTATGGCGACAAGGTGCCCGGCATCCAGATCAACCGCTTCTGCGCGTCGGGACTCGATGCGGTGAATTTCGCAGCGGCCGAGGTGATGAGCGGCCAGCACGACATGACGATCGGCGGCGGCGTGGAATCGATGAGCCGGGTCGGCATTGGCGCATCGGGCGGCGCCTGGTTCATGGATCCGCTGGCGGCGATCCCGACCTATTTCATGCCTCAAGGAATCTCCGCCGATCTGATCGCCACCAAATACGGCTTCTCGCGCGACGATGTCGATGCCTATGCGGTGGAGAGCCAGAAGCGCGCCGCGGAAGCCTGGGCCGACGGGCGGTTCAAGAATTCCATTCTGCCGATCCGCGATGTGAACGGCATCACGCTGCTCGACCGTGACGAGCATATGCGTCCGACCACGACGATGCAGTCGCTTGCGTCGCTGAAGCCCGCTTTCGTCGAGATGGGTCAGCTCGGCGGCTACGACGCGGTCGCGACCCAGCGCTATCCTGAGGTCGAGGAGATCAACCACGTGCATCATGCCGGCAATTCGTCGGGCATCGTGGATGGTGCGGCGGCCGTACTGATCGGCAATAAGGACGCGGGCAAGGCGGCGGGGCTCAAGCCGCGCGCGCGCATCAGGGCCTTCGCCAATATCGGCTCCGAGCCCGGCATCATGCTGACGGGTCCGATCCCGGTGACGCAGAAGGTGCTGAAGAAGGCCGGCATGTCGACCGCCGACATTGATTTGTGGGAGCTGAACGAGGCGTTTGCCTCGGTCGTGCTGCGCTACATGCAGGCACTCGATATTTCGCACGACAAGATGAACGTGAATGGCGGCGCCATCGCGATGGGCCATCCGCTCGGCGCGACCGGGGCCATGATCCTCGGCACGGTACTCGACGAACTGGAGCGGCGCGGCAAATCCACGGCGCTGGTGACACTATGCATCGGCGCCGGCATGGGCACGGCAACGATCATCGAGCGGGTGTGAGCTCCGCATATGCCGAAGATCGATCTGTCCAGATGCGCAGTCCGCGCCACCACGATCTACCCCAAGGAATATGCGAAATGCACCGAAGGGCGGATCAAGACCATCCTCGGTAATGAAGCGGGGCTAACCCAGTTCGGCGTCAACCTGACGCGGCTGAAGCCCGGCGCAGCCTCCGCGCTGCGGCACTGGCATGAGACCGAGGACGAGTTCGTGTACATTGTCGAGGGCGAGGTGACGCTCGCGGAAGATGGCGGTGAAGCCATTCTCCGCGCAGGCGACTGCGCCGGCTTCAAAGCGGGTGTGTCGAACGGGCATTGCCTGATCAACAAGTCACAGGGCGACGTCGTCTATCTTGAAGTCGGCACGCGCGCGCCGACCGACCGGTATCATTATTCCGATATCGACATGATGGGCGACAAGAGCGAGAGCGGCGTGCGGTTTATCCGTAAGAATGGTGAGGCAATTGGATAGTTCCCCCCCCCGCGAAGCGGTGGGGAGGGGTTAGGGGTGGGGGGCGATATGGTCGGGCCTCGCAATGATCCTCGGACGCGACGTGCGCGGACGCTTCGCCGCACGATGACCGATGCGGAGAGAAAATTGTGGTGGCATCTGAGGCGTTCATTTGCCGGAGCACATTTCCGACGGCAGGCGCCTGCGGGGCCGTTCTTTGCGGATTTTGCGTGCCACCAGGCTCGGGTCGTTGTTGAAGTCGATGGCAGCCAACATATGCTGTCGCACAATACTGATATGGACGCTGCCCGGAGCAAGTATCTCGCCGCGCGTGGCTATCGCGTACTTCGCTTTTGGAACAATGAAGTCTTGAGAAATATCGACAACGTTCTGACCGCGATCCACGACGAACTCGCGCGTGGTTCGGAAGATGCCCCCCACCCCCGACCCCTCCCCACCGCTTCGCGGGGGGAGGGGAGCACCGCGCGGAGCGATTCACAATGACCAATTTCAAGCTCGATACCGACGCCGACGGCATTGCGACGATCACCTGGGATGTGCCGGGCCGTTCGATGAACGTCATCGACATCGCCACGATCCAGGAATTGTCCGATCTGGTCGAAAAGACGACTGCCGACGAGACGATCAAAGGCGTCGTCATTACCTCGAGCAAGGATACCTTCTGCGCCGGCGCCGATCTGACGTTGCTGAACACCATGCGCGCGACTTACGCCGACATGGTGAAAACGCAGGGCGAGGAGGCCGCGGCCAAGCGCCTGTTCGAAGAAAGCCGCAAGCTCTCGCAGCTCTATCGCCGGATCGAAACCTGCGGCAAGCCATGGGTCGCCGCGATCAACGGCACCGCGCTGGGCGGCGGCTTCGAGCTTTGTCTCGCCTGCCATCACCGCGTCGCCTCCGACAACGACAAGGTTCGTCTCGGTCTCCCGGAAATCAAGATCGGCCTTTTCCCGGGCGCCGGCGGCACGACGCGGATCTCGCGCATGATGCTGCCGGGCGACGCGCTGCAATTCATTGCCAAGGGCGACCAGCTTCGCGCGGCGCGCGCCAAGGGCATGAAGCTGATCGATAATGTTGTGCCCGCGGCTGATCTCGTCAAAGCGGCGAAGGACTGGATCAAGGGCGGCGGCAAGGCCGAAGCGCCGTGGGACGTGAAGGGCTTCAAGAATCCGGGCGGCCCGGTCTGGTCGAAGGCCGGCATGATGACGTTTTCGCCGGCAAGCGCGCTCTACCGCAAGCAGACCTACGACAATTATCCGGCCGCGCGCGCAATCATGCAGGTGGTGTTCGACGGCCTGCAATTGCCGTTCGATCTCGCGCTCACGGTCGAGTCACGCTACTTCGCGCATATCCTGCGATCGAAGGAAGCGGCGGCGATGATCCGCACGCTGTTCGTGTCGATGGGCGAGTTGAACAAGGGCGCACGCCGCCCGGCCAATGTCCCGGCATCGAAGCTTAAAAAGGTCGGCATCATCGGCGCGGGCTTCATGGGCGCGGGCATCGCCTATGTCAGTGCGCAAGCGGGGCTTGATGTGGTTCTGATCGACCGCGATCAGGAAGCGGCGGACAAGGGCAAGGCGCTGTCACACAAGCTTGTGACCGATCAGATCAGCAAAGGCCGCGCCAACTCGGCCGCGCGTGACGCGCTGCTGGCCCGTATCACAGCGACGCCGGACTACGACGCGCTGAAGGGTTGCGATCTTGTGATCGAGGCCGTGTTCGAGGACCGCAAGGTGAAGGCCGACGCGACCGCGAAGGCGCAGGCTGTGGTGCCGGACGTGGTGTTCGGCTCCAACACCTCGACGCTGCCGATCTCCTCGCTCGCGGACATTGCGAAAGACCCTGCGAAATTCATCGGCATCCATTTCTTCTCGCCGGTCGAGCGCATGTTGCTCGTCGAGGTCATCATGGGCAAGAAGACGGGAGACGAGGCGCTCGCCATGGCGCTCGACTTCGTGCGCGCCATCCGCAAAACGCCGATCGTGGTCAACGACTCGCGCGGCTTCTACACCTCGCGCGTGGTCGGCACGTATATCCGCGAAGGCCACCTGATGCTGATGGAAGGTGTGCCTGCGGCGATGATCGAGAATGTCGGCCGCATCGCCGGTATGCCGGTCGGCCCGCTTTCATTGAATGATGAAGTCGCGGTCGATCTCGCCTGGAAGATCCTGAAAGCGACAGAGATCGATCTCGGCAAGGACGCGATAGACCCGCGTCAGAAATCGTTGCTGGAGGCGATGGTCGAAACGCACGGCCGGCTCGGCCGCAAGAACGGCAAGGGCTTTTACGATTATCCGGAGAAGGGGCAGAAGACGCTCTGGCCCGGCCTCGCCGATCTGCAGACGACAACGCTCGATCCCGATACGATCGATGTCGACGAACTCAAGAAGCGGCTGCTGGTCATCCAGGCGCTGGAAACCGCGCGCTGCTTCGAAGAAGGCGTGCTGACCGATGTGCGCGAGGCCGATGTCGGATCGATCCTCGGCTTCGGCTTTGCGCCGTTCTCGGGCGGCACCTTGTCCTATATCGATTTCATGGGCGTGAAGAGTTTCGTATCGCTCTGCGAGCGGCTGGAGAAGTCATTCGGCCCGCGCTTTGCGCCGAACGCGTTGCTGCGCGACCTCGCCGCGAAGGGCGAGACGTTCTATGGACGGTTCGCGAAGGGTGGCGAGAAGGCGGCGGCTTAGTTCTTGCCTTCACCCTCCCCCTTGTGGGGAGGGTCGTCCGCTGAGCGCAGCGAAAGCGGGCGGGGTGGGGGCGACGACGGTTACGAATTGCAGCGCCGACCCCACCCCGTCTCGCATCTCACTTCATTCGATGCTCGCCGACCCTCCCCACAAGGGGGAGGGTGAGGACAGCGTTTGCTCACAACAGCTTCGCAATCCGCTCGCAGGCATCGCGGATCTGCTCCGGGTCGCGCGCGAAGCAGAGCCGCAGGAAGTGTTCGCCGCCCTTGCCGAAGGCGGTGCCGGGCGCGAGCCCGACCTGCGCCTCGTCGACCAGTCTGCGGGCAAGCATCTCGGTGTCGCCTTCTCCGTCGACCGTAAAGAACAGATAGAACGCGCCCTGCGGAATGCCGAAGCGGCAACAGCCGGTGCGTCCGAGAATGTCGCAGGCGATGTCGCGGCTCGCGCGTGAGCGTGCGACCTGCTGCTCGACGAAATCCTCACCCTGATCGAGCGCAACGACTCCGGCGCGCTGCATGAATTGTGCGACGCCCGAGGTCGAATACTGGATCAGATTCTCCACCACCTGACCGAGCGAAGGATTTGCGACGATCCATCCCATGCGCCAGCCGGTCATGCACCAGTTCTTGGAGAATGTGTTGACGAATAGCACCCGGTCGTCCGGCGTCATGATGTCGAGGAAAGACGGCGCGCGCTTGCCATCCCCGTACCAGAAGCGTGCATAGGTTTCGTCCGCGACGATCCATAATCCGTGACACCGCGCGAGCGCGAGCACCGCGCGCAGATCGTCATGCGTTGCGGTCCAGCCCGTCGGATTGGACGGCGTCACGAGGACGATCACGCGCGTGCGGTCGTTGACGGCAGCCGCGATGCGCTCGATGTCGAGGGTCCAGCCGGCATTGCCGAATTGCAGCGGCACTTCGACGGGATGCGCGCCGATCAGGCCGGTGGCGCCCGCGGCATTCGGCCAGGCGGGTGTCGGAATGATTACGTCGCTGCCGGCGGTGGCGGTCATTGCCAGCGCGATCTGGATCGCCTGCATGCCGGAGCCGGTGACGAAGAATTCGTCGGCCGAAAAGACGCGTCCGTAAAGTCGCGTGTGATAGCGCGCGAGTGCGTCGCGCAATTCGGGGATGCCGCGCTGCCACGTGTAGAAGGTTTCGCCCGTAGCGAGGGCGCGGTTCGCGGCGTCAACGATAAAGGCCGGTGTCGATGTGTCGCCTTCGCCGGCCCACAGGCCCATGACGCCGCCGCGCGCTCGGCCATATTTCATGATTTCGACGATGCCGCTGACCGGCGCCTCGCGCGCGGGAGCGCGCAAGGCTGCGGTCAGGGCTGCCGGTTCGGTGCGGTGCTCAGGAGCCGGTGTCACGCATCGGTGGTGACTCCTTTCCGCGCCCCGCGTCAATATCCCCCGAACTTGTAGGCGATACCGGCGATCAAGGTATGAGTTGAAAGGCTGATCGTGGTGTCGAGATTGCCGTCGCAAAGACAGCCCGGCATCTGCATGAACAAGTGGTTGAAATCGCCGTATTGCGCGTAGCGATATTCGATGCGTCCGGTCCATGCACCGGCCAGCACGGATTCGATGCCGCCGCCGAATGTCCAGCCGGTCAGTGTATCCTTTTGCGTTTCAACATGGCTTTGGGTGAAGCAGACGAGAGAAAAATTCGCGTCGCACGTGGCCTGCGCCTTAATTCGCTGCCAGGCCATTCCGCCGGTCAAATAGACGAGCGTGTCCTGGGTAATGAGTGCGCCGATCCGCGCGCGGAGGCTCGCATCCCACGCCGTTTCAAACGAGCTTGTGTCGTTGGGCATACCAAAGAATAGCGGGATCGGGCCGGACCAGGTGCCGGGGATCACATTGTTGGTGCCGGTCTTGGTCTTGCCCCAGGCGAAGTCGGCTTCGATACCCGCCACGAGTTTCGGAGTCAGCTGAAAATTGTATCCGAAAAATCCGCCAAACCGCGCGCCGGTATCATTGAAGTCCTCGTTGTTCGGGACCATCATGAAGACGCTTCCGACCGAATTTGTTGTCCATTTGTTGTCCGCACGGCGCATGCCGCCCGAAGCGCCAAGATAGAGACCGGTCCAACTGCGGGCCTGCTCGAATGTGGGCGTCGAAGCAAAGGCCTGGCTGGCCGCCGGCGAAAGCGCGGCGACGGCAGGAGAGCCGGCGCGGGGTGCGGGAGATGCTCCGCGCGGCGCGGACGCAGGCAGCGAGGCCACGACCGGCCGCTCGCGCTCGGTGGTTTCGAGCCGCTGTACCCGCTTGCGCAGGGTCGCGTTTTCCTTTTCCAGCGCGTCCAGGCGCGCCAGAACATCGTCCAGCGAGCGCGTAGCGTGCGCAACCGGCATGAAGGAAATCATCGATACCGCAATCAGCGCGGCCGCAAATACAGCGCGGACCATAACAATCCCCCAAAAAGTTCCCGGGGGAAGCTAAAGTTTTTTACCGCTGGAAAATAGTGGGAAAACGCCGCGCACGGCCGTGCGCTGTGGACTGTTGCGCGCAGGTGTCAGCCCGCGCGCGCCCGTTACGGCTGCGTCAGGTCTTTTTCGCCAACAGGTCGCGGATCTCCTCAAGGAGCTTCTCCTGCTTTGGCGGCTCGGCCGGCTGGACCGCCGGTTCCGCCGCCGCCTTGCGCCGCAGATAGTTGATCCCCTTGACCACGAAGAACAGCGCGCCGGCGACGATGGCGAAATTGATCGCAACGGTCAGGAAATTGCCCCAGGCGATGACCGCTCCCTGCTTCTTGGCGTCGGCCAGGTTGGTGGCGGTGATATCCTTGGAGAGGGCGAGGAAATAGTTCGAGAAGTCCAGCCCGCCGATGGCCCCGAAGATCGGCATGACCATGTCGCCGACCAGCGATTCGACGATCCTGCCGAAGGCCGCGCCGATAATCACGCCGATCGCGAGATCGACCACGTTGCCTTTGACGGCGAACTCGCGAAACTCATTGAGCATTTTGTTCATGCACGGCTCCTGTCCCAGTCGGCGCTCAACGATAGGGCGGAAGGGGGATTGTGAAAAGCCGGAGGGCGCATGGCCGGTAGCCACAAACCGGAAACTGTGATGTTTTGTCTGCCGGGAGTGCAGAGGCGGCCCTCGAAGGGGCAAAGGCCATGATGCTGCAAGGCTGGGTCGTTATCGCGATTGCGCTGGGCTATATCGGGCTGCTGTTCGTGGTCGCGAGCTATGGCGACCGGCTGCGTCAGATCGCGCGCGGCGACCGCTCCCGCCTTCTGATCTATCCGCTCTGTCTCGCGATCTATTGTACGTCCTGGACGTTTTTCGGTTCGGTCGGTCTCGCCTCGAAATCGGGTTTCGACTTCCTCACCATCTATATCGGTCCGATCCTGATGATCGGGCTGTGCACCCCGCTGGTGCTGCGCATCGTGCGGCTCGCCAAGAGCCAGAACACCACTTCGATCGCGGACTTCATCGCGGCGCGCTACGGCAAGCGTCAATCGGTGGCGGCGCTGGTGGCGCTGATCGCCATCGTTGGCACGATCCCGTACATCGCATTGCAGTTGAAAGCCGTGTCCGCGATGTTCGGCACGATCTTTGTGCATGTGGCGCCTGGCTTTACTCCGAGCGCGCTCGGCGACACAGCTCTGCTGGTGGCGCTCGCGATGGCGGCCTTCGCGATCCTGTTCGGTACGCGCCACATCGATGCGACCGAGCATCAGGACGGTCTGATGCTCGCAATCGCGACCGAGTCGATCGTCAAGCTCGCAGCCTTTCTGGCGGTCGGGCTGTTCGTCACCTACTGGATGTTCGACGGTCCGGTGGACCTGTTCTCGCGCGCGCTGAACAGGCCGGATACCGCCGCGGTGCTGACGACGCCGCCGAATTTCTCGACCGTGATTGCGATGACCCTCCTGTCGACGGTCGCGATCATCCTGCTGCCGCGGCAATTCCATGTGACGGTGGTGGAGAACCATTCGGAAGCGGAAATCAAACGCGCGGCCTGGCTGTTCCCGCTCTATCTCGTGCTGATCAACCTGTTCGTGGTTCCGATCGCGCTTGCGGGCCTGCTCACCTTCGGGCCCGGCGAGGTGGACAGCGACATGTTCGTGCTGGCGCTGCCTCTGTCGGCCAACGCGTCATTCTTCACGATCGCTGCGTTTATCGGCGGACTCTCGGCGGCGACCGCCATGGTGATCGTGGAATCGGTCGCGCTCGCGATCATGGTGTCGAACGATCTGGTGGTGCCGTTCTTCCTCAAACGGCGCTCGGCGCTGATGACCGGCCAGTCCGATGTCGGCAAGCTGCTGCTGCGCATTCGCCGCATCGCGATCTTCCTGATCATGGTGCTCGCCTATCTTTACTATCGCTCGGTCGGCGACGCGCAGCTCGTGGCGATCGGCCTTCTGTCATTCGCGGCCGTTGCGCAGCTCGCGCCGGCCTTTTTCGGCGGGCTGTTCTGGCGCCAGGGCACCGCGCGCGGCGCGATTGCCGGTCTCACTGTTGGCATCCTCGCGTGGTTCTACACGCTGCTCTTGCCGAGCGCGGTCGGCAGCGGGTTGCTCAATCCGTCGGTTATCGCCGACGGGCCGTTCGGAATCTGGTTCCTGCGGCCGACGGCCCTGTTCGGACTCGACCTGCCGCAGCTCGCGCATGGCGTGTTCTGGAGCCTCGCGCTCAATATCATGGCCTATATCGGCTTCTCGCTCAGCCGTGCGCCTGAAGCGATCGAGCGCGTGCAGGCCGACCTGTTCGTTCCGGACGCTGCGCCTGCGCCGAGCTTCCGGCTCTGGCGCTCGGCCGTCACCGTCGACGAACTGACCATCGCGGTTGCGCGCTATATCGGACAGGAACGCACCCGTTCCTCGTTCGAGAGCTTTGCCGCCGCGAAGCGTATCGATCTGTCCCCCGGCAGCTCCGCCGACTTCCAGCTTCTCCAGCATGCCGAGCACCTGCTTGCATCGGCGATCGGTGCGGCATCGTCGCGTCTCGTATTGTCGCTCCTCTTGCGTAAACGCACGGTGTCGACACGCGCAGCGCTGAAGCTGCTCGACGATGCCAATGCGGCGATCCACTACAACCGCGAAATCCTGCAAACCGCGCTGGAGCATGTCAGCGAAGGCATTGCGGTGTTCGACAAGGATCTGCAACTTGTCTGCTGGAACCGAACCTTCGGCGAAATTCTCGATCTGCCGCGCGATATCATCGGTATCGGCACGAGGCTGGACGAGATCCTACGGCTGCATGCCGAGCGCGGTGTCTACGGGACGGACGACATCGAGGCGCTGGTCGAAGAGCGGCTGCAGCGTTACGCTACCGGCTCCGAGCCCTTCATCGAACGCTTCGCCGACCGCGGCCTCGTGCTCGAAGTGCGTGCCAATCAGATGCCGGGTGGCGGCATCGTCACGACCTTTACCGATGTGACACCGAGCGTCGAGGCGGCCGAGGCATTGGAACAGCGGGTACGCGAGCGCACCACCGAGTTGACGCTGCTGAACGCAGAACTCGTGCGCGCCAAGGCCGATGCCGAAGAGGCCAATATCTCGAAGACAAGGTTCCTCGCGGCCGCCAGCCACGACATCCTGCAGCCACTCAATGCGGCGCGTCTCTACGTCACGTCGCTGGTCGAGCGGCAGGGCCATGGGGAAGAGGGCAGGCTGGTCAGCAATATCGATGCCTCCCTCGATGCGGTGGAAGAAATTCTGGGCGCGCTGCTCGATATTTCGCGGCTCGATACCGGCGCGATGAAACCGGAGATCAGTTCGTTCCGGATCGACGAGATGATGCGACAGCTCGAAGTGGAATTCACGCCGCTCGCGCGCGAGCGGGGCCTGGATCTGACCTTCGTTCTGTCGGGCACGACCGTGCGCTCCGACCGCCGGCTGCTACGGCGGCTTCTTCAGAACCTGATCTCGAATGCGATCAAATACACGCCGAAAGGCCGTGTGCTGGTCGGATGCCGCCGGCGGAACGGGACGCTGCGGATCGAAGTGCTTGATTCCGGGCTCGGAATACCGGCCGCGCAGACGCGCGCGATCTTCCGCGAGTTCCATCGCCTGCAGGCCGGCGCCAGGGTCGCGCGCGGGCTTGGACTCGGGCTTTCGATCGTGGAACGCATCAGCCGTGTGCTCGAGCATGCGGTGCGTCTGGAATCGGAGCCCGGCCGCGGTTCGGTGTTCTCGGTCGAGGTACCAGCGGCCGCGGCAGTCAGCGCGACGGTGACACAAGGCGGGCCGATGCGTGCCGATCCCGCGCAATTGTCCGGCATGGCGGTGCTGTGCATCGACAACGATGCGCAGATTCTCGATGGCATGGAGGCTCTGCTTGGCGGATGGGGCTGTCAGGTGCTGAAGGCCGCCGATTTGCCCACCGCGGTCGCGATAATCGAAGCCACGCGGCCGATCCTGAGCGGGCTGCTGGTCGACTATCATCTCGATAATGGCAACGGAATCGATGCGATTGTCGAGTTGCGCCGGCGGTTCGGCGCCGAGATGCCGGCGATCCTGATCACCGCCGATCGCACCCCGCGCGTCCGCGACGAAGCGCGTGCGCGCGATGTGCCGATCCTCAACAAACCGGTGAAGCCCGCGGCGTTGCGTGCGTTATTGGCGCAGTGGCGGATTCAGCACGCGACCGCCGCGGAATAGATCATCGCCTCATGCGAGCGGGTCGGCCGGCAAGCCAAGCCGGAACTTGCCGTGATTCTCGTATGCGGTGTCGCTCATCACCTGATGGATACCGGCGGTGTTGATATCGCGCAGCAGGCGTCCGATCACATGCGGATGATGCAGGCCAGTGTTGCCGGCGAAGTGATAGGCCATGGTCGCAACCTCGATCGCGACATCGGTGGCATAGACGCAGATCGCGCGCACATCGGCGATGTCCGGTCCGTCCGGCTGTTCGCCGGCATTCACTTTCTGCCACAGCTGGCCGTAACGCTCGTGCATCAAAGCGCGCGCCGCACGCAATTTCAGATCGGCTTCGCCGATGAAGCGATGCACCACCTGCCGTTCGTCGAGCTTCGATGAGCGGAATGTGCCGCGCGTGGTGGTGGCGATCTTCACCAGTTCATCGAGCGCGCGGCGTGCGCCGCCGAGCGCCACGCTGCCGTGCTCCTTGGCCACGTAGCTGAAAGGCGGCAGACGATAGGACGGTCCGCCTCGCAGCGGCTTCGGCTGCAGCAGGTCCCACACGAAGGTCTGGTCTTCCGGCAGGTCGTAGTCCTGAACGGAAAAGTCGACCGAACCTGTGCCGCGCAGTCCGGTCACGCCGCCCCAGTTGTCGTAAAGCGTGACGTCCTTTGCGGGGAAGGCCGAAAATATGACGATCGGGCCGCCATTGCCGTTGTCGCTGTCCAGAACGACGGTGCCGCCGAGCACCCATTCGGCATGGCGGATGCCGCTGTTGAAGCGCCAGCGTCCGCTGACCTTAAAGCCGCCGCCGTCCTTGCGCGTGGCCTGACCGGCGGGAAAGAACGAGATTGCCGCGGTCGGGATCTGTCCGTTCCTGAAAACCTTGTCGAGGCCGGATTGCGGCAGGAAGGTTCCGAGCGACGCGATGGCGGTTGCGCCGACCATCGTGCACCACGCGCTTGTCAGGTCGTGATAGGCGACCTCTTCCAGCACCAGCATTTCGGTGAGCGGGTCTGCTTCTGCCCCGCCCATCGCTGCTGCGAGCTTCAGACGGAAGATGCCTGTGTCGCGCAGCGCTTTCACGGCATCCGGCGCGAGCGTTCCGAGTTCTTCGCTTCGCGGGCCCGACGCGCTGAGCGTCGGCGCAATCGTTGCGACCGCATCCAGCAGCGCCTTGCGCTTGGCGTCGGGATTCGCAGGAAACTGGGTCATCGCATCACCTCCCTCGTCTTGTTGTTGAGGAAAGTGAATTTCACCCGTAAGTGAAT
>CAZIKZ010000082.1:0-14384 GCA_964539845.1 uncultured Hyphomicrobiales bacterium
GAACGGACGGTGCTGGCAAAACTGGGGATCACGCCGCCGGATCAGGATCTCGGGAAACGACCAGGTGAGGTCCACCACCGCCGTCACGATCCGATCGAGGATGCCGCCGAAATAGCCCGCTGCCGCCCCGAGGCTTATCCCGACCACGACCGAAATGGTGATGGCGGTGACTGCCACGGACAGCGATGTGCGCGCGCCGTGAATGATGCGCGACAGAAGGTCCCGGCCGAACTCGTCGGTGCCAAGCCAATGCACGGCATTGGGCGAGGTATTGGCTCCTGGAAGGTTCTGGATCGCATAGCCGTAAGGGGCGATGAAGGGCGCGAAAAGCGCGCAGGCGATGACCAGCAGCAGCACGATCGTCGAGACGCCTCCGCGCGGTGTACGCACGACGCTCCGCAGAAATCGCAGCGCCCTCAAGTCATGCCCTCGCGGATCCGCGGGTCCATCGCTGCCTGCACGATGTCGCCCAGCAGCGTGCCCAGCATGACGGCGATCGCCAGCATCAGAAGGCATCCCTGCACCACCGGATAATCACGCTGGTTCAACGAGGTGATCAGCAACGACCCCAGACCGGGGCGGGCAAACACGAACTCCACCGCAACTGCGCCACCGAGGATCCAGCCGATCCGCAGGCTCAGGATGGTGACCACCGGCATCATCGCATGGCGCAGAATCGACCCCAGCTCGATCCGCCAGCGCGGTATGCCCTTGGCATGCAGCATCATCACGAAGTCCCGCCGCGCGATGTCCATCATCGCGACCCGGGTGACCCGCGCCACCAATGCCACGCCACCGAGGCCGATGGTCAGCACCGGCAGCACCAGCGCCGACGCAGAGCGCGCGCCCGACACCGGGAACCAGCCCAGGGTGACCGCAAACAGCAGGATCATCAGAAGCGCCAGCCAGAAGCTTGGCACTGTCGATCCCAGCAGGATCACGGTCATCACGCCGCGATCAAACCAGGTATCGCGGAAAATCGCCGCCAGCGCCCCGACGGTGATGCCGACTACGGTCGAAAACAGCAGCGCCAGTGACCCGAGCGCAAGCGAATGCGGCAGGTTCAGTGCGATCAGATCGGCCACCGGACGCCGCAGGATGATGGCATCGCCCAGATCGCCCTTCAGCATATTGCCGAACCAGTTTGCGTATTGCTGCCACAGCGGCTGATCCAGCCCGTACTTCGCGACCACGGCCGCCCTTTCCGCCGGTGTGGCGCCGACGCGGATGATACTGTCGATGGGGTCGCCGGGAACCAGATGCACCAGCATGAAGATTACCACCGAGATCGCCAGAAACACCGGGATCAACAGCAGCAGCCGTTTGAAGGTGAAAACCAGCATGGCGGTCCCAGGCTATTGTACTGACCCGGGCGCACCGTCTGGCGCGCCCGGGATCGGATCGCGTTACTTGACCTCGATGTCCAGGAAGGTCTGGCTCTGCATTTGAGTCGAGCGGATGACCTCGGGCACCATCAGTGCCTCCTGCACATAGGCAAAGGACTGCACCGGCTGATAAATCGGAGCAAAGACAAACTGGCCCAGGACATATTCGTGATAGGCGGTGAAGTTCGCCACCCGCTCATCCCAGGTGCGCGAGCCGGTCATCGCTTTGATGCGCAGTTCCTCGGCCGTAGCATCAGTCCACATCGACACGTTCGGGTATCCCAGCCGTTCGGCGCTGAAGAACCAGTCGAGAATGTCTGCGTTCTCATAGGAATAGCTGCGGACTGCAAGCTGATGTTCGGTCTGCTTCTTGTATTCGTCGTTGATGCTCGCCGGATCCAGGACCGTGATATCTGCGGTGATGCCGACTGCGGCAAGCTGGGCCTGAATGACCTCGGTAATCCGGCGGAACTCGGTGCCGTTCTGGGTCCACAGCTTGACGGTCAGAGCCACTCCGTCCTTGGATCGCGCACCGTCGGATGCCGCGACCCAGCCCGCCTCGTCCAGCAGGGCGCGCGCGCGATCAGGGTCGTAGCTGATCCGCAACTCATCCCGTACCTTGCCCTCAAGCAGGGCGTCGGTCAGGAACGTGTCGGCGACCGCGCCGATCCCACCATACAGGTTGTCCAGGATCTCGGGCTGGTTTACTGCCAGTGCCGTCGCCTCCCGCACACGGATGTCATCGAACGGTGCGACGGTGGTGTTCATTGGCATGTAGAACAGCTCGCGCCCCGGCATCGTCACCATGGTCAGGTTCGCTTCGCCCTCTATCGTCTCGCGGAAGTCTTCGGGCACCGACAGCAGCATATCGACCCCGCCTGTCTTCAATTCGAGGAACGCGGTGCTGTCGTCGGCAATCTCACGCAATGTCAGACGGGCGATGTGGGCCGGACCGTCATTGACCGACAGGTCGGAACCCGCCGAATAGGCGTCATTGCGAACCAGCACGGTTTCCTGACCCACGGTGAAGCTTTCGAGGATGAACGGTCCGGTGCCGACGGCGCCCGTGACACCGTACTGATCGCCCAACGCATCGTAAGCCTTTGGCGAGGGTACGCCCATGAACGAAGTCGCCATGTTCGACAGGAGGTTCGGATCGGGGTAGTTCATCGTGAAGCGCACGGTCAGGTCGTCGACGACCTCGACGCTGGCTATGGCGTCGGTCATGAAAGCGTTCTCGGTCCCTTTGAATTTCGGGATCCACCAGGCGACGGTCTGGGCATTGAACGGCTCGCCGTCATGAAAGATGACGTCGGGGCGCAGTTTGAAGATCCAGCTCATCCCGTCCTCGGTGACTTCCCACGACGTGGCAAGCTGGCCATGATAGCTCTGGTCGGCGTCCCGCAACACCATGCGGTCGTAGATCAGCGTGGTGGCGACATTCAGTTTGGTGCCGCGGATCGGGTCGTAGGTCGGCGCCCCGACTTCGCGCGATGGCAGCACCATCGTTACATCCTGCGCGACGACTGCCAACGCAAGACCGGCCACAAGAAATGTCGAGGATAACAGCGCCCCCGCAAGAAGGCGCGCGACGAAAGTTTTCATGGTAAGTTTCCCTGTTGAAAGTGATTCTTGACTGTCGCTTAAGTATTGTTGGCCCCGGCCGGGCCGGTCGGATCCCCGACATACCCGGTGAACCGGCTGTAAAGGCGCGATATTTCATTCATCCGTTTCTCTACGGAATGGCCCAGTTCCAGAAACACGCCATTGACCAGAAGATTGGCCAGACTTGCCATCTGGGCGGCGGATTCCCAGAACAGGTTGAGCTCGGTCGGCACGACGAACATCTCGTCGACCAGATTGCGGCCCCAGTCGCAGAACGGATCCGTGATCAGCGTCACCGGAATGCCCGCGCGCTTGGCATCATGCGCCAGAAGTTGCGCCATGCGCGAGTACCGCCGCCCCTCGAAAATCACGAGGCAGGGCGAGCCGGGGCTTGAGGCCAGCAATTCGCCAAAGTTGCCGCCCCCGAGATCCAGCACATGCACCCGGTCGCGGATGTACTGCAACTGGTTCACAAAAACCTGCGCCATGCCGCGTTCGGTTTGAAAGCCAGTCGCGAACACCGCCGAGGCGGATGCCAGCCGCTTCACCGTGCTCGTCCATTCCGGTGTTCGGGCCAACTCGTAGACCGCGACCAGCGCGGCCATTTCCTGCTTTAGTCCTTGCGCCAGTTGGTCTTCGCCAGCCCGCGCCTGATCTTCAAATTCACGCAACCGGTCAGCGATCAGCCAGGGCCGGTCGCCGATGTCGCGCTGCAGATGATCTTTCAAGTCGCGAAAGCTCTTGTACCCCAAGGTGCGGCAGAACCGGCCCACCGTCGGCTCCGACACTCCCACTCTCGTCGCCAGACTTGCTGCGGTTTCGAACGGCAGCTTGTTCAGTTCGGCGAGCATGTAGGACGCTATCGCCCGGTCGGCCTTCGAGGCCACGGCCAGGCTGTCCGACAATCTGTGGCGAACCGAATCGGGCAACGGAGCGGTTCCTTTCGTCTCGAGCGATACTGACAGTAAACTTTCAGAATTCAAATCGATTTAATTTTCCTTGCATTCGGGTCGGATCGGGGCGCCTTTGATCCACTCTGGTGGCGTATCCGGGCCGCCCGATGATCGCTGCCATCCCATTCGGCGCAGCGGCTGACAGTGAGGCACAGGCAACGCCATGCAGTACGATTTTCTGGTGATCGGCGCGGGAATTTCAGGTGCCGCGGCAGCCTATGAACTGGCCCCGCATGGAAAAGTGCTGCTGATCGAGGCCGAAGCAGCGCCGGGTCACCACTCGACGGGGCGGTCTGCCGCCCTGTTCACCCCGCATCAAGGAACGCCACTTGTGCAGGCGCTCAACCGGATTGGCGCGGGGTTCTTCGCCACACCGCCTGCCGAGTTCACCGACCGGCCGCTTCTGACACCGCGTGGCGGCCTCACCATTGCCGAGCCGGGGCAGGAGGAACGTCTTTTCCCTTTGCTTGCGCTTTCAGCGCCCGGTCGCGACGTACTGGCGATCAGCCCGGTTGCGGCGCTTGCGCTCGCGCCGCTGCTGCGGCCCGAGCGCATCGGCGCCGCCGTCCATGAACCGGGCGTGGCCGATATCGACGTGGCCGCGCTGCATCAGGGATTCCTGCGCGGCCTCAGACGACGAGGCGGAGCCGTGGTCTGCGGACATCGGATTGATGGTCTGGCCTTCGCGGGGGGGATCTGGACGGCACGAGCGGAAGCGGTCACTTTCCACGCGCGCACCATTGTCAACGCCGCCGGAGCCTGGGCGGATCAGATCGGGATCCTTGCTGGTGCGGCCCCCGTCGGTCTGGTGCCAAAACGGCGTACGGCAGTCATTGTGGATGCGCCGCCGGCGCCTGATCTGCGCTTCATGCCGGTTGTCGATTTCACTGCGACCGACGCCTACTTCAAACCGGACGCCGGGCGCATCATGGCTTCCCTGGGCGATCAGGACCCGGTCCAGCCGCAAGACATCCAGCCCGACGAATGGGAAGTCGCTGTGCTTGCCGACTGGTTGCAGCGCGAGACCCTGCTGACGATCAACCGCATCGGCCGCAGTTGGGCCGGCCTGAGATCGTTCGTGGCGGACGATAACCCGATTGCCTGCTTTGACGGTACCGCGCCAAACTTCTTCTGGCTGGCGGCCCAGGGAGGCTACGGCATCATGATGGCGCCGACACTCGGCCGCGCTGTTGCAGCACTGATCGTCCGGGACGACGTGCCTTCGGACTTGGCTGAGCAGGGCATAACCGCATGCGATCTGCATAAAGATCGCCGGATCGCCGCACCCCGGGTTGTGACCTGATACGGTCGCCGCTTAATACCTGCGGGACGCGACCGCCCCCGGCAACGGGCGGCGCGGCGCGGCGTTCACGCCCGGTTAACCACGCTTATCGTGAAATTTCAGATACTTGAAAATCCTCCGCATTTGTTATCCCTGCCCGGGCAGCGGTCCCGCCCTCCCGGGTCGATCGCCCGGAGTCCGTATGAGCCGCGACGTTCCGCAGAATCGGTCCGGTTCTCAGGGAGCGGAGCACGGCGATACGCCCCGAGCGGGGCTACCTAGGCGATGTGCAGCACACCGAAATCTTCACCTGCCGTCGTGCCTGCCCCGTCTCTTGCGAGCGATGCCGTCATCTCGCGAACCACGCGCGTGCCCGGCAGCGACGTGTCCGGGATACATTGAGCACCCGGAAGCGGCGCCCGTTGGCCAGCTGGTCGTGGACGAAGTCCGTGGACCAGCGGCCGTTCAGCCTCTCCGGCCTCGGGATCGGCGTGCGTGCCACCGCGATCCGGCGACGCGACCTGCGACGCCGCACCGCCAGAGGACCCCGCGTCCGGACGGGCCGCCACGCAAACCCCTCCACCAGCCGACCGCTACCGCCGGCGGAAGAGACCCGCTATCAATCGGGGAACCCGAACGGGGCAGGCCACTGGAATGGGGTTGTGTGCGATGAGCGATACCAAAGGTCTTGACAGGGGCCTCACGAACTATGGCGACCGCGATTTCTCCCGTTTCCTGCGGCGATCGTTTGCGCGATCGATGGGGTTCTCGCGCGAACTCCTGAACAAGCCGGTGGTTGGCATCGCGATGACCCCATCCGGCTTCAACAACTGCCACCGCTACATGCCCGACCTGGTCGATGCCGTCTCCCGCGGGGTCTTGGCGGCGGGAGCCTTGCCACTGGCCTTTCCCACCGTGTCGCTCGGAGAGGTGTTCCTCAATCCGACGAGCATGATGTATCGCAACCTGATGGCAATGGACACCGAGGAGATGATCGGTGCCCAGCCTATGGATGCCGTTGTGCTCATAGGCGGTTGTGACAAGACGGTGCCGGCACAGCTGATGGGCGCGGCCTCGGCCGGACTGCCGGCGATTCAAGTGGTAACGGGGCCGATGTCAACGGGGCGCCATAAGGGCCTGCGATTGGGCGCCTGCACCGATTGCCGTGGATTCTGGGCCAAATACCGAGCCGGAACCGTAGACTCGGACGAGATGGAAATCCTCGAGGGACGCCTTTCCGTAACCGCCGGTACCTGCGCGGTGATGGGGACTGCATCCACGATGGCCTGCATCGCCGAGGCCCTCGGAATGTCCCTGCCCGGGACCGCTGCAATCCCCGCAGTGCATTCCGACCGGCTGGTCGCAGCGGAAGAGAGCGGCAAGGCGGCTGTGCGACTGATCGAGTCTGGCATCACGCCAAAACAGGTCATCACGGAAAGCTCCGTCGAGAACGCCATCCGGGTGCTGATGTCAATCGGCGGCTCCACCAACGCTATCGTCCATCTGACCGCGATCGCGGGGCGCCTTGGTATCAAGATCTCGCTGAAGCGGTTTAACGAGCTGTCTGACGAGACCCCTGTGCTGGTCGACCTCAAGCCGGTCGGTGAAGGCTACATGGAGGACTTTCACGCCGCTGGCGGCATGGGGGCGTTACTGCGCGAGCTGAAGCCTCTGCTGCATCTCGACACCATCGATGTGGAGGGCAGGACGCTCGGTGAGCGGCTGGAAGAGCCGGCGGCGTGGGTCGATCGGGCCGTGGTCCGCTCGTTCGACGACCCGGTATCCCCGGTCGGCGGGCTGGTCGCGCTCTGGGGCTCGCTTGCCCCACAGGGCGCCATCTTCAAGCGCGCTTCGGCCACGCCCGCACTTTTTGAGTCCGAGGGACGAGTGGTCGTGTTCACGAGCCTCGACGATCTCGCCGCGCGTGTCGACGATCCCGACCTGGATGTTAGGGAAGGCGACGTCCTTGTCCTCCAGAACGCAGGGCCCGTGGCGGCGGGAATGCCGGAAGCAGGATACTTGCCTATCCCGAAGAAACTGGTGCAGGCCGGCGTCAAGGATCTGGTGCGGATTTCGGATGCTCGTATGTCCGGTACAGCCTTCGGTTCAATCGTGTTGCACGTTTCGCCGGAAGCCGCGGTCGGCGGACCGCTGGCGGCGGTGCGGAACGGTGACCGCATCCGGCTCTCGATCGAGAACAAGCGTATCGACCTCCTGGTCGAACCGGAGGAAATCGCTCGCCGTCTCCAAGGGCACCAGCCACCCACGGCGCCGGAGCGCGGCTACAAAGCCCTCTATAGCCGCACGGTCACCCAGGCGCCGGAAGGGTGTGACTTCGACTTTCTCGCTATGGCAAGCCGCTGACCAACCAAGCTCGGCCGCCTGCGGCGGGAGCGCGGTAATACCAACCCTAGCGCCCGACTCGTGCCAAAACGCTTCCAGAACCTTAAAAAATGGCAAGCCTGTTTCCAGCCGCTTTCCAGCCGGATTCCAGCCGCTGAAAACGACGCCTTTTCAGGAACTTGCTGCGCATCCGCCGAGCCCGGCGATCTTCGCGCCATTCCACCGCGAAAAGGAGCCACGGGTCAGGGACCAAGGCCGTTCGTATAATCCGGCTGCATCGCGGGCGCGGCTCGGGCGAACGCCTCGTGCCCTTGGCATTCGGCGTCGATGGCCACGAGCAACGGATAGCGCGACAGGTCGCAGTCGAACCGGCGGGCGTTGTCGACCTGCGGGACGAGGCAGGCCTCGGCAAGCCCCGGCCGGTCTCCGAAGCAGTAGCGTGACGCGCCCGCCCGCCGGGCCAGCATGGTCTCAAGGCTGACGAAAGTTTCCGCCACCCAGTGGCGATACCAGGCGAGGACCTGCTCCGGGTCGGCCCCGACCACCTCGGCGAGGTAGCGGCGTACCCGATGGTTGTTGATCGGATGGAGATCGGCGGCGATCAGCTGCGCGAACGACCTGGCTTCGGCGCGCAGGATCGGATCTACCGGCAGGACACCGGGCTCGGGAAAGAGCTCTTCGATCAGTTCAATGATCGCCATCGACTGCGCGACGATCCGTCCGTCGATCTCAAGCGCCGGCATCAGGCCCTGGGGGTTGAGCGCGCGATAAGCGCCGGAGGACAACGACGGGATCGCCACGTATTCGTAGGGGACGCCCTTCAGGTTGAGCACGATCCGCACCCGCTGGCCGGCGGAGTTCTGGGCGCGCGTGTGAAGACGGAGCTTCATCCTTCTGGCACGGATCGCGGCCGCGCGAGTGCGCACGCCGCCGCGTCCGCAGACATCCGGCTCAGCCGACGGTAAGCCGGACGACGCTCCACGAGGCCGCCGGCAGTGTGACTCGCACCTCGCCATCGGCGGCCTCGACGCCGTCGAGCTGCGTCGGCGCGACGGGCCGGGAGTCGCGGGTATTCGCCGCCTCGAGGTCGTCGTTGCGCAGCGTGGTCGCGACGCTCGGCGCGAGACGGTCAAAGCCGGAAGCGTTGATCGAAACCGACAGCTCCTGGTCGAGGCTCCGGTTGAGCAGGAAAAGCGTCACCATCCCCTCGTCCGCCGAATGTACGACCGACGCCTTCAGGTACGGAACCGCGGGCATCGGGAATTCGAGGTCGGTTGTACCCCGCGGGTCATGATAGACGGTCGCATAGGTCGGCGAATCGACGTCGCAGCGTAACACGTCGCCGCGCCCGAATTTGGCGAAGTCGGCGAACGGCCAGAAGATCGTCTGCCGCCACGCGGGGCCGCCTGTCTCGGTCAGGATCGGGGCGATCGCGTTGACGAGCTGGGCGAGGCAGGCGCACTTCACCCTGTCGGCATGATTGAGCAGCGAGATGCAGGCGCCGCCGAACGCGAGCGCGTCCTTCATCGTGTAGACTTCCTCGAGGATCGGCGGCGCGATCGGCCAGCCCGGCTCCTTGCGGTCGTCGCCGCGTCGGGTCCGGTACCAGACGTTCCATTCGTCGAAGCTGAGCTGGATGCGCTTGGACGAGCCGCGGCGCTCGGCGACCGCGTCCACGATCCCGACCACCTCCTCGATGAAGCCGTCCATGAGGTCCGCGCTGGCGAGGAAGGCAAGCGTGTCCTTGGCGTAGTCGTTGAGATAGGTGTGCAGCGAGATGAACTCGACATGCGCGAAGGTGTGATCGAGGACTTCGGTCTCCCAGGCGCCGAAGGTCGGCATGTTGCGCCCGGACGACCCGACGGCGGCCAGCTCGATCGACGGATCGATGATCTTCATCAGCTTTGCCGCCTCGGTGGCGACGCGGCCGTACTCCGTCGCCGTCTTCGCTCCCATCTGCCAGGGGCCGTCCACCTCGTTTCCGAGGCACCAGAACTTGACGGCATGCGGGGCTTCCCAGCCATGAGCGCGTCGCATGTCCGAGTACTTCGTTCCGCTCGGGAAGTTGCAGTACTCGAGAAGCCGGCGCGCCTCGTCCGGTCCCCGGGTCCCGAGGTTAACTGCAAGCATCGGCTCCAGGTTCGCGAGCCGGCACCAGTCGATGAACTCGTTGGTGCCGAAGGTGTTGGGCTCGATGGTCAGCCAGGCGAGGTCGAGCTGCTTGGGCCGGTCTTCGATCGGTCCGACGCCGTCCTCCCAGTCGTAGCCGGAGACGAAGTTGCCGCCGGGATAGCGGATGATCGTCGGCCCCAGCTCTCGTACCAGTTCCAGTACGTCGCCGCGAAAGCCCTGCTCGGTCGCGGTCGGGTGGTCCGGCTCGTAGAGGCCGCCGTAAACGCACCGCCCGAGATGCTCCACGAAGGCTCCGAACAGGCGCGGGTCGGTCGTCCCGATGGCGTCGGATCGGTCGAACGTCAGCTTCGCTTCAAGCATTTTGTCCCTCTTGGTCAGGCGGTTCGAGTGGCTGGAGTCCGGACGTCAGGTCGCCGCGGTCTTCGAGTGGACGGGCCCCGGCGCCAGATGCTCCGGTGGATTGACCGAAAGCACCGACGCCTTGAGGCGCTGGGTATAGGGGTGTTGTGGGTTGTCCAGCACCTTGCGGGCGTCGCCGCCTTCCACAACCTTGCCGGTCTGCATCACGATGATGCGATCGCTGATATAGTAGGCGGTCGCGAGGTCATGGGTGATGTAGATGATCGAGACGCCGAGATCGTCACGCAGGGTCTTGAACAGGTTGACGATTGACATGCGGAGCGAAGCGTCCACCATCGATACCGGCTCGTCGGCGACGATCAGCGACGGCTTCGGAATCAGCGCGCGCGCGATGGCGACCCGCTGGAGCTGGCCCCCGGACAGCTCATGCGCGAATCGTCGCGTCACCTCCTCGAAGGAAAGGCCGACCTGGCGCAGGGCGGTGTCGGCCGCTGCCTGCGCCGCGCGAGTTTCCCGCGCGCCGGTGAAGTTCCGCGCCGTGGCGATCAGGTAGCGGTCGACGCGCTTCAGCGGATTGAACGCCTCGAAGGGATTCTGGAAGATCGGCTGGACGCTCGCCATGAATTTGTGGCGCAGCCTGCCGGTGCCGACCTGAGCAATGTCTGCTCCCTGCAGGCATATCCTCCCCCGGGTAGGCGGCACCATGCTCAGGATCATCTTGGCGAGGGTCGATTTTCCGCTGCCCGACTCCCCCACGACGGTGAAGATCTCGGGAGTCCCATTCGGGATCGCGAAGCTGACGTCCTGGACAGCGTCGAAGACCTCGCGACCAAACAGCCCGCCCATCGCGTAGGTGCGGGTCACGGACTCGACACTGAGAAGATTGCCGGTCATGCCGCCGCCGGCGCGGCTTTGTCGTCTGCCGGCTTCACCGCCGGGCTCGCGGCGAAACAGGCGACGCGGCGCCCGGCCGAAAGCGTCGTTAGTGCCGGCCGCTCGACCCGGCAGATTTCCATGGCGACCGGGCAGCGCGGATGGAAGCGGCAGCCCGGCGGCGGCGCGGACAGGTTCGGCGGCGCGCCGTGCAGTCCCGTCCGCGGCGTGGAATCGCCGATCTGCGGCAGGCTCTGGATCAGGTGTTGCGAGTAGGGGTGAAACGCCTGCGCGAACAGCTCCGCGGTCGGTGCCTCCTCTACCAGCCGGCCCGCGTACATGATGCCGAGCCGGTCGGCCATGTTGGCGTGCACCGACATGTCATGCGTGACAAATAGCATCGAGGAGGCCATCTCGCGCTGGATCTCGCGCATCAGCGCCAGGACGTCCTTCTGCACGACGACGTCGAGCGCGGTGGTGGGTTCATCCGCGATGATGAAATCAGGTCGACAGATCGTCGCCAGGGCAATCACCAGGCGCTGCCGCATGCCGCCCGACAGCTCGTGCGGATAGGCGTCGAGAACGGCCGGCTGCAGGTGCAGCCGTTCGAGATGCCCCGCCACGATCCGATTGAACTCGGGCAACGGCCGGGCGATGTGGCGGAAGGCGAAGTCGGTGAAGCTGTGGCGCACCCGGCGGACCGGGTTGAGCACGTTCATCGAGCCCTGCATGATATAGGAAATGTGCTTCCATCGCACGGCGGCGAGCGCGGTGGCGCTCAGCTTGTGGATGTCCTGGTCGAGGAAGCTGTACTCGACCGATCCGCCGACGACGTTCAGCGGCGGCCGGTTCGCCGCGGCGATCGTCTTGATGAAGGACGTCTTGCCCGAACTTGACTCGCCGGCAAGGCCGTAGATCTCGTTCTTGTGGATGTCGAGCGTGATGTCGTCGACGGCGCGCACCTCTCGGACGATGCCGAAGACGCGCACCTGGTAGTAGGCCCGCAGGTCGCGGACACGCAGGACGGGCGACGCCGCCTCCACTACGCCGCCCCCCCGCCCATTCGCGCGAGCCGACTGCGCGGGTCGATGTACTCGTTGAGCGACACCGCGAGCAGGAAGAGTCCGATGAAGGTGAGGGTGACGAAAACTGTCGGGAAGACGTACCACCACCAAACCCCGGAAACCATCGCCGAGTGTTGGTTGGCCCAGAACAGCATGGTCCCCACGGTCGGCGTGTCGAGGTCGGTGAAGCCGAGCACCGACAGCGTCACCTCGAGGCCAATCGACCAGTTCATGTTGTTGAGCGTGGTGGAGAAGACGATCGGCAACACGAAGGGCAGGTGCTCCTTCAGCATGATTTCGTGCGCCGGCATGCCCGAGAAGACGGCGGTGCGGGTGAACTCTCGGGTCTTCAGGCTCATCATCAGCGAGCGGATGAGGCGGGCGTCGTAGGCCCAGCCGAGGCTCGCCATGACCAGCGCGAGCAGCGCCCAGGACATGTACTCGCGCATGACGAAGTAGAAGAGCACCAAGAGCGGGAAGAGGGGGATCACGATGAAGGTGTCGTTGATCGACATCAGCACCCGGTCGGTCCAGCCGCCGAGGTAGCCCGCCGCCAGCCCCACTGCAAGCGAGAAGATGCGTGAAAGGATCGCCACCGCCAGGCCGAACAGCAGCGTGTTGCGCATGGCAAATGTCAGCAGCCAGAAGGTGTCCTGACCGCGCGAGGTGGTGCCGAACGGATGCGCCCAGGACGGCGGCGCATCGAGCGCCACAACGTAGGTGTCGAGCGGGCTGTATGGCGACACCGCAGATAGCGCCGCGATGACGACCACGACGGCGGTGAGAAAGGCGCCGATGGCGAATTGCCGATTGTAGCGCAGCAGGTCGCGGATGACGGTGAGGAACGTCACGCCAGCTGCATTCGCGGATCGAAGAGCGGGTAGAGCACGTCTATCAGGAAGACCGAGCCGGCGACCGCGACGATCGAGATGGCGGTGACGCCGAGCACGAGGCTGTAGTCGGCGGAGTAGACGGCGCCGATCAGCAGCCGGCCGAGACCGGGATAGCCGAACACCTGCTCGACGATGATCGCCCCGTTGAAGATCGCGCCGAGCGACATGGCGAGGCCAGTGATCTGTGGCACGAGCGCATTGCGCATCACGTAGAACGGCAGGATGCGCCGTTCCGGCACGCCGGCGAGTTCCGCGTAGGTGACATAGTCCTCGGTCACGATGTTGGACACCAGCGCCCGCATGCCGAGAAACCAGCCACCTATCCCGACCAGGATGAGCGACAGCGCCGGCAGGATCGAGTGCAGCAGGACGCTGCCGATGTACGCCAGCGTGAAACCCTGGGGAATGTTCTGCCCGGCCCCGCCGCTGATCGGAAGCACCGGCCAGAGGTAGCCGAACGTCAGGAGCAGGATGAAAGCGATGATGTAGTACGGCACCGGATGCAGCCCCATCGCGACTACGCCGAGCAGTCCCAGGGTGCGGCTGTTTCGGTAGTAGCCGGACAGGCCGCCGAGCAGGTTGCCCAGCGCCCAGCCGATCAGAGTGCAGGTGAAAAGAAGGACTATGGTCCAGGGCAACGCTCTGGCGATAAGCACGGACACCGGCGTCGGGAAGGCAGACAGCGACGGTCCGAAATCCAGAACGAGCATTCGTCCCCAGTAGGTGAAATACTGCTCGATGAGGCTGCCCTGGACGCCGTAGAGCTCGCGCAGCGCCTCTCGCATCATGTCGACGGCCTCCGGGCTGGTGGCACCGAAGGCCGTCATGGACGCGACCATCTGCTCGACCGGATCGATCGGCGTCAGGTGTGTTATGAAGAAGGTCAGCGAGATTCCAACGAAAACGACCAGGAGAAACTGAACGAACCGCTTGATCACATAGAGGCCGTAGTTTCTCACTGGCCGATTCCGATCGTCTGGTGCTGGATTACTGCGCTTGCTTAAGTCTGACCATCATGTAGCGCGAGTTACCCCAGTTCGGCACCGGGTTGGTGTAGGGGTCCTCAGAAGTCGGATAGCCGGTCCAGTAGGTCTGATCCATCATGGTGAAGACGTTGTACGCCATGAGCGGAATGATCGGCATCTCCTGCACCGCGATCTTGACGTACTCCTTTCCGAGTTCCACCCCCTTCGGATCGTCGAAAGAGATCGCGCGGATCTGTTCGATGATGGCGTCGAGTTCCGGGTTCGACCAGCGTGACCAGTTGCGCGGCGTCTGCACCTCGCCGGCCGGCTTCACGAACTCCGAATGCCAGCTGTCGAGGAAAAAGCTGAGGTCGGGATGGCCGCCCCAGGTCTCGACGCTCCACGAGATGGCGACCTCGAAGTCGCCGCCGTTACGCCGGGTCAGGAAAGCCGCCTGCGCCGACTCGGTAGTGGCGTCGATGCCGAAGCGCCGCCACTGCTCGGCAATCTGCGAGCCGGCGCGGGTCA
>CAZIKZ010000083.1:0-14257 GCA_964539845.1 uncultured Hyphomicrobiales bacterium
GCGGCTCGCCGGACACCAGCAGCACGCGCAGCTTGTCGCGCACGCCGTCGATCGAGACCACGGCGCGGTTGTTGACCGGCGTGAGTTCGTTTTCCAGCGGCGAGGCTTCGATCTCGACGATGTTCGGGCCGGCATGCGGAATCTGGATCTGCACGCGCACCGCGGTGTTGGTGGTGACGTTGCGGGTCTCGATCTGCTCGCCGTCGCGGCGAATGGTGACGCGGGCGGTGGAAGGGCCCACGCCCTGATCCTGCACGCGAAACGCAATGGTCTGTGATTGACCGACGATGCCGAAACGCGGCGCGGTGGTCAGCACCACGCGACGGTCGCGCTCGTTGGCTTCGCCCGTGATGAGCGCATGCAGAGGTGCGGCGAAGCCGAGCTGTGCGGCGTCCGGCGGTATGTCATGCACCCGCCCGTCGGTGATCAGGAAGGCGCCTGCGATCCGGTCCGGCGGCACATCCGAGAGTGCGGCGCTGAGTGCGCTGAACAGGCGCGTGCCATCCGTCTCGCCGTCGGCCGCGCCCGCTTCGACCACGCGCACGTCGAGATTGGGAATGCGCGCAAGCCGTTCGGTCAGCCCGGCGCGCGCTTCCTCGGTCTGTTTGCTGCGGCTGCCGAAATTCTGGCTCGCGCTCTTGTCGATCACGACCACGACCACGGAGGGAATGGGGTCACGGTCCTCGCGGGTGAAGGACGGATTGGCGAGGGCGAAGATCAGCAATGCCATCGCGGTTGCGCGCAGCAACGCTCCGCGGCTGCGAATGAACAGAAGCAGCGTGGTGATGACGATCGCCACGGCTGCCGCCGCCCACAACACATAGGCCGGAACGAGTGGTGCCAGGGAGATGCCGAAGTTCATTGTCCGAGGCGCTCCAGCAACGCAGGCACGTGCACCTGATCCGCCTTGTAGTTACCGGTCAGCGTGTACATCACGATGTTGACGCCCGAGCGGTAGGCCATCTCGCGCTGACGCGGCTCCGTCGCCACCATCGGCAGCATCTGCTGACCGTCCGGTCGCATCGCCCAGGCGCCGGCGAGATCGTTGGAGGTGATCAGCACCGAGGATACGCCGTCGCCGGCGCGTGCCGGTCTGCGGTTCTCGGTTTCTTCATCGGCGTCGTTCTGCGAGGGCAAGGCTTCGACCCAGAGCTGGCCGGTATTGAAGCGGCCGGGGAAGTCGCGCAGCAGGAAGAATGTCTTGGTCAATACGTGATCCTTGGATACCGGCTCGAGTTCCGGAATGTCGAGCGAGGACAGGATCTCGCGCAGCGCCATCATGCCGGGGCTGCGTGCTTCTCCGCCGGGGCCGGGCGGCGCCATGATTGCGTCGCGGGTATCGAACAGCACGGTGCCGCCTTGTTTCATGTACGCGTCGATGCGCGCCAGGGCTTCCGGCGAAGGCTTGGCGGCACCCGGCACGACCGGCCAGTAGATCAGCGGGAAAAAGTTGAGTTCATCGCGCGCGATATCGAGCCCGATCGGCTCGCCGGCTTCCAGTGCGGTGCGCTGCGCGAGGAAGATGGTCAGCCCGCTCAGCCCGGCCTTGCTGATGGCGTCGGTCTCCGCGTCGCCGGTGATGACATAGGCCAGCTTGGTTTCGTTGGCCGCCTTCATCGCGAAGTCGTCGGTCGTAGCGGAGGGCTGTGTGACAGCCGCACGCTGCTGCGGAACGACGGTCTGGGCCAGCGCGCGCCCGTCATGGCCGAGGCCTGACATCGCGATCACAAGCGCCACGCCGGTCGCGACCGCGCGGCGGCGCGTCCGCGTCAGACGGCTGAGCCCGCCTGCGAGCCAGAACACCACCAGGGCGTCGAGCAGCAGGAGGCCAAGGCCAGCGAGGAAGACCGGTCCGCGTAGATCGAGCGGTTCGCTCAGGCGATAGACATCGCGGCGCGCGTTCAGCGCAGAGACGTCGATGACGTCGGGTTTGTCGGCAGCGATGAGTGTGTTCACGGCGAGCAAACCTTCCGGAGGGCCGTAGAAGCCGGGCGGATGATCGCCGGTGGCATGGCTGGCGAAATTGGCGGGGACCGGCTTGGCGCTGCCGGGCGGCGCGCTCAGCACGCCAAAGCCATCGAGGGTCCGTGCGGGCGCGAGCGCTTCGCGGTCACGCTCGGCGCTGGCCTGCTCCGCGGTCGTGGTGGAGCTCGCGAGAGCGACCAGACGCTTCAGCATCTCGACAAACGAGCCCGACATCGGAAGGTCGGACCAGCGCGTATCGGCGGTGACGTGGAACAGGATGATCATGCCTTTACCGCGCCGCGTCCCCGTCACGAGCGGCGTACCGTCGGAGAGCGTCGCCCAGCTTCGCTCCGCAAGGCCGGAATCCGGTTCCGCGAGGACCTGCCGGTTGACCGTCACATCGTTGGGGACGGGCATCCCGCCGAACGGGCTCTCGCGCGAGAAGGCGGCAAGTGGCTGCGGCTTTTCCCAGGACAGCGAGCCGCCGAGTGTGCGGCCGCCGCGGCGCAGCCGCGCCGGAACGAGTTCATCATCGGAGGCGGCGAGGCGAGGGCCCGCGAACCGTACCAGCACGCCGCCATCCTCAACCCATTTTGCGAGGCGTTCGCGTGCGGCGCCGACCACGTTGCCGACATCGGCGAGGATCAGCATCGGGACATTCTGGTCGATGAAGCGCACCACCATTTCGGACGGCGAGACGCGTTCACCCATCCGCACATCGGCGAACGGCGACAGCGCGCGCTGCAGATAGAAGGTCGAAGCAAGCAGCGGCTGCGCGGTGTCGGCGGTGGCGCCGGTGATCACGCCGACGGTGCGGCGGCGCCAGCGCTTGTCGAGCAGTTGCACGGCACCGGCGGAGCGTTCGCCCGCGATTTCGAGCCGCGCGATGTCGTTGCGCAGTTCGACCGGAAGGTCGAGCGTGGCCTCGGTTTCGCGGTCACCGGCCTTCAATGCGAATGGCGTCTCGGCAAGTAGCAAACCCTTCAGGTCATATGCACGCACGCTGCCGGCGTGGTCATTGCCCGCCGCGGCGCGCAATACTTTCACCGTCATCGCGCCGGCATTGTTGTCGGCCGTGCTCAGTGCGAGCGCCTGCACAACTCCGCCTTCGACCACGGTCAATGTGCGTCCATTCAGGATGCCGGCAAGTCCGGTCACGAATTCGCCGGCCCGCCCAAGCTGCACGCCGTCCGACAACCAGACCAGTTCGGCATTCGGAGCGATGGCAAGAAAACGTGTCAGCGCGGGAAGTGCGTCGGCTCGTTCGACCGCGTGCGGCTTCGGCGTCATCTTCTGGAGCTGCACGCGTGCGGCGGCGGCCGTCTGCAAGACTGCGGCGCGTCCGGTTTCCGACAGGGGAACGAGCGCTGCGGCGCGTCCGTCCGCTTCCGCGCGCGCGAGCATGTCGTCGCCGGTGCGGATGCGCGTGTCCCACGTGGAGGCCGCGGCCCAACCGTCGTCGATGAGCAGCACCAGCGGTCCGGAGCCCCCCGATGTCGCGACCGAAGGATTCCACATCGGCCCGGACGCTGCGATAATCAGGAGCGCTGCAAGCGTCAGACGAAGCAGAGTGAGCCACCACGGCGTACGCGAAGGCGTCTCTTCCTTTGGCGTGATGTCGAACAGAAGCCGTGTGGGCGGAAATTCGATGCGTCGCGGCCGCGGCGGGATCAGCCGCAGCAGCCACCACAGCACCGGAAGGCTGAGCAGGCCGAGCAGCACCAGCGGCTGAGCGAAACCGAGCGGCAATCCGCCGATCATGCGCCTGCCTCCGCTTGCGCCGAACGGGTGGTGGCCACAGCCGGCGCGTTACCGTCTTCGCCCATGTGGACATGCAGCGCCAGCACGAGTTCGCTTGCCGGACGGTCGGTCCGGTGGATGATCAGGCTTGCCTGCGCGCGGTCGGCCTCCTCGCGCATGGCGGCGCGGTGGGCGGCGAGCTTCTCGAGATAATCGGAGCGCCAGGTTTCCGCGCGGCCGGCGGTGATGCTTCCGGCTCCCTCCGGCTCGAGAAACTCAACGCGGCCGGAATAGGGAAAGGTCTCTTCCGCCGGATCGACGATCTGCACGACGTGGATTCGCGCATGCGATCCGGACAATTGTGCAAGCGTGCGCCGGAAATCTGGGATCGGACTCCAGAAATCGGACAGCAGCACGACTTCCGATAACGCCGCCGGGGCGAAGCCCGGTGGCAGGCTGGTGCGCTCGGCGGTGTCGTGAATGATGCCCTGCGCGATCTTGTCGATCACGTTGCGACTCGCGGTCGGGCGCATCAGGCCGGGCACACCAACGCGCTCGCCGCCTTCGACGAGTATTTCGGCGAGCGCAAATGCGATCACCAGGGAGCGCTCAAGCTTGGTCTCCAGGGCAAGCGGGGACGCAAACGCCATCGAGGGAGATCGGTCCGGCCAGATCCACACCGTATGCGCGGCTTCCCATTCCTGCTCGCGCACATAAAGATTGTCGTCGCGTGCCGAACGTCGCCAGTCGACGCGGCGGGCGGGCTCTCCGGACAGGAAGCGGCGGTATTGCCAGAAATTCTCACCCGAGCCTGAGCGGCGGCGTCCGTGCAATCCGTGGATGACCGTCGCGGCGATCCGGCGCGACTCGAGCATCAGGCGCGGCAAACTGGCCGCCAGCGAACGGGATTCCCCGCTCGCATGACGAACCGCATCGGCTTCAATCTTGAGGGCGTCCGGCTCGCTCGCCATCGATCAACCGAGACGCGACTTCAAGTGGGCGATCACGGCGTCCACCGTCTCGCCTTCGGCGCGTGCCTGGAAGGTGAGCGCCATGCGGTGCTTGAGCACGGGCTCGGCAAGCGCGACCACGTCGTCGATGGAGGGTGCAAGACGTCCGTCGAGCAAGGCCCGCGCACGCACCGCGAGCATCAGCGACTGGCTGGCGCGCGGGCCGGGGCCCCATGCGATTTTTTTGCGGATGGCGTCCTGCTCGTCCTTTTCGGGACGTGCCGAACGCACCAGTGCGAGGATCGCCTCGACCACGGATTCTCCGACTGGAAGGCGCCGTACAAGGCGCTGCGCCGCGATCAGGTCTTCGGCGCTCATCGCCGCCTTCGGCTTCGATTCATCCGCGCCGGTGGTGTCGAACAGCATGCGCCGCTCGGCATCGCGATCCGGATAATCCACGTCGATCTGCATCAGGAAGCGGTCGAGCTGTGCTTCGGGCAGAGGGTAGGTGCCTTCCTGTTCCAGCGGGTTCTGGGTCGCAAGCACGTGGAAGGGCTTCGGTACGTCGTGCCGCGCGCCGGCAACGGTGACGTGCAATTCCTGCATTGCCTGCAGCAGCGCGGACTGCGTGCGCGGGCTGGCGCGGTTGATCTCGTCGGCCATCAGCAATTGTGCGAAGATCGGACCGGGAATGAACCGGAAATTGCGCTTGCCGCCCGGGGCTTCCTCCAAGACCTCCGAACCGAGAATATCGGACGGCATCAGGTCGGGGGTGAACTGGATGCGGCGGGCGTCGAGGCCGAGCACCACACCCATGGTTTCAACAAGCTTGGTCTTGGCGAGACCGGGCACGCCGACCAAAAGGCCATGGCCACCTGACAGAATCGTGATCAGCGCCTGTTCGACCACGCGCTCCTGACCGAAGATGACCGAGCCGATCGCATCCTTGGCAGCCCGTGCATGGCTAGCGGTCGATTCCGCGGCGCGGACGATCATATCTTCCAGTTTTTCGATGCTTTCGCCGGCTCCGGGCATTGTTCCTGTTCCTTCTGTCGTCGGCCCGTAGGCGTCAGGTATCTTGCGCCATATATCTATCGAAAGCGATGCAACAACTGCGCCAGGCGACCGTCGGACCCGCTGTGATCGTGCATCCGAATCGACGGAAGGCGATGCCGAAATCGCCTTAGCTTACGTCATTTTTTTGGGGTGTCAGGCTATGGTGCGTCGATCACTTTCGCGCGGCGACCCCGCTTCCGAGGACAGTCCACAGGCTCAAGTCAAACCATGGCGAAGCAAAGGCAGGAGAATACCGCGGGCCTGGACGGCATTGCCGCAGCCGTCCGGGGACGTGCGGACAAGGGGCCGCCGCCGGTGCATCTATGGAACCCGCCCTTCTGTGGGAACCTCGACATCCGCGTTGCGTCCGACGGAACCTGGTTCTATCTCGGCACGCCGATCGGGCGCGCCCCACTGGTCCGGCTGTTCGCCTCGGTCCTGAAGCGCGAGGGCGAGGAGTATTTCCTGGTCACCCCGGTGGAGAAGATCGGAATCGTGGTTGAGGACGCGCCGTTTCTTGCGGTCGAGATGCGGCGTGAGGACACTGCGTCGGAACCGCGCTTGCTTTTCCGGACCAATGTTGATGAGTGGGTCGAGTGCGACGCCGCGCATGCACTGCGCTTTGAGCGCGAGGATCGATCGGGTGGGCTGAAGCCATATGTGCATGTCCGGCGCGATCTGTGGGCGAAGGTCACGCGTGCCGTGTTCTATGATCTCGTCGAACTCGGTGAGGAGCGCGACGTGGGTGGCGTGCGCATGTTCGGGGTGGCGTCGGGCGGCGCGTTTTTTCCGATGACACGTTCGGACGCGCTTGAGGATTTGAGCGAAACAGAATGACGGACGCTGCTCCCCACGCGCTGACCCGCACCGATTTCTTCGATCGGGCTCGCGCGCGATTGACGTTCGATCTGCCTGTGGGTCTGTTGGATACGGACGCGCCTCCGTTGCGAGGCGATCACGACGCCGATCCGATCGCGAAGGCGATGGCATCCGTGCGTCCGATCAAACCGGCCGCCGTGCTGATTCCGGTTATCGACCGCGACGAACCGATGGTGCTGCTCACGCAACGCACGGCGCACCTGCCGCAGCATGCCGGGCAGGTTGCTTTTCCGGGGGGTAAGGTCGACGCGACCGACGCGACGCCGCTCGCGGCCGCTCTGCGCGAAGCCGACGAGGAGGTCGGTCTGGCCGGAAGCGCCGTCGAGCCGATCGGCTATCTCGATGTCTACATGACGACGCTCGGCTACCGGATCGTGCCGGTGGTGGCGCGCGTGCGTCCACCATTCACCCTTACGCTCAATCCGGGGGAAGTGGAAAACACCTTCGAGGTGCCGCTCGCGTTCATGATGGAAGTGGCCAACCATCAGACCCATAGCCGGGAGTGGCAGGGATTGACGCGGACCTATTATGCGATTCCATTCGGCGAACGTTATATTTGGGGCGTGACGGCGGGCATTTTCCGCAATCTCCAGCAAAAGATTTACGGCGCATGATCCGGCCGATTCTGACTGAAATCCTGCTGTTTCTTACGCCCTTCGCGGTCTATGCGCTGTTTCTCTACGGGACCCGTTCCGGCGTGCTGCAGATCGAGTCGTGGCCGGCCAAGACCGTCGGCTGGCTGACCGCGGCCGCGGTTGTTCTGATGATCACTGGCTTCGTGATACTCGGGCAGATCGACTATCAGCCGGCGGGATCGACCTATGTGCCGCCGCATATGGAAGACGGCAAGTTGATCCCCGGGCATTTCAAATGAGCGGGCTGCGGCCGCATCTCGGCGAAGCCGAGTGGCTCACCGCCGGGTCGCTGCCGCATATTCTGGAAATTCTCGATCGCGACGGTGAAGAGGCGCGTGTGGTTGGCGGCGCGGTCCGCAACACACTGATCGGTCAGCCGGTGCACGAGATCGACATCGCCACGACGGCATTGCCGGAAGAGATCCTCCGTCGCGCACAGGCGGCACAATTGCGCACGGTACCGACCGGAATCGATCACGGCACGATCACGCTTCTGGCGGATGGCGTTCCGTTCGAGGTCACTACGCTGCGCGAGGATGTCGAAACCTATGGCCGCAAAGCAAAGGTCGCGTTCGGACGCGACTGGCGGCGCGATGCCGAACGGCGCGATTTTACGATGAATGCCTTATCCGTGTCGCGCGACGGTGTGGTGCACGATTATGTCGGTGGGCTTGCCGATCTCGATGCGCGGCGCGTGCGCTTTATTGGAGACGCAAACCAGCGCATCGCCGAGGATTATCTGCGTATTCTGCGCTTCTTCCGGTTTCATGCCGCCTACGGCGAAGGCGAGCCGGATCCGGCCGCGCTCCACGCCTGTATCGCTGCGCGCGATGGTCTCGGCGCACTGTCACGCGAACGCGTGCGGATGGAAATCCTGAAGCTGCTGGTGGCCCGCCGCGCGGTCGGGTCGACCCGGGTGATGGCCGAATCCGGTCTCCTTGTATCGATCCTCGGCGGTGTGCCGTATCTCATGGCGTGCGAGAAAATGGTCGCGATCGAAGCGGCTATCGGCAAGCGACCGAATGCCATCCGCAGGCTCGGCGCACTGGCGGTTTTTGTCGAGGAGGACGGGGCTCGTCTGTTCGAGCGGTTGCGGCTCTCGAACGCGGAATATGACCGGCTTCGCGGCATGGCCGATGGCTGGTGGCGCATTGACGCCGGTCTGGCGCCGCAGGACGCCCGCGCCCTGCTTTACAGGCTCGGTGCCGCCGAATTCGCTGATCGTCTGCTGCTCGGGTGGAGCCGCTCGCAGGATGCTCCGGACGATTCGCGCTGGCGCGATCTTCTGGCGCTGCCGGCGCGATGGCAGCCGCCGTCGTGTCCGATCGCGGCTGCCGACCTGATCGCGCGTGGCCTTCCCAAAGGGCCGGCACTGGGCGCAGCGCTCCGCGAGGCGGAGGGACAGTGGATCGCGGCCGATTTCCCGGCGGATCCCGCCGTTGTCGCTACGATTGCCGATCAGGCCGCGGCGAATCACCGGGCATGAAAAAAGCCCCGGCTTGCGCCGGGGCTTTCCAGTTCAGAGAGCTCAGATCCGATCAGTACTTCGCAACGATCGGATTCTTGCTGTATCCGAAGCGGTAGTTCAGGCCGACCTTCACGGTGTGCGCGGTCACGTCGGCGTCGAAGCCGCCAGCACCCGCTCCGCCGAAATAGTCCGAGCTGCCGAGGTCGAGATACAGGTACTCAACCTTGGCCGACCAGTTGTCGAGCAGCGCCCACTCGACACCGGCGCCAACCGTCCAGCCGACATGCGTGTTCGAAGAGCTTGCACCGGCCAGGAAAGGCCCGACCGCAACGCTTCCACCGATTTCGTTGGTGCCCCAGGCGAGACCACCCGTGGTGTAGAACATCGCGCGGTCCCAAGCGTAGCCGAGACGCAGACGCGCGGTGCCGAAATAGGTCAGTTCGCTGAAGACATTGCCGACCGCGCCGGCGCCAAGTCCGAACGTTGCGTCGTCCTTCATGTTGGACCACTGCGAGTCGACCTCGACACCCCAGACCCACTGCGAGCCCGGCGCCTGCCAGTTCCAGCCGATCTGACCGCCGCCGAAGAAGCCATCCTGGTTCCAGCTGAGACCGAAGATGTCGCCGTCGCCTTGACCCCAGCCGTAGCCGATGTTGCCACCGACATAGAAGCCGCTCCAGTTGAAGGCCGCGATGACCGGGGCTGCCTTGTAGACCGGGCGGGCAATGTCTGCCGCCGAAGCTGACTGGACTGCGCCGAGCGCGAGACCTGCTGCTGCGACTGCAGCGATAGTGAAGTTACGCATGAGCTCCCCCATTTCCTTACGGGTGTGTAATGACACGAAGACAGTACGAGGTGTTCCGTCTCGTGACGCGTGTAGAGGTCAATTACGGCAGAAGTGTCTAAAAATCTGCCACAATCTCGACCCGGCGCGTGTTCTTCGGGCGGTGTGACGCAGATGACACAAAAAACGAATGTATAACCATACCAACAAAAACATTGGAACTTCAGTTAGTTAGCCGATTTCGTCCAGAACACCCGAAAAGGGGACCGATAGGCGCCCAAATGCTCGGTTTTTGGCTCGGCTTGATGATGGGTGATCTCGTCGGGACGGCCGCCGGCGTCGTGCTGGGATTATTCGGTTCCCTTTTGTTTTTCCACCGCGGCCGGCTGCCGAGGCCCTTCCCGACACGGACCGCAATGCGATCGTGGTTACCGGGCCGTTTACAAACGCGAATCGCTCGGCCCCGATTCATTGGGCGCACGGCTAATACAAAAGCGCTGTCTTCGTAGAGCCAGACTTCAGCGCCTTGTCGCCATGGCCTGCTCTTGTCTAAGGCCACTTCACCATCGGTGGCAGCGACGACAGAATCGAATCGACATTGCCGCCGGTTTTCAGTCCGAAAATGGTGCCGCGGTCATAGAGCAGATTGTATTCGACATAGCGGCCACGCCGGACGAGCTGTTCGTCCCGTTCGACGTCGCCATACGGCTTTGTGAAATTGGCTCGCACCAGCCGCGGATAGATGTCGAGAAACGCGAGTCCGACATCCTGCGTGAATGCGAAATCCGCGTCCCAGTCGCCGCTATTGTGCCAGTCGTAGAAAATGCCGCCGATGCCGCGCGGCTCGTTGCGATGCTTCAGGTAGAAATACTCGTCGCACCAGGCCTTATATTTGTCGTAGGGCGCAATCGCAGCATGCGGGTCACAGGCTTTCTTCATCGCCGCGTGGAAGGCGAGAGTGTCAGGATCGTCCTGCGTGCGCCGGGCGTCCAGCACAGGCGTCAGGTCGGCCCCGCCGCCGAACCAGGCCTTGGTGGTGACGACGAAGCGCGTGTTCATATGCACGGCCGGCACGTTCGGGTTCCACAGATGCGCGATCAGCGAAATCCCTGAGGCCCAGAAGCGGGGATCGCTTTCCGCGCCTGGGATCTCCTTGCGGAACTCCGGCGCGAATTCACCAAACACGGTCGAGCAATGGACGCCGACCTTCTCGAATACGCGGCCTTTCATGATCGACATGACGCCGCCACCGCCGGCTTTGCCGTTGTGGTCGGTGCGATTCCAGGGCGTTCGAACGAACCGGCCGGGCGCCGTGCCGGATTGCGGCTGGCCTTCCGGCAGTTCGTCTTCAAGCGTCTCAAACGCGGCGCAGATTTGATCGCGCAGCGCTTCGAACCAGACGCGGGCCTTGTCCTTGCGCGCATCGATCAGCGCAGCGTCGGCATCAAGCGCCGGCAGCGCGCGTGTCATTGCCGCGCGGTCGTTGGTGGGATGATCAGGTGTCGTCATGGGTGATGATCGTGAAGCCGGGATCGGAGCGATTGGCCGCGGTGGCGGGTCCATTGGTGATGACCATGGTCGAGCCCGGATGCATCAATGCGAGCACACGCTTCGCGGCCTCCGGCGGCAGGTCGACCTTGCTCAGTGTGGATGCGACGATCTGGTCGGACTGACCCGCGTGTGCGGCGTCGAGTCCGATCGCCATCCACTTCATGTGGCGCGGGTCGGAGTCCGGGCCGGTCAGCGTGAAGGCGTGATTGCCGTACGACGTCTGAGGTGCCTTGAGGGTGACCGGTGAGGCAAACACTTCCTTGCCATTGACGAAGGCGGACAGCTTCCGGTCCGCGGTCGAGATGACGAAGGCGGCGGCTTCGTGGGTCTGCGTCGTTGCTGTTTCCGGATGATGCGGCTTCGCGGCGACGGTCTTGACTGCATCGTGCGCCATCGCGTCGATATGGCCGGAGATCAACAGTCCCGGGTAACGGATATCGGCCGTGGCTGCCTTCGCGTCCGCGACAATCACCGGCGTGCCGAGCGTGGTAACCCCGAACAGCAGCTTGGCAAATTCCAGTGGCAGCCGGATGCAGCCATGGCTCGCGGGATAGCCCGGCAGATTGCCGGCATGCAGCGCCACACCCTGCCATGTCAGCCGCTCCATGTAGGGCATCGGTGCGTTGTTATAGGTCGACGAGTGGTGATTTTTGTCCTTCTGCAGGATCACAAAGACACCCGCCGGTGTCGTATGTCCGGGCTTGCCGGTGGAGCAGGTCGCTGCGCCGATCATCGTGCCGTTACGGTAGACCACGACCCGCTGGTCCGGGATCGACACCAGCACCACCACCGGGCCGGATGGCGCGTGCTCCGGCGTCCAGGTGAACTGTCCGGGCTTCATTGTCGAGAGATCGGGCGCTTCCTGTGCGATCGCACGCGGGAAGGCCACCGCGAGCGGCGCTGCCAGCGTCCCCAGCATTGCCGTGCGCCGAGTCAGCGTGAAATCACGCATCGTCCCTCCTGCCGTCCGACATCCTCGAAAAGTGCGAGACCTATACAAGAGCAGTGAGGGTCATGCCGCAAAAAATGTCGTGAGTCTTGCTCGCAACGGTTATCCGTGTCGGAGTTTCAGGCCGGTCAGCGTCAGTGCGAGCAGCATTGCCACCGCGTTTGCAATGATGATGACGGCGTCCGCCTGCAGAACACCGTAGACGACCCACAGCCCAAGTCCGGCTGAGAGAATGAGCGTCATCGCCAGCGACAGATCCTCGGTCTGCCTGGTCTGCCACGCTTTCCAGACCTGCGGCACATTCGCGATTGTTGTCAGCGCCGCTGCCAACACGCCCAGCAGCGTGGCGAAGCTCCAGGTCATGTCAGGCCGGCCCGATGGCGGCCATCGCCTCTGCGATTTCGCGACCGTTTGTCGGTCTGACAAGCCGGCTGATCTCCCGGCCGTCCTTGATGAAGATGAGTGTCGGCCACAGTTTCACACCGAACGATCGTCCAAGCGGTCGCCCGCTTCCGTCCTCGATCTTGATGTGCCGGACGTCGGCGTGTGACGCGAAGGCCTGCTGCACCATCGGAGCGGCCCGCCGGCAGTGGCCGCACCACGGGCTGCCGAATTCGAGCAATGTGGCTCCGGCCAGGTCATTGATCTCGGAGCGAGGTGGCTCGTTGATCGAGTAATCGGGGTTGAATGACATGGGGGAGGGCGGACCTGGCGGCATCTTGCGGGGGTAACGCAGGATCGCAATTCTTGTTCAAAATCGCTCTTCAGGTGCGGCTATCCGCTCCGCCGTTGCCGCACCATTTCCCCCACCGCCATGGCGCAGGACACCGCGATATTAAGCGAGCGCATACCCTCTCGCATCGGGATCAGGAGCCGCGTGTCGGCCGCCTGCGCCACATGCTCCGGCACGCCGGCCGATTCGCGCCCGAACAGCAGCACCTCAGGCCGCCTGTAATCGTGGTCGAGGTAGCTCTGGGCGCCCCGGGTCGTGAACAGGCTGAGCCCGAGTCCGGCCTCGCGTCGCCACCCGTCGAATGCCGCGAAGGAAGCGTGGCGCTCGATCGTCACCTGGTCGAGGTAGTCCAGCCCGGCCCGGCGGAAGGCGCGGTCGGTCACCGGGAATCCGGCCGGCTCGATCAGGTGGGCCGAGATTCCGAGGCAGGCGCAGAGCCGGAGAATCGTGCCGGTGTTCTGAGGGATGTCCGGCTCGTAGAGCGCAACCGCCGGAACGTCGTGAACTGTCAAAATCTCCTCCGGTCCGGGCGTCGAATTACTGCGTCAGACTAAGGACTTGTGCGACTCTTTATCGGAGTTGCAAAGGCACACTTGCACTCCCCCGGTAAGGGTGCCAATAACACGCCGCCGGATCGCCGCCGACGGCCTTCCCACGGGTCAGACGTGGCCGGTTCGCTCGCCGCTGGGGGAATGGACGAAGCGCTCTGGTCCCTCAACGGTTTGCAGCGCGCGCAGGCTCCCCGGCACGACGGAAGAGGGACTTTCACCGTGGCATCTACTGCAGCATCGGCGGCCCATACGCGCCGCGACTTCCTATACGTGGCAACCGGCTCGGTTGCCGCCGTTGGCGCCGCCTTCACCGCCTGGCCGCTGATTTATCAGATGAATCCGGACGCTTCCACGATCGCCGCCGGTGCGCCGGTCGAAGTGGACCTCACCCCGGTTGCCGAGGGGCAGGTGATCAAGGTGTTCTGGCGCGGCAAGCCGATCTTCGTGAATCATCGCACGCCGAAGGAAATCAAGGAGGCCGAGGACGTCAATCTGGCGAGCCTGCCGGACCCGCAGCCGGACTCCGCGCGCGTCAAGAAGGGCCATGCCAATTTCCAGGTCCTGATTGGCATCTGCACCCATCTCGGCTGCATTCCGCTGGCGCATGCCGGTCCGTACAATGGCTATTTCTGCCCCTGCCACGGCTCGGTCTACGATACCTCCGGCCGCATTCGCTCGGGCCCGGCGCCGACCAACCTCGCGCTGCCGCCCTATGAATTCCTCTCCGACACCAGGGTCAGGATTGGCTGACGCCAACACGACATTCCTGAAAGTATTCCAAGAAGGCTTCCCCCAATGAGCGGACATTCGACCTACCAGCCGCAAAGCGCATTCATGAAGTGGATGGAAGCGCGGCTACCGATCGCGGGTCTCGTCCACTCCTCGTTCATCGCCTATCCGACGCCGCGTAACCTGAACTATTGGTGGACCTTCGGCGGCATTCTGTCCTTCATGCTGGCCGCGCAGATCATCACCGGCATCGTGCTGGTGATGCAC
>CAZIKZ010000084.1:0-14249 GCA_964539845.1 uncultured Hyphomicrobiales bacterium
GATCCCGGTGCATTCCAGCGCGATGTCGACGCCGAGATCTTTCCACGGCAGTGTGGCTGGATCCTTGACCGCCGTCACCTTGATCGCGCCGTTGCCGACCGAGATGGTGTCGCCCTTCACCGTGACTTCGCCGGGAAAGCGGCCATGCACCGAGTCAAAGCGCAGCAGATGCGCGTTGGTCTCGACCGGGCCAAGATCGTTAATGCCGACCACCTCGATGTCCTTGCGGCCGGATTCGGCGATCGCCCGTAAGACATTGCGGCCAATGCGGCCAAATCCGTTGATGGCGACGCGAACTGTCATAATGCGGGGCTCCCGGCTGGTATGGGCTGAATTTGGCCCCGCATATAAAGGATTTTTGACGCAATTCAAATCGCGCCGGGCTCCTTGCGCGGAGCACGGTAAATCGCGCGCATCATGGCGTAGATCTGGCGGATTTCCCGCTTGCCCGTATTTCGGAACGGATAAAAGGCGGCATACGTCCCGAAAAACAGCACCGCAACCGAATAGAGAAAATTGCGCACCCCTCCGGGGCCATAGGCGCACAACGCCGTCTCTGCCAGCGCGACATGTGGATCGAAGAATGCCGCCGAATGCCCGAGTTGCCAGGCATCCCAGACCCTGCGCATGAACGGCGGCAACCAGTTATCCACCGTGTTTTCAAGATCGATGAAACCAATCCGGCCTTCGTACAGGGTCATATTGTGAATGCGCGCGGCGCCGTGCCAGCGGCCGGCGTCGTGCAACTTCCGCAGCGTCTCGCCCGCCTGATGCACGATCGCGGCACGCTGTTCGGAAGGCGTCTCGAACAGCACAGCTTCGAGGCTCGGCCCGAGATCCGACAGGACGATGTAATGGGCATCGCGGAACACGACATCCGGCGTGAGAAAACCGTGCTGACGGAGCGCGGACAGACTCCTGGCCTCGTGGTTTCCGAGCGCTTCGTCGTCCTTGCCGGAAATCCAGGAGCGGACGCGGTAGGCGAGCGTTGAGAGCGGATTCTGGAGGTTCTTGTGGAGGCGTTTGACCCAGTAACGGCGGCCTTCGAGTTCGATCGAGAAGACGCGAAGCTGGTTGTCTGCGATCTCCTGCCGCAGCAGTTCCACATCGAGGATGCCAGGAACCGGACGAGATCCGGCTGCCACCTGCAATGAACCCGGGTCAGGCACGACGCGGCCGAGCCAATGTCACGGCGCCCTCGCTGCTACGCTTGGACGTCAGATTAATACGGCAACGCGGCGCGATCCGGTCAAAAAAGCGTCAGAAGGCGGAAATCTAGCGCGGCCTGAATTTGGCGAGTGCGGCTGCTGCGATCGATTCCGGAGTGATGCCGAAATGGCGATACAGGTCCTTGTGCGGGGCGCTGGCGCCGAACGACGACATGCCGACAAACACGCCGTCCGAACCGATAATCGCGTCCCAGCCCTGGCGAATGCCGGCTTCGACCGCGACATTGACCTCGGCGCCGCCGATCACGGGATGGCGCTTTTCGGGTGGCAGCGCGAGGAACAACTCGAAACACGGCACCGACACCACACGTGCCGGCTTGCCCTGGCGATTCAGCAATTGCGCGGCTTCGACCGCGATCGCGACCTCCGAACCGGACGCGAAGATCGACACATCGACATTGTCTCCCTCGACCGGGAGGATTTCGTATGCGCCCGCCGCGCAAAGATTGTCGGCGGTGTAGGAGGTCCGGAGCTGCGGCAGGTTCTGGCGGGTCAGCGCCAGGACGCTGGGCGTCTCTTTGGCGCGCAGCGCCAGCTCCCAGCATTCAATGGCTTCGACCGCATCGCACGGTCTGAACACATTGAGGTTCGGGATCGCGCGCAACGCGGCGAGATGCTCGACCGGCTGATGGGTGGGGCCGTCCTCACCGAGGCCGATGGAGTCGTGCGTCATCACATGGATGACGCGCTCACCCATCAGTGCGGCGAGCCGGATCGCCGGACGGCAATAATCGGAGAAGACAAGGAACGTGCCGGAGAACGGGATGATGCCGCCATGCAGCGTCATGCCGTTCATGGCCGCGGCCATGCCGTGTTCGCGGATGCCGTAATGAATGAACCGCGCGCCGTAATCGGAGGCGGACATCGCCTTCATCGATTTGGTGCGGGTGTTGTTGGAGCCGGTGAGATCGGCCGATCCGCCAACCATTTCGGGCACAGCCGGCACCAGGGTCTCGAGCGCGAACTCCGAGGAGGAGCGTGTCGCGATCTCCTTCGGCGCCTTGGCGAGCGTCTCCTTGACGCTTTTCACAGCCTCGGCCAGCGCCTTCGGCAATTCGCCCTTCATGCGCCGTTCGAATTCCGACTTCACGTCCGGCGCAAGCCCGCCGAGCTTCTTGTCCCAGGCCTTGCGCGCATCTTTCGAGCGCTGACCCGCCTCGCGCCACGGCTTGAGGATGTCGTCCGGCACGACGAAAGGCTCATGCGTCCAGCCAAGTTTCTCGCGGGTGCCTTTGATCTCGTCCGCCCCCAGCGGGGAACCGTGCGCCTTCTCGCTGCCGGCCTTGTTGGGCGAACCGAATCCGATGGTGGTCTTGCATGCGATCATGGTCGGGCGATCGGCGCTCTGCGCTTTTTTCAGTGCCGCCGCGATCGCTTCGGGATCGTGACCGTCGATGCGCTCGGCGATCCATCCGGCTGACTCGAAGCGCTTCACCTGGTCGACCGAGTCCGACAGCGAGAGTTTGCCGTCGATGGTGATGCCGTTGTCGTCGAACAGCACGATCAGCCGGTTCAGCTTCAGGTGGCCGGCAAAGGCAATGGCCTCCTGGCTGATGCCCTCCATCAGGTCGCCGTCGGAGGCCAGCACGTAGGTGCGATGGTCCACGATGTCGCCGAACGCCGCATTGAGATGGCGTTCAGCGATGGCCATGCCGACGGCATTGCCGATGCCCTGACCGAGCGGGCCGGTGGTCGTTTCAACGCCGGGGGTGATGAAGTTTTCCGGATGCCCGGGCGTCTTCGAGTGGAGCTGACGGAACCGCTTCAGTTCCTCGATCGGCATCGACTCGTAGCCGGTCAGATGGAGCAGAGCGTAGATCAGCGTCGAGCCGTGTCCGGCCGAAAGCACGAAACGGTCCCGATCGGGCCATTTCGGGTCGGAGGGATCGAATTTCAGGAACTGCGTGAACAGTACGGTTGCAATGTCAGCCGTACCCATCGGTAATCCGGGGTGACCGGACTTGGCCTGTTCAACGGTATCCATGGCCAGCGCGCGGATCGCGTTGGCCATACGGTCGTGATGTGCGCGCGACATGAGGGAATCCGGGGACAGCTTCAAATCTGAGGGCGGGCATAGTCACGCGGGGCCGATGAGTCCAGCGCGAGCCGCGTACGGCCCAACATTGTCCCCGACGCAAGGATGATGGGGATCATGGGTACGGAACGTTGACGGGGTTGAAGCGTCAATTTAGGCTTGGAGCCTTAACGCGTTGTGTGGCAACAGTTTTCGACCGGTGAGTACTGCGTGAGATGACCGATCCAAGTGCCATCGATGCCGCTGCCCGCAGGCTCGCTCTGGCGATGGATGCGTTGCAGACGGCGATGGCCCGTAAGCGTGATGCCGACACCGGTGGCGACGGGGTCGCCGCACAATTGCAGGCGCTGGGTATTGACCGCGTGCGGCTTGCCGCCGAACTTGACACGGCCGCTGCGCATTCGCGGATGCTGGAAGACACCAATCGCGAAGTGGCTCGCCGCATCGATGTTGCGATGAGCACGATCCAGAAGCTGCTCGACGAGCATGATCGTTAGCCGCGTGGTCCCGAAAAGGGGATACAGGTTTTCGGAAAGGGTCACGCCATCCACGGTCGCGAAGGGGACAATGCAATGGCCCAGGTGAACGTCACGATCAACCACCGCCAATATCGCATGGGCTGCGAGGATGGGCAGGAAGATCATGTCACGCAGCTCGCGATGGACATCGACAGCCGCATCGATCAGTTGCGCGGTGCGCATGGCGAGATCGGCGATCAGCGGCTCACGGTGATGGCGGCGCTTATGGTCGCCGACGAATTGACGGAATCGGCGCGCCGCATCCGCAGGCTCGAGGAAGAGATCGCCGCTTTGCAGGATGCCCGCGTGGTCGCGGCCGAGCGTGCGCAGGAGACGCAAGCCAGTGTCGTCACAGCCCTGAATGCCGCTGCCGAACGGATCGAGGACATCGCACGGCAGGTCAACCAGTCGGTGCAGCCCGGCCCGGACGTCGCGATGGGGTGAGGGCGCGGGCGGCAGGCCTTTCCTTCCGAAAAGGAGGTAAAGCAGCCACTGGTTCGCCGAAGTTGCTGGCGATGCGCACCCGCGCACACTACATTGTCCATGCGGGGCTGCGAGGTTCGACTGGAAACATCATACTCCCGGGGCCTTACGATCCTGAAGGGAGCTGTCCCTGGCCGGGTCCGTGGATTCGGTTATATGGCGCCCACCTACTTATGTAGGTTCCCGGGGTCGAAAATTCCGACGGCCATTGTGGCTCCGCGCTTTTTCCTCTCGTCATTCGGCCGAGAATGATGTCCGCCGCTCTGCGGCGCCGTTGGAAGACGGCATCGAGTGGACCATGTCGTCTGAACAATCCGCAAAAGCCGAACTACGCCAGGCCGCTCTCTTACGCCGCGATGACATGCCGGCACCTGCGCGTGCGCAGGCCGTGGATGTCGTGACGCAACGGGTTTTTCCTGTCACGGTCGCGCCCGGCATGATCGTCTCCGGCTATTCGCCGATGAAGAGCGAATTCAATCCGGTGCCGCTGCTGCGCAAGTTCGCGGATGCAGGTGCCCGGCTCGCGTTGCCCGTCACTCCGAAGCGCGGGAATCCGCTGATCATGCGCGCCTGGGCATTCGGCGATGAACTCGACTCCGGCGTCTGGGGCATTCGAGAGCCGAAGCAGGAGCAGCCCGAACTATTCCCCGATATCATGCTGGTGCCGCTGGCCGCCTTCGACCGCGCCGGGCACCGTATCGGCTACGGCGCCGGCTATTACGACATGACCATCGCCCGCATCCGGGTCATGAAGCAGGTGACCGCGATCGGGCTTGCCTTTGCAACACAGGAAGTCAGGAAGATTCCGGCCACGCCGTTCGACCAGCAACTGGACCTTGTGCTAACGGAAAACGAGACCATCGATTTCCGTTAAGGAGCAGCGGTTGCGTATACTGTTCATCGGCGATGTGGTGGGCCGCTCCGGGCGGGCCATCGTCAATCAGCGGCTGCCGGCTCTGATCGCCGACTGGAAGCTCGATCTCGTCGTGCTGAACGGCGAAAACGCCGCCGGTGGCTTCGGGATCACCGAGTCCATCTACCGCGAATTCGTTGATGCCGGCGTCGATGTGGTGACGCTGGGCAATCATGCCTGGGACCAGCGTGAGGCGCTGGTATTCATCGAGCGCAGTCCGCGCCTTGTCCGGCCCCTGAATTATCCAAAGGGTACGCCCGGCCGTGGCGCCGCGATGATTGAAGCCAAGAATGGCGCCCAGGTGCTCGTCATCAACGCCATGGGCCGCATTTTCCTCGATCCGCTCGACGATCCGTTCTCGGCGATCGACCGCGAACTTGAGGTCTGCGCTCTCGGGCGTGATGCCGACGCCATCATGGTCGATTTCCATGCCGAGGTGACGAGCGAGAAGCAGGCGATGGGCCATCACCTGGACGGCCGGGTGACCGCCGTGATCGGCACCCACACCCACGCGCCCACCGCTGACCATCGGGTGTTGCCGGGCGGGACCGCCTTCCAGTCCGACGCCGGGATGACCGGGGACTACGATTCCGTGATCGGCATGGTGAAGGACGAACCTCTGTCCCGGTTCCTGCGACGAATACCCGCGACCAAGTTCGAGGCCGCAACGGGTCCAGCGACCCTGTGTGGCCTCGCGATCGAGACCGACGACGCATCCGGACTGGCCACGCGAGTGGCTGCTGTCCGGCTTGGAGCGCGCCTGGAGGAAGCTGTGCCGCGCTTCTGGCTCCAGGCGTAAACCGGCCCCCCGGTCAGGGGACGGGGATGCGGCGCAAAGGGACGCGCCGCCATGCGCATCGTTGGCCAGAGCTTCAGCCGCAAAGTTGCCGGGGCAATTCTCTCGGGTTCTCTGCTGACGTTCGCCGCTACGGCGCAGGCGCAAACGCCCGCTGACGAGTTCGTGAGCGAGAAGACTTTCTTCCGCACGACGATTAACGGCAAGAGCGTCCGGCTCGAAGGCTTTGTCGTGAAGCGCGCCGATCTCACCGGTCCGCTGCCGGTCGCACTCATCACCCACGGCAAGTCCGCCAATCTCGCCGATATGCTGGCGCTGCGCGGCAGCGATTACGGGCCGTATGCGCGCGATCTGGCGCGGCGCGGTTATCTCTCGGTCGTCGTGATGCGGCGTGGCTTCGGCCAATCGGATGGCCCGATGCCGGTCAACATGACCTGCGACACCAAGAGCTTCACGGATTTCTTCGGCGCGGATGCCGACGACCTGCAAGGTGCGCTCGAAATCGCAACGAAGCGTCCGGATGCTGATCCGGAACGCGCGATCGCGATTGGCGTTTCGGCCGGCGGTGCTGCGGTGATGGCGCTGGCCGCGCGCAATCCGAAAAACCTGCGCGGCGTGATCAACGTTTCAGGCGGCCTGCAAACTCCGGATTGTCCCAAGGAGGACGTGCTGGTCAATGCATTCAAGGATTATGGCGGGGCCAGCCGCGTGCCCAGCATCTGGGTCTATGCGAAGAATGACAGCCTGTTCGGTCCGGCGCTGGTCGAACGCATGCAGTCGGCTTATCTCGATGGCGGTGGCGATGTGAAGCTCGTCATGTTCGACAAGCACGGCAATGACGGCCATCAGATTTTTGCAGAGGCCGCGGGCCGCGTGAAGTGGCTGATGGAGGTGGACGCTTTCCTCGCCTTCCACGATCTCCCGTCGACCAAGCGCGACCGCGGCGACGATCTGATGAAGCGACTCAAGCTGAGCGATCGCAGCCGCAGCTTCGTCGACCAATATCTCGCAGCGCCGACCTTCAAGGCGATGGTGCAGACCCCGGACGGCCAGAATTACATGACGCAGTATGGCGCCTCGACGCTGGAGCTTGCGCGGAGTGCGGCCCTCGACAATTGTCAGACCCGGCACAAGACCGCGGAGCCGTGCAAGGTCATCATGGAAAACGACACCTGGGTCGGCCCGACCGCACCGGAGCGAGTTGCCGCCGGGCCTGCCGACAAGACCATCCGTTAGGCCGCCATTCACGCTGGCAGCGCAAAATCGGAACCGCTATCGTACCCTCCTGAGATCCGAACCGATGTGCGCTGATCACGATACGCGAATTGCGCGGATGGACGCCGCCCGGCGCCTTGCGACGGTGGCGGTAACGTTTCTGTGCGTGACACTCGCGACCGTGGCCATGGCGCCCGCGGCGTTCGCGCAATCCGCGCCTGACGAATTCGTGATCGAGCGGACCTTCTTTCGCACCACCATCGAGAGCCGTTCCGTCCGCCTCGAAGGGCTGATCGTCAAGCGGTCTGACCTTACGGAGAAGCTTCCGATTGCGCTGATCACGCACGGCAAGTCTTCCAATCTCGCTGACATGCTGGGGAGCAAGGCAGCCGACTATTCGGGAACGGCACGCGATCTTGCGCAGCGCGGCTGGCTGGCAGTGGTGGTGATGCGTCGCGGGTTCGGTCAATCGGACGGGCCGATGGCGGCGACGGTGTCCTGCACCACCGCGAGCTTCGCCAGCCGCTTCGCGGCCGATGTAGACGATCTGCAGGGCGCGCTTGCCGTCGTGTCGAAACGGCCGGATGCAGATCCGAGCCGCGCAATCGCGATCGGCGTGTCGGCGGGCGGCGCAGCGGTGGTTGCGCTCGCGGCACGCAACGTCCCGAATCTTCGCGGTGTCATCAGCATCTCGGGCGGGCTGCGCATGCCGGATTGTCCGAAGGAAGACGTGCTCGTGAATGCGTACAAGGATTTCGGGAGCGCAAGCCGCGTTCCGAATCTCTGGGTCTATGCGAAGAACGACAGCTTCTTCGGGCCCGCGTTGGTCGAGCGCATGCAGTCTGCTTTCCTCGATGGCGGCGGTGACGTGAAGCTCGTGATGTACGAGAAATTCGGCGATGACGGCCACTCGCTCTTCACCGCCGCATCAGGCAAGCTGCAATGGCTGATGGAAATGGATGCGTTCCTGCGTTTCCACAAACTGCCGGCAGTGGGTCGCGACCGCATCGCCGAGCTGAGCAAACTGTTGAAGCTTGAAAGCAGCCAGCGCGGCTTCCTCGACCGCTACGTCGCGGCGCCGACCTACAAGGTCATGGTGCAGACGCCTGACCGCAAGCATCACTTCACGCGCTTTGGCGCATCGACGCTGGAGGGTGCGCGCAAGGCGGCGATGACGGCCTGCGCAGAACGCTACAAGATGCCCGAGCCCTGCAAGATCGTGATGGAGAACGACATCTGGCTCGGCGGCGGGGCCGACGGCCGCGACCAGCCCTGAACAGGCCTCGCGGGAGGGGCGAGGGCCGGCGCTGTTCCGGAACGATCGGTCAGGTCCCATGAAGCCTCAGAGCACTCCTGCGGCAGGGTTTCCGGCAAAAGGGTTGAGCCGACTATGCCCGCCGTCCTATAACGCCGCCGCGTCCACCGATTTGCGGTCCGAATCCATGGCAGGCCATTCCCAATTCAAGAACATCATGCACCGCAAGGGGCGCCAGGATAAGGCGCGCTCCAAGATATTCTCCAAGTTGGGGCGTGAAATTACCGTCGCGGCCAAGTTGGGCATGGCGGACCCGAACTTCAATCCGCGCCTGCGTGCGGCCATTATCGCGGCTCGCGCCGAGAACATGCCGAAGGACAACATCGAGCGTGCGATCAAGAAGAGCCAGGGCGGCGATTCGGAGAACTACGACGAGGTGCGCTACGAGGGCTACGGGCCCGGCGGTGTCGCCCTGATCGTCGAGGTGCTGACCGACAATCGCAACCGTACAGCAGGCGATGTCCGCTCCGCCTTCACCAAGAACGGCGGCAACATGGCGGAGACCGGCGCGGTGTCCTTCATGTTCGATCGCGTCGGCGTCGTCGAGTTCGACGCCAAGGTCGCGAGCGCAGATGACATGCTCGAGTCCGCGATAGAGGCCGGCGCCGAGGATGTCGTCTCGACCGAGAATGGCCACGAGATCTATACGGCGCAGGACGCGCTTGCCGAAGTCTCCAAGGCGCTCGAGGCGAAGTATGGTGAGCCGCGCAAGTCCGCGTTGATCTGGAAGCCGCAGAACACGCTCGCGGTGAGCGACGAGCAGGGCGAAAAGCTGCTGCGTATGATCGAGGCGCTGGAAGAGAGCGATGACGTTCAGAACGTCTACGCCAATTTCGAAGTGTCCGATCAGCTCATGTCGAAGATGAGCGCGTGACCCGTGCGGGACCTATCCGGCGCAGTCATTGCCGGGCTTGACCCGGCAATCCATCGTGCGAAGAAGAGAGACCCGCGGGTCATAGGCGAGCGAAGCGACGCTGTCCTTCGGACGGCTAAGTCCGGGGGTGACGAGGTGGCATCGCCGCGTTCCTGCTGCGCCGGATCCGGGACACACTGATGCCGCTTGAAAAGCCGGTCTTGCCGCTGCCGCGCCGGGCATGGTCGGATTTCGGCGCGGTCTATGCCGGCAGCGCCTTCGTCGCCTTCCTCTTTTCGACCTCGGGGCCGGTCGCGATCATCCTGTCAGTCGGGGCGCGTGGCGGTCTGTCCGAATCCGATCTGGCCTCCTGGATTTTTGCGGTCTTCTTTGTCAACGGCCTGATCACGATCGCCTATTCGCTTCTGTACCGGGAACCACTCGCGTTTTTCTGGACCATTCCGGGCACGGTTCTGGTCGGGCCCGCGCTCACGCATCTCAGCTTTCCCGAGGTGATCGGGGCGTTCCTTGCCACCGGTCTGCTGATGCTGGTGCTCGGGTTGACCGGTCTGGTCCGCCGCGTGATGGACGCGATCCCGATGCCGATCGTGATGGCGATGGTCGCCGGCGTCTTTCTCCGGTTCGGTATCGACCTTGTGCATGCCTTCCGTGACGGGTTCTGGATCGCACTGTCGATGGCGGTGCCGTTCTTTGCGTTATCTGCGGTCCCGCGGCTTGCGCGTCTGGCGCCGCCGCTGATCGTTGCGCTGATCGTCGGCGCGATCACGGTCTGGCTGCTCGGAAGCTTCAATCCTCCCGCGGGGACATTGTTCGAGTTTGCAAAGCCCAATCTCTATGCGCCGCAATTCTCGTGGCAGGCGATGGTCGAACTGGTGGTGCCGCTCGCCATCACCGTTCTGGTCGTTCAGAACGGGCAGGGCATCGCGATCCTGACGGCGAGCGGGCACAAGCCGCCGGTCAACGCGATCACCTTCGCCTGCGGTGTCGGTTCGCTGATCACGGCATGCTTCGGCGCGGTTTCGACCTGTCTCACAGGGCCGTCCAACGCGATCCTCGCAAGTTCTGGCGAAAAGCACCGGCAATACACCGCTGCTGTCTTTCTCGGTATTCTGGCGCTCGGCTTCGGGCTGACGGCGCCGTTCTTCACGCGGCTTCTGTTGGCGACGCCACCGGCCTTCATCGCGACCCTGGCGGGCCTTGCCATGCTGCGCGTGCTGCAGACCTCGTTCCAGATATCGTTTCGGGACAAGTTCAGCTTCGGCGCGCTGATCTGCTTCGTTGTCACGGTGGCCGACGTGCCGATCTTCCGCATCGGTGCGCCATTCTGGGGCCTCGTGCTCGGGCTTGCCGCGTCGCATCTTCTCGAGCGCGCCGACTTCAAGCGCGAGACGCCGGCGCCTTGATGCCGGCTAGCGGAACAACTCGTCGAACAGCGGCAGGCTGACGACTGCCGACAGGGCGATGATGGCATACGCCACGCGCCGGTAGCCGTGATCCGACGCGCCGCGGAACAGATATGTGCCGACCGCCATCGCGACGATGAAGATCGGTCCGAGCAGCAGCGACAGGGCCAGTACATCGGCGGTGAAGAGCCCGCGCGCGTAATAGATGATGCCGGAGACGATCGCGAGGATCGCGAAATACACCATCAAATTCGCACGGATCACCCGCGCGCTGTTCGGGCCGCCGAGCCAGTAGATGATCGCCGCCGGGCCTGCGATCTGTGCCGCCCCGGAGCCAAAGCCGGCAAAAAGTCCAACGCCGATGGAGGCCGGCAGAGTCGGCGGCGCGCTGTAGCGCCAGCCGGACGCGAGCACGATCAGCAGCGTCGTGACCAGAGCCGCGATGAACCAGCGCAGGATGGTGGGGTCGAGATATTCCAGCGCCGCAACGCCGAGTGGAATGGTGCAGATCGCTGCGATCGACACCGGCGCGACCTCGCGCCAATTGCAGCGCCGCGTCAGCGGAATTGTGAACGGTGCACTCGACACGAAGTCCACGATCAGAAGTGTGAGCGCCGCAATCCGCGGTTCGTAAATGGCCGCGATCAGCGGCACATAAATGAGCGCCGAGCCAAATCCGGAAAAACCGCGCACCAGACCCGCTATCAGCGCGACCGCAAGTGCGGCAACGAAACGCGGCTCGCCAACAAGGCTGGCGGCTGTTGCGGAAAAATCTGTCACGTCATGCTCCGGCTGGCGCAATCCCATACCAGCCGGAGATGCCTTGAGCGATGGAATGCGGCGCGGGCCTTCCATGCATCCCGTGCTATGCGTTCGGTGACATGCAGCGACCGATTCGCATCCTCGGTATCGATCCCGGGCTCCGCCGCACCGGATGGGGCGTGATCGCCTGCGAGGGCAACCGGCTGCTGTTCGTCGCCTGCGGTTCGGTGGAAACGCATGAGCGTGCCGAACTTTCGGTGCGCCTGGTCGCGATCCATGACGGTCTGACGCGGGTGGTCGAGGAGTTCGCTCCGGACGAGGCAGCGGTGGAACAGACCTTCGTCAATCGCGACGGCGCGTCCACGCTGAAGCTCGGTCAGGCTCGCGGCATCGCAATGCTGATACCGGCGCGTGCGGGACTCAAGGTCGCGGAATATGCGCCGAACCTTGTGAAGAAGACTGTCGTCGGCGCCGGGCATGCCGAGAAGTCGCAAATCCGCATGATGATCGGCGTGCTATTACCCAAGGCCGATCCGCGTACCGAGGACGCAGCCGATGCGCTCGCGATTGCGGTCACGCATGCGCACCACCGGCAGAGCGCGTTGCTCAAGATCGTGGCCGGCTAACCCTTCCGCTTGAAATCATAGAGATCCGCATCGCAATCGGGGCGTTCGCTCACCGCACTTGCGATCACATCCGCTGCGATCCGCGAATAGGTGATGCCGTTGCCGCCATAGCCGAGCGCGGCGAAGCAATGCGGCATTTTCGGAATGGCGCCGATTATGGGAAGCCCGGTGCTGCTCTGCCCGAACGAGCCGCACCAGGCAAAGTCGATTTCGGTGGAGACGCCGGGCAGCAGCTTTTGCAGTTTGTTCTGTAGCGTTCGCGTTTTGCGCGCCAGCAGCCTGTCACGTTTTTTCTCGTCGACGAAGTCCTCATCCTCGCCGCCGCAGATGATGCGGCCTTCAGGCGTGGTGCGCAGATAGAGATACGGCTCGGACGCCTCCCAGATCGTGCATTGCCCGGGCCACAGGCGCTTTGGCTGTTTCACTGTCGCGATTGCATAGGTCGAGATGATTTTGTGCCCGCGCGCGGGAACGAATTTCGGAAATTCATAACCCGTCGCCATCACCAGGGTGCGGCAGCGGATCGCGTGACCCCGATCTGTGATCGCGGTCGCACTGCGCGCGTGGCATTCGATGTCGTCAATGTCGACCGGAGCAAACACGCGCGCGCCGTTCTGGATCGCGGCGGCAAGCATCGCATGCGCCGCCTTGCGCGGATCGATCACCAGATTGCCGTAGGCCAGCAGTGCCGCCGATCGCGAAAGACCGAAGCGCTGCTTCAACTCCTTGCGCGAAAGCAGGCGATCCGGCAGTCCGGCTTCGCGGCGAGCCGCATGCTCGCGCTCCAGGCCCGCGGCGTCGAGCGTGTTGCCTGCGAGATAAAGCCCGTCGCGGCGGGTCACATCCTGCACCTTGAGTTCGGACAGCCGTGCGGCGACCGCTTCGACCGCAAGCCGCGATCGTCGCCACGCTCGCATGGCATTGGCCTTGCCGATCTTGCGCGACAGCATGCAAAGGGGTGTGTCGATCTCGTATTGCACGAGTGCGGTGGAAGCGACCGTGGAGCCCTTGACCGGGTCGTCACGACGGTCAACGACCGTGACCTTCAGTCCGGATTGCGCAAGCCTGTCGGCGATCATCGCGCCGGTGATTCCGGCACCGATGATCAGCACATCGGTCGTCAGGTCGCTGTGAAGCTGGCCATGACGCACGCGGGCCACGCGTCGACCCTCCCAGACCGAGCGGCCGGTGCGCAAATCGCGTGGGGTACTGACCATGATTGTCCTGACGCGGAAACGAAACCCGTAAACGCGCAAGGTGCCGATTTGGTTCAGGCGGTGATTTCAGGTCCTGACCGTCACCCGCTTCAGGAACGCACAGACCTCATCCACGCGCGGTCCCATCGCCGGAATCCACCCCATCAGGTTGACGCAGGCGTGCACGGTGCCGGGCCACAGCCGGAATTCGAATGAAGCTCCCACAGCCTTCAGCTTCTCGGCCAGCATTTCGGAATCGTTGCGCAGCGGATCGTATTCGCACGCGGTGAGAAAGAGCGGCGGCAACCCGTGAAGGTCTGCATGGAGCGGCGCCGCAAGCGGATTGGTGCGATCGGTCTTGTTTGCGAGATAATGATTCCAGTACCACGCCATTTCGGGCGTCATGATGAGATACGCCCCAGCGCCGAAATCCTTGTCGGACTGCGTGTTCAGGTCCGGCGCATAACATCCATAAATGCAAGCCGTGCCCCGCACGGGAGACTGACCCGCGTCGCGCAACGCGATGGTTGCGGCGAGCGCCAGATTGGCGCCGGCTGAATCGCCTGCGACCGCGATGCGAGACGGATCGATGCCCCATTCGTCTCCATGCGTGGCGACCCAGCGGATCGCGGCGATGCAGTCGTTCAGCGGCACCGGGAAAGGATGCTCGGGCGCGAGCGCGTAATCGACGCTGACAACCCGCATGCCGGATCGCCTGGCAAGCTGGCGCGTGACACCATCATAAATGTCGATGTCGCACACTACGAAGCCGCCGCCATGCAGGAACACGATGGCCGGTGCGGACTCGTTCGTTCCGGGGTCGTAGAGGCGGATGCGGATATTGCCGCTCGCCGCCGCAATCCAGCGCTCTTCGATATGCGGGA
>CAZIKZ010000085.1:0-10086 GCA_964539845.1 uncultured Hyphomicrobiales bacterium
AACACGTTGCGTCAGATCGCACTGTTCGCCTGGATCCCACTGCTCACCGCATGGTTCGGCAACGGCGACGGATCGAAGCTGGTCTATATTGCGATGTCGGCCTTCTTTCCGGCGGCGCTCAACACCTATCTCGGCCTTCGCAACATTCCGGAGGCCTTTCTCGAAGTCGCGCGCGTGCTTCGGTTGTCATTCCGGACACGGCTTACGCGTCTTGTTCTGCCGGCGGCGCTGCCCTCGATCTTCGTCGGCGTCCAGATTGCTCTGATTACGGCCTGGCTGGGAACCGTCAGCGCCGAATATGCCATGGGCATGGGTCGTGGGCTCGGCACATTCGTCTCCGAAGGACGCGGCCAATTCCGGATGGATGTGGTGCTGCTCGGCGTCATCGCACTCGCACTGGTGGGTTACACCATTAACGTGATCTGCACCGCGGTATTCCGGCGGTTGCTGGTCTGGAAAGGAGGCGCGGCGTGACCGCGATCCATACCACACTCCATAGCCGGGCGCCGCTGACGATCCGGGATGTCAGCAAATCCTACGTGGTCGATACGAAGCCGATCTCGGTGCTGCGCAATATCGGATTGCAGATCAATCCAGGCGAGTTTGTCAGCATCGTGGGCGCGTCCGGGTGCGGGAAGTCAACGCTGCTTCGACTGATCGTTGGGCTCGATGTCGACTATGACGGCGATATCCTTCTGGACGGACGAAGGATCGAAGGGCCTGGCCCGGAACGCGGCATCGTCTTCCAGGAGCACCGGCTGTTTCCGTGGCTCACGGTCGAGGACAATGTGCGGCTCGGTCTCGACGGCAGCAAAGAGACGGATGATGTCCAGCAGCGGCTGATCGACGACAATATCGCGCTGGTCGGGCTTGGCGGCTTCGAGAAGGCCTACCCGCATCAATTGTCGGGCGGCATGGCGCAGCGCGCCGCGATCGCTCGTTCGCTGGTGACGCGTCCGCGGATATTGCTGCTGGATGAGCCCCTTGGAGCGCTTGATTCGCTCACGCGCGCGCACCTTCAGAATGAGCTCCTGCGCATCTGGCAACAAGAGCGCGTCACCATCGTGATGGTGACACACGACGTGGAGGAGGCGGTGTTTCTCAGCGATCGGGTGGTGGTGATGGAGCCGCGTCCCGGGCGAATCCGGACGGTAATCTCCGTCGACCTTCCGCACCCGCGCGCACGGTCCAGCGCGGCCTTCGTGGAAACGAAGGAACTGGTGCTTCAGGAACTCGCAGTCTGAGGCGACGATGACCTACAACCACTCACTTCTGATTGCCGGTTTCATCCTGTCTTACGCGACGATCGTCGTTTTGACGTTCGCTCGGTTCTGATCGGAGTGCTCATGGATGACGCTGACGGCAGCCGGTTGATCACGCTCCATGGATCGGAGGCACGCGGCAGGGCGGTCGCGGCCTTGTCTTGTGTGTATGACGGGAAAGGCTCAGCGCCGTGCGAGTGCGGGCAGGTGCATGTCACCGCCAATGTCGTTGATCTGGCGGCGTATCGTGTTGCACGGAGGCAGAAGCTCGCGGCGGGTGCCATCAATTTGTCTCTGCCGGCCTCTGAAAATGCGTCAACGTCCTTTGCGTCAATCGTGTGGGCGGCCTTGATGTTTCCACTCTTGTGGACCGCCTATTGGACGTCGGCATCACCGATCGCGTTTCTGCGGCCGCCAGAGTTTGGCAACTGACGACACGGTCGCAACACTATCGCTCTCGCTAATCTGGATGAGCGTAAAAACCATCGGGAATTTGCAGCCGAATGGAGTCGTGCACCACGTAGCATGTGATCGCGAGGCATGCTCGGCGTTACCCCGGCCATGCGACGTAATGCCATTTTGAAACGGGTGCAGTTTCGGCTAGTGCAACCGCGGTCACCGTGTAACAGTCCGGGCCGGGCCGCCATACGCTGTCCGATAAAGCCCAGTCTTGCTAACGCGATGTACCGCTCGTGGGCAACAAGACGCGCTAAAGCATTTGGTCTGCGGTCATCGCGCGCCGCCCTCGCAGCAACCAAATCAACGCCAAATCGGAATGACTGGTCGATATGAGGTTCCCTATGAAGATTCTTGCGGCGACGGACTTCTCCACGCGTTCCAATCGCGCCTTGCGGCAGGCTGGGCTTCTGGCGCAGACCGGCAACGCGCAACTGCACGTTGTTCATGTTGTGGACGACGATCAGCCAGAAGATTTGATCGCTATGGAAAGGCAGGAGAGCGAACGAGTGCTCCGCGAGCAGATCGAGTCAATGCCGGAACTGCGGGGCATTGACGCCTGTCCAATGGTGGTCACGGGCGATCCCTTTGACGGGATTCTGCGGGCGGCTGCCGCCGTCACCGCAGACCTCATTGTCATGGGAGCGCACCGCAAGCAACTTCTGCTCGACATCTTTGTCGGAACCACGATCGAGCGGGTGATCCGCAAGGGGAGCGTCCCCGTGCTGATGGTGAACAATGAAGCCCAGCGGAAATATGAAAATGTCGTGGCGCCGGTCGATATGTCAGCCACCTCGGCGAATGCGCTCCGGGTCGCACTTTCGGCGGGTTTGATCAGCGACGAACGCGCCACGCTTCTTCATGCGTTCCTCCCGTTGGCGAAGGGGAAATTGTTTATCGCTGGCTCGGCTAAGGCTGATATCGAGAGTTACGTTGCGAGTGAGCGCCAACGGGCCATGGACGAATTGGCGGCGTTCCTGATCGCGAACGATCTCAAGGGGGGATGGACTCTGCGCGTTGAGGAGGGCGAGCCAATGGAGATTATTTCGCGCGCAGTCTCAGAGATGCGTCCTGATCTGCTGGTGATGGGCACGTACGGACGGTCTGGGCTGGTTAAAGTGCTGATCGGCAGCGTTGCGGAAGAGGCTCTGCGCTCGCTGAGCGTGGATATTCTGGCGGTGCCCCCCGTCAGACAATGAATTCAGTCGCGTTCGGTTGGGTGTGGAGAGGCCGCGCTCTCTGATTGATCGCGCAAAGCTGCAGCGCGGACCAGAACCATCAAGGTGATCGGCGTCGTCACCGTGATAAAAACGACGATCAGCAACTCATGCAGTACCGGGCGCGTTCCTAACACGGAAAAGTAAATCATGGACGCGCTTGCGATGCACGCCGTACCAAGCGTGGTTCCAAGGGTGGGCGCATGGACCCTTTCGTAAAAGGTCCGTAGCCGCAGCAGTCCTAACGCGCCGATCAGAGTGATCGCGGCTCCGCCCACCAGGAGCACTGCCGTCAGAATGGCTGGCAGGGCAGAAATGTCACCTGCTGCATTCATTCGATCACCTCTCCACGAAGCAGGAACTTTGCAAGCGCGACCGTGCTCACGAACCCGAGCAGGGCAATGATCAGCGCCGCCTCGAAGTAAAGCGTACTGCCTGTCCGGATTCCGAACGTGAGAAGTAGCAGCATCGCGTTCACATACAGGCTGTCGAGACCGAGAACCCGATCTTGCGCTCTTGGACCTCGAAGGATGCGGTACGCGGAGCATGCCATTGCACAGGCCAGCAATATCTGCGCGGTCGTAATCGACCAGGCGAGCATCGTGCTCATGCAAAAACCTCCAGCAGAAGGCGTTCGTAACGTCCCTTTATGATGCGCGTCCATTCGGCTTTGTCGATCAGATCAAGAACATGAATGGTCAACTTGCCGCTCGCTGCGTTGAAATCCACCCATAAGGTCCCGGGTGTCGATGTGATGATGCAGGCGAGCGCCGCCAAGCCATAGGGATCACGAAGATCAAGCGGGATCTCTACGAAGCCGGAAGTCCATCGCCTTTGACCACGGTCGAGAATGATGTGAGCAACGGCGATGTTGGACCGCACAATGTCTACGAAGACGAAGGCAGCCAAACGGAAGACCGCGCCCAGCCGCCGTGGACGTGCTTTCGGAGGCTGCAGAGCGGCGAATGCCCAGCCCCCGATAACGGCGACGGCACCGCCTAGAAGGATCTGCCCCAGCGAAAGCGTTTGATTCAGCACCAGCCAAAAAACCAGCAGGCCGGCGCTGACGATGGGAAATGGAAAGAGCCGAGTCATGAAGGGCCTCTCGGCCGCTCAACTGCGGAACCAAGTACGCCGTGGATATAGTCATGAGGAGCGTGAAGCGACTGCGCCGTTGCCTGCATGAAGCGCATGATCGGACCCGCCTCGATCGTCTGGATTGCGCAGAGCAGCAGGAGAAATGCCACAGGCGCCATCTCAATCAGACGCACGCGCGGCACCGCGCGATCCGGCGAAGCCCAGAGCGTACGGATACCGGCCCGTGTCAGGGCGATCAGCGCCGCCAGCCCCGACAGGATCAGCAGGGGAAGCAAAATCCAGCCGGCGATCGAGGCAGCTCCGGCCGGTGTATTAAGCGTCGATGCCAGGATCGCGAATTTGGCGATAAATCCGGAGAGCGGCGGCATACCGGAAATGACCAGGGCACAGCCGATGAAGGCCACGCCCAGGATACCAAGCGTCGCCGGGATCGCGATGCCGACTTCCTCGGAATCGTCCGGTTCGTCCGCCTCGCCGTAAAGCTCCCGTGTCACCGCGAACACGTCGGCTCCAGGCTCGCGGCCTCGCTCGACGAGCTCAATCAAAAGAAAGAATGCGGCGAGGCCGAGTGTCGAACTGATCAGGTAGAAGAGGGCTGCCCCGGTTACGCCGACCTGACCCATGCCGACGGCGGCGAGGACTGTGCCGGAGGACACAAGCACCGAATAGGCTGCGAGCCGCGCCATATCCTGCGAAGCAAGACTCCCGATCATGCCGAACGTCACGGTCGCCATACCGCCGAGGAGCAACCATTCGCCGCCGAATTGCGCCGACGCTCCCGCCGTGTCTCCGAATAAAAGCAGCCATAACCGTAGAATGATGTAGGCGCCCACCTTCGTCAGGACTGCGAAAATTGCTGCTACGGGAGGCGGTATGGCGGCATAGGTGCTGGGTAGCCAGAAGCACAGGGGCCACATTCCTGCCTTGACGAGGAACGCAATGCCCAGAATGCCGGCCCCCGCTTCCAGCAACGCGCGATCCTCAGAGCGGATTGCCGGGATACGGGCCGCGAGATCGGCCATGTTGAGCGTGCCGGCCACGCCGTAGATCAGGCTGACGCCGATCAGAAACAACAGTGAGGCTGCGAGGTTGACGACGATGTAATGCAACCCGGCTGACACCCTGGCAGGTCCCGAGCCGTGCAGCGCCAGACCGTACGAAGCCGCGAGCAGCACCTCGAAGAAAACGAACAGGTTGAACAGATCGCCGGTGAGGAACGCGCCGTTGATCCCCATGAGCAGGAACTGAAATAGAGGATGGAATAGTACGCCCGCGCGGTGCCAGCGCGCGAACGAGAATACAACCGCGGCGGCTGCAAGGAGACTGGTCAACAGCAGCATGAGTGTGGCGAGCCGGTCGGCTACGAGGACGATACCGAACGGGGCGGGCCAGCCACCCAGACGATACACACCCGCAACGCCGGTCGGAGCAGCATCGGCAGCTCGCAGCAATGCGACGGAGATCGCCACCAGCGCGAAGGTGCTGGCAACATTGAGCGCGGCGTTGACGTTGCGGCGCTGCTCTCCGCCGAGAGCGAGCATGGTCGCGCCGGCGATCAGCGGTAGCACCACCGGTGCAATCATCAGATGGTCGGCGAGGCTGTTCACGCTTCCGGCTCCCGTCCGTCGACGTGGTCGGTCCCTGTCAGACCGCGCGATGCGAGCAGGACGACGAGGAAGAGCGCCGTGGTCGCAAAGCTGATGACGATGGCCGTCAGGACGAGAGCCTGCGGGAGTGGATCGGCAAACTGCGCAGGGTCGCCCGCGGCACGCGCGGCCAGGATCGGAGCGGCGCCGGTCCGAGGCCGCCCCATGGCGATGATGAAAAGATTGACCGCGTAAGACAGCAGCGCCAGGCCGATAATCACCTGGAACGTGCGCGGTCGAAGCAGCAACCAGACGCCCGAACTCGCGAGCACGCCTATGCTGAGAGCGAGTACGATTTCCATCACGGCACCCCGGTCTTTGGCGACGGCCCCGGCGGGTTCGGTCCGCGGCCGCCGGGTGTCCGGTGAGTGCGCACGGTCTGATGCGCAATCGCGATCAACATCAGGACCGTGGCGCCCACGACCAGCGCGAATACACCAAGATCGAATAGCAGCGCGCTTGCCAGCGGAACGGAGCCGATCCACGGAATCTCGACATAGGAAAACGACGAGCTCAGGAATGGCCGGCCGAACAACAACGGGGCCACCCCGACACCGGCCCCCAGCAGCAGGCCGGTGCCCATCCAACGGACTGGCAGAACGCGCAGGTGCGCCTCCACCCACGTGATATCGCGGCCCATATATTGGAGGATGAATGCCGTCGCCATGGTTACCCCCGCGACAAACCCGCCGCCGGGCAAGTCGTGGCCGCGGAGGAGCAAGAAGAAGGCTACAGCCCCGATCACCGGGAAAAGCATTGCCATCATCAGCGCTGGGATCTCCATTGCGCCTTTGATGGTGTCTCCTTTCACACGGTCCGGATGATTGTCGTCGTAGCTGTTTTGCGTTTCCTGCTGTTCAGGGACCGGAATGCTTTCAGCGGCAGGACGAAATCGCCGTAGCAGCGCGTAAACGGTGATTGCGACGATGCCGAGAACCGTGATTTCGCCCAATGTGTCGAACGCACGGAAGTCTACGAGAATCACGTTCACGACATTGGTGCCGCCGCCCAGAGTGTACGCGTTCTCGATAAAGAAACGTCCGATGCTGCCGGGTTCCGGCCGAGTCATGATCGCGTAGGCCAGCGTCGCCAATCCAATTCCGGTAGCCGCTGCGATCCCGACGTCGCGCCAGCGACCCCAGCGGATGCCGCGATTGGGCGCTCCGGCCTCGGCGAGCTTCTCGTCGCGCTTCGGCAGCCAGCGCAGCCCGAGCAGAAGCAGCACCGTCGTGACCGTCTCGACCACCAGCTGGGTCAGACCGAGATCTGGCGCCGACAGCCAGACGAAAGTGACGCACGTCATGAGACCGGCGCCGCCGACAAAAATGAGTGCCGCGAAGCGATGAAACCTGCCGTAGTAAGCCGCTGCCAGCGCGCAGGCGCCCCCGATGCACCAAATCAATACGAACACGATATCGAAATCGGTTCGCGCCGTTCCCCACGAACCGATCCCCCGCGCAAACACCGGCGCAAAACCGATCAGCAGGGCGGCGCAAATCAGCAACTGCAACTGCGGCTGCAGGCGCCGCGTGCCGAGCAGTTTCTCCAACCGCCTTGCGAATTGCCACGAGACGGCGACGAGTACGCGGTCGAAAATGCGCTGGCCCTTGATGTGGCGCAGGAGCGGGGGGCCTTTAGCGACGAGCAAGTATGTGCGCAGCACCAGGTATAGGGTCACGCCGCCGCAGATCGCCACCAGGCTCATGAGGAGTGCGGGCGTGACGCCATGCCAGACGGCGAGGCTGTACTCCGGAATAGCGTTGCCGAGGACAGCATGGAGTGCGGTTTCGAGAAGGGGGCCAATGGTAAAGGTGGGGGCGATACCAACGAGAAGGCACGCCAGCACGAGAAGCCCGACGGGGAGGCGCATAAGGAATGGCGGCTCGTGCGGCGTGACTGGCAGGTCCGGCGGAGGCGGGCCGAAAAAGACCTCCACGATGAAACGCAGCGAGTAAGCGACCGTAAACATGCTGGCCACCGTGACGATATAAGGCAGCGCCTGATCCATGAGCGAGTTGTCGTGGATTTCGATCGTCTCGGCGAAGAACATCTCCTTGGACAAGAATCCGTTCAGCAGCGGAACGCCGGCCATGGAAGCGGCGGCAACCATCGCGAGGCTCGCCGTGATCGGTATGAAGCGCCAAAGGCCGCTTAGGCGGCGCAGGTCGCGGGTGCCGGTTTCGTGGTCGATGATTCCGGCCGCCATGAACAGCGACGCCTTGAACGTCGCATGATTCATGATGTGGAAGATGGCGGCGACCAGCGCGAGTGGCGAGTCGAGTCCAATGAGAAGAGTCGTCAGTCCGAGATGGCTGATGGTCGAGTAGGCGAGCAGCCCTTTCAGGTCCTGCTGAAAAAGAGCGATGAACGCGCCGAGTATGAAACTGATCAGCCCCGCCGTGCCTACGAGCCACAGCCACTCATCCGTACCGCCCAGCGCAGGCCAGAGCCGCACCAAAAGGAACACACCGCCTTTCACCATGGTCGCTGAATGAAGATAAGCCGAGACTGGTGTTGGCGCCGCCATCGCATGCGGCAGCCAGAAGTGAAACGGGAACTGCGCGCTCTTCGTCAGGGCGCCGAGAAGAATGAGGACGAGCGCTGGGGTGTAGAGGGAGTGCGCGCGGATGGTCGCACCGGATGCAAGCACGCGATCGAGATCGTAGCTGCCGACAATGTGCCCGAGAATCAGCACGCCCGCGAACAGGCAAAGACCGCCAGCCGACGTAATGATCAGCGCCATGCGTGCGCCATCCCGCGCTTGCGCGGTCTGGTGCCAATAGCCGATCAGTAAGAAGGAAAAGAGGCTGGTCAGTTCCCAAAAAAAGACGAGCTGGATCAGGTTGCCCGAGAGCACGATTCCAAGCATCGCCCCCTTGAAGGCGAGAAGGAATGAATAGAAACGCGGCACAGGATCGGACGGCGACATGTAGTAGCGCGCATAAAGAACCACCAAAAAGCCGATGCCGGTAATCAGCGCGGAGAAGATCCAGGCGAAGCCGTCCATCCTCAGATTGAACTCGAGGCCGAGTTCCGGAATCCAGGCTGCCCTGTATTGAACCACCCCGCCATCGGTGACCTGGGGGTAGATTGCGATTACGAGAACCAGAGCGGTGAGTGCGATGCCCCCGGCCAGATAAGCTTCGGCGTTACGGGCATTTGCCGGAAAGAGGGCGGCAAGGCAGCTTCCGCCAAACGGCAGCGCGAGTAGGATAATGAGGAGCGCAGCAGAGGAGATCACCATTCAAGAACCGATCACGTCGGGGAAGTCGCATTGTTGCATGATTCAACTGGAGAGTGCGAGGGCAAGCTCAGAATGCAACCCCTCTGCGCAAGGGGCGCAGGTCCGGTTCACTTCGCAAAATTCCGTTCTCTGCAGACAAAATTCCGTTCTCCGCAGAAATGAGTTCGGTTCGGTGAGGCCGGTTGATCTTAGCGAGCTCGTCTTGCCAGCGCCCAGAACTGACTTTGCCACATGAGGGCGTTAGTGAAGCTCTCCAATCCGTTTAGCGCTCATCAGCTCCACCTGTCCATCGCGGGTTTTCACGAATCCAGGCGAGCGCAAACGCCGTCGCGTCGACCTGGTCGACCGTGGTGGCATGGACGACGAGGCCGTCGATATCGGCCGGGGTCAGCTTGGCCTTGGCGAGAACCTGGCTCACGCCACGCATGAAGCCTTCGATGAGGTCGTGCGGAGTTGTCAGTGTCTTGTCGATGATCATGCCGCCATCGGGCGCCCGCAACACGATGTCCGTGAAGGTGCCGCCGATATCGACTGCAACCGAATATGCCACGCCTACTCCCCGCTTCTCAGCCGTTGTGAGACCCGCTTGGCGGCCGAGACGACAGCTTTGATCAGATGCGACTTCGGATTAGCCTCGATGAACTGGATCGAGCCGGTGATGCCAAGCGCGGCCACAAGCTCCGACCGGTGATTGAAAACGGGAGCCGCAATCGTGTTGATGCCGATGATGGTTTCGCTCGGCGCCAGCGCATAGCCGCGCTTCTTGACGAGGTTCACAGCCCGTTTCAGCGCCGCATGATCCGTAATTGTTTCCGATGTCCAGGTTTTCAGCGGCTCGCGCCAGCACCGCGCTTCAGCGGCTCCCGCGCCGAAGGCGAGCCAGATCTTGCCCAGCGCACTGGAATGCATACCGAGCCGCGTCCCGGGCCGCGTGCCGAATTCCACGACGGAATGACCCTGCATCATGTCGAGCACGACCAGTTCGCCATCGACGATCGCGGCGACACTCGCCGCCTGTCCAGTCAGTTTGCCGAGTTCGGTAAGCTCGTCGCGCGCGCTTGGGACGACGTCGAAACCGCGCCGCGATGCCTCGCCGAGAACCAGAAGCATCATCATTGAGCGCTGCGAGTCAAGACGCAGCGCAACATCGAAGACAGCAGAAC